>CAZOWT010000134.1:0-8130 GCA_964583345.1 uncultured Clostridia bacterium
CCTGGTGGAAAAAGACGGTGAACTGCTGGTCATTGACCAGCACAATGCCCATGAGCGGATTCATTTTGACCGGATTAAAGGCCAGTACCGGGAACGGAAAGTGGTATCGATAACACCCCTGTTTCCCCTGGTGATTGAACTCACCCCCTCGGAAAAAATCGCCCTGGACAATGACCGGCTGGACCTGCTGGAACGGATGGGATTTGAACTCCGGGCCCTGAGCGGGAATGCCTATGATGTGAAAAAATTCCCCCGGATCCTGGAGGAGAGGCTGGTCAGGGATGTGGTCCTGGCCATCCTCCACCTCGAGGAGGGAGAGGACATACAGCTGGAGGACCGGGTGTTTTCGGAAATCGCCTGCAAGAGTTCCATCAAGGTTAACCACCGTCTCTATCCGGAAGAGATGAGGCAGATTGTCGGCGATCTGTTCCGGACCTCCAACCCGAATTTCTGTCCCCATCGGCGGCCCATCATCACCCGGATTACCCGTGAGGAAATCGAGAAAAAACTGAAGCGAAAGTAGGGACCGGGGGAGATTTTACCCCTGAAGCAGTTGACTTGAACCCGGGACTCTGATACATTTCTCTATTATTTTTAAAAATATTGGAGCGTAAACTCATGAAAACCATCGGAATCAGAAGAGAAGATAAGAACGAGTGGGAAAAACGCGCACCCCTGACGCCCGCGCATGTAAAGGAGCTGAAGGAAAAATACGGCATCAGGGTCATTGTCCAGCCATCGGCCATCCGGGTATTTCCGGATGAGGATTATTGCCGGGCCGGCGCGGAAATCTCAGAAGATTTGGAACCGGCCAGCGTGGTGTTTGCCGTCAAGGAAATCCCGGAGCAGCTCCTCCGCCAGGACCGGACTTATGTGTTTTTCTCCCATACCATCAAGGGACAGTCCTATAACCTGAAGATGCTGGACAAGCTTATGCGGTTGAAAACCAACCTCATCGATTATGAAAAGATCCAGAACCAGAAAAACCAGCGGTTGCTGTTTTTCGGCGAGTATGCCGGCCTGGCCGGGATGATCGAAACCCTTCACGCCTTCGGCCAGAAGCTGAAACTTCAGGGGTTCGAAACCCCTTTTGAGCATATCCGCCAGGCGTACCAGTATTCCTCCCTGGAACAGGCCAAAGCGGAAATCCGGCGTGTGGGCGAAGAAATTGCCGGCCGCGGCCTTCCCCTTGACCTGAGCCCGATGGTGATCGGGTTTGCCGGGTACGGCAACGTGTCCCGGGGCGCCCAGGAGATTTTTGACCTGCTTCCCCACAAGGTGATTTCCGCCCAAACCCTGCTGGAGATGTTCGAGAGCTTTGGCCAGGACAACCAGAATATTTTCAAGGTGGTATTCAAGGAGGAGGACATGATGCGGCCCCTGGAGGGAGAATTTGCCCTGCAGGACTATTTCCAGCACCCCGAGCGCTATGAGTCCCGTTTCAGCGATTACCTCCCGTATCTTCAGGTGCTGACCAACTGCATTTTCTGGACCGACAGGTACCCCCGGCTGGTGACCAAGTCCTGGCTGAAGGACAGTACGGTGCTGAGTTCGAACCTGAACCTGCGGGTGATCGGGGACATCAGCTGTGATATCGACGGTTCCATTGAAATTACCCACCAGGCCACCAAGCCGGATAATCCCTGTTTTACCTATTTTCCGGAAAAGGATGATTTCAAGGACGGGGTGCAGAGAAGGGGGGTTACGGTGATGGCCGTTGATAACCTGCCCTGCGAGTTTCCCCGGGAGTCCTCGGAATATTTTTCCTCTGTTCTGAAAGCGTTTGTCAACGAGATCGTTTCGGCTGATTACCACCAGGATTTTTCCCGGTTGAAGCTGCCCGATGAAATCAAGAAAGGCCTGATTTTGCACCGGGGCAATTTTACCCCCGGGTTCGAATACATGAAGGAATTTTTAGGCAGGAGGACGACATGAAAAAGGTACTGGTACTGGGTGCCGGGCTGGTGAGCAAACCCGGCGTGAGATATTTGCTGGATCACGGCCTGCAGGTGACCGTGGCCTCGCGGACAGTCAGCAAGGCTGAGAAACTGGTCGAGGGGTACAAAAACGGAACCGCCCGGCAGCTGCTGGTCGATGACCACGATGCCTTGAAAAAATTGATCGAGCAACATGATATCGCAGTCAGCCTGCTGCCCTGGATTCATCACCAGAAGGTGGCCGCGCTCTGCCTGGAATGCGGACGGAATATGGCCACCACCTCTTATGTGAGCGAAGGCATGAAAAAACTGGATAAGCCGGTCCGGGATAAGGGCCTGCTTTTTTTGAATGAAATCGGCGTGGACCCGGGCATTGACCATATGTCGGCCATGAAGATTATCGATGCCGTGCATGCGGCCGGCGGCAGGGTGGTCCATTTTTATTCGGTGACCGGAGGCTTGCCGGCTCCCGATGACAACGACAATCCCTTTGGCTATAAATTTTCCTGGAGCCCCCGCGGGGTGGTTCTGGCTTCCCGGAATTCGGCCCGCTACCTGGAAAACGGCAAGATCGTGGAAATCCAGGGAAAGGACCTGTTTTTAAATGTCCGGGTGGAAAATATCGAAGGGCTGGGAAAATTCGAAATTTATCCCAACCGGGATTCGCTGCCCTACCGGGAACTCTACGGCCTGGATGACGCGGAAACCGTGATGCGGGGGACCTACCGGAATATCGGCTGGTGCGAGACCTTTAAGAAAATCGTGGACCTGGGCCTGGTGGATGAAACCCCGGTTCCCGGCCTGAAGGGCAAAACCTACCGGCAGATGATGGCCGAAACGGCCGGGGTGGACCCGGAAAGCGACGTGGATGCCGCGGTGGCCGAAAAATCCGGCATTTCCCAGAATTCCGACATCATGCACCGGCTGGAATGGCTGGGCCTTTTCGGGAACGACATTGTGCCGGATGCCGAAAACCGCCTGGATGTCCTGAGCGCCCGTCTGCAGGAAAAACTGTTCTACAAGCCCGGGGAAAAGGACATGATCGTCATGAAGCATACCTTTGTCATCGAAAATGCCGATAAAACCCGGGACCGGATCACCTCCACCCTGATTGATTACGGCATCCCGCATGGCGACAGTTCCATGGCCCGAACCGTCAGCCTGCCCCTGGGCATCGGCGTAAGACTGATGGCCGAAGGCAGGATAAAGCTGACCGGGGTCCAGATTCCCATCCAGAAGGAAATCTACACCCTGGTGCTGGATGAGCTGGAAAAGCTGAATATCCGGATGGTCGAAAAGAAAACCCGTTTGTAGTCAATTGGATTCCAAAACCGCTTCCCTGGGACCGAAGGGAGAAGCCCGGGCGGAAAAATACCTGATCCGCCAGGGGTATTCTGTTCTGAAGCGGAACGAACGGGTCGGGGGGGTGGAGTTCGACCTGATCGCCCGGAAAGGGGATACCCTCTGCCTGGTCGAGGTCAAGAGCCGCCGTTCCGATGCTTTCGGTTTTCCCGAAGAGTTTGTGGATGCCAAAAAAAGGAAACGGATGATCCGGGGAGCGAAACTGCTGGCTTCCCGCAAGGCTTTTCGGGACCTGCAGATCCGGTTTGATGTTATATCAGTCCTCTTCCGGGGAAAAGAAGTCGAGATCAACCACATCGAAAACGCTTTTGAACAGGAGTGAAGGTCGTTCCCTGGTTTTGGATATCAGGAGTCATAAGTCATGAGAAAGAATAGAAAATCCGAAATCCCAAGTACGAAATCCGAAACAAATCCAAATTTTCAAAATTCGAAATAAAAAATGTCAGTATTAACCAGGTGTATTGATAGCTGCAGTCGCGCGAGGGGATTTCTTCCGTGACCCGGCGTGAGCAAAGAGCGGGCGGAGCAAACAATCTCCGAAACGGCTTGAATTTCATCCAAAATAAGGGGTGAAATTTGGGTAAACGCGAATGCGTTTTCCGTTTTCACTTATGATCTAAGATAAAATTGGCGGAAGGCTCCCGAAAATGAGCGCATTTTCGGGTAAAGTGGAGGAGACTGTTTGCGCAAGCCCGTTCTTCGGTCGCTTCCGGGAATATCTTCTTCGCTAACGCCGGCAATGGTGCTCCATTCCCGCCTCCGGTCCTCACTCGCTCGGGCATTCCTCGCTCGTTCCGGGGCACGCTCCGAAGAAATTCCCTCGCGCGACCTATGTGGCATTTAACCTAGAGCTAAATGAAAATATTGTGATTTGACGAATCACTTAATTGCCATTAAAATAGGTCCGGAGAATAAATATGAAAACCATTGCGCATATCCTTATTTTTTGGTTCGCCATTATGATTTTTGCCGCTTTTCCGGTTCCGGAAGGGGCCTGCACAACTGCGGTAATCCGGCCCGAGGCGTCGGCTGATGGGCGTCCCCTGCTCTGGAAGAACCGGGATACGGATTTTATATCCAACAAGGTGATTTTCGTTAATGAGGTTCCCTTCAGTTATATCGGCCTGGTCAATGCCGAAGAGACATCGGGAAGGTGGGTGTATGCCGGCCTGAATTCAACGGGATTCGGGATCATGAACTCGGTGGCCTACAACCTGCCTGAAAAGGATAAGGAAATGAAGGACCTTGAAGGCCAGATCATGGCCGATGCCCTGCGAACCTGCCGGACCGCGGATGATTTCGAGCACTACCTGCAAAAAAATCTGGGGGCGTCCCTGGGAAGCTGGGCCAATTTCGGGGTGATCGACGGGTCCGGGAACGCGGTTATTTTCGAGGTGTACAACCACGGTATCAGCAAACTGGATGCGGTCGATGCCGACCGGAGATACCTGATCAATACCAATTTCGCCCGCAGCGGCGAGAAGGGCGAGGGGGCCGGGTTCCTGCGTTTCGAGCGGGCCACCCGCTTGTTCAGCGAGCAGCCGGGCCAAAAATTCTCCCCGCCATTGATTTTGCGGAATTTTTCCCGGGACCTGGGAAACATGCTGATCAGGCAGCCGACCTTGAAAGACCTGGAAACGGTTCCGGCCGATCCGCCGGTGTGGATCTATTACCGGGACTGCATCAACCGGCCCTACACCTCGGCCGCGGTGGTCATCTCCGGGAAAAAACCGGGCGATGAACATTCTTTGGCCACCTTCTGGGTAATCCTGGGTGAGCCCATTTCATCGATTGCCATCCCCCTGTGGGTGGAAGCCGGCCAGGTGCCTGATTCCCTCTGGAAGGGAAAGGATGCCCCCATTTACGAGCAGAGTTACCGCATCAAGAAAACCGCCAATCCCTGGGGTGTGCCGGATCGGGAATACTATTTGAAAATCAACCGGCTGGTCAACCGGGACGGAACCGGGTTTTTGCCCCGGATTCTGGAAACCGAACAGGAAATTTTCCGGGAAACTGAAACTTTTCTGAAGCAAAAACGCAACCCCAACCAACTGGCCGAATTTCAAGATAAAATGGCAGAAAAGGTTCTGACGACCCTGGAAAATATAAAATAATAATTGTATTTTTCCAGCCGCTTCCGGGGATATCTCCTTCACTAACGCCGGAAATTGCGCTCAATTTCCGCCTCCGGTCCTCACTCGCGCGGACATTCCGCACTCGTTCCGGGGCACACTCCGGAGATATCCCCTCGCGCGACCGGTGTGATCGGTCAGGAAAGGGATATGTGAATATTCAATAGTTTAATGGAGGCTATTTTCCCCCATTTTCCCATCTACCCATCTTCACTTTATCCACTCTTGAAGTCAAGCCCGTTTCGGGATATAATCTCTCCCTAAGCCGATGTAGCTCAGTTGGTAGAGCGCTTGATTCGTAATCAAAAGGTCGGGAGTTCGACTCTCCCCATCGGCTTTCTCAAAATCCTTATTATAAAATAGTTATCAGAAATTAGAGAATTTGGGAAAACTTCTAAAATCCAAAAAGGTGATCAAAAGGTGACCAGTAGAAAATTTTAGTATCTTTCATTTTGTTATGTTTTTTATTTTATTGAAGTCAAGCACCCCAAATTTGTAACAAATTGTAACAAAATTCGCAAGCAAGTCTTCAAGTGAAACTAAATCAAAAATCATAAACTCATACTGGGTATGACCGTTTCTTATTCCTAATTAGACGGTTTGATAACATCGCCTGAAATGATCCGAATGAATGATTCAGGGTATTTAAAAAAAGAGGTATATACATTTCCTTTTTAAGGAGAATAAGCATGAAGATTCAACCAAAAGGGACCTACGTTTTTTTTAATTTGGGGATGATTGAATTACTCGTTTTCGTAATTATCTTGTTTTTGACTACAACCAGTTGTGGAAACGTTAAATTATCAAGCCATTGGAAAAATCACGACATAGAAATCGATGGGAAAATAAATGATTGGGAGGATGCATTGATCTATATGGTAAAAAAGAAAATATCGGTCGGGGTGCGGAATGATGATAATTTTCTTTATATTTGTCTGGCCTGCGGGGAACCTTCCCTGCAAACGCAGGTCATGACACAGGGTCTGATAATCTGGTTCGATCCTCATGGTGGAAAGCAAAAATCCAAAGGAATTAAATTCCCGGTGGGAATCAACAGGAAGGATGCCGGTGACATCCCGCATGGAATGCGGCCGGTTGCAGATGAGATTCTGAGTGCCTTTTATAATACACTGGATGAAATTGAAATCCTGAGAGATGGTGAGCAAAAGGGACTCAGGAAACCGATCGAACAGCTGAAAGGTTTGGCGGTTCATGCTGAGTTGAAATTTGGACTCCTGGTCTGCGAATTCAAGGTTCCTCTGAAACACAAGAAGGAATATAATTTTAATATTGACATAGAAAATCCCTTTGAATTGGGAATCGGACTCGAAACCCCGAAAATGAAACGTCCTGACGACAATAAATTACGGCCTGACAGTAGTGGAAACGGTGTCAGGATAGGTGCAGGGCCGGGTGGGAATATTCCCGGTGGCGGTCTGGGAATGCGTCCTCCGGCGGGAATGGGAATGAACAAACTCAAACGTCTCAAAATATGGTCGACGATCAAATTGGCTCCTGCTCCCGCGTCGATCGTGGAGAAGATCGAATAGCGAAAAACCTAATGTAGTACATCTTTAATGAGTCAATTCGAGCTTTCCTTTTTCTATATTATTTGCTACAATGACGCGTCATGTTTTTCGGCAGCCAATGGAGGTTAAATATATGAAAATAAAAAAAGTTATTAGGACATTTTTTGTGGTGATCCTGATTTTTATTATTGGTTCACCCTCGGTTTTTTCCCAGTTACGAAAACACGATCTTTCGCTTTCCTACGGTGTCGTTACCCTGGATCAAATGGGTGATATTTTTGAAGATATCATAGATATTACCCTTACGTTCGGATTATTTGGCAAGGAGAACATGGAGTTTTCCGGGGCGACTTTCCTGACCTATCATTTTTTTCCGGGAGGGAATCGGTTTGGTTTCGGTCCGGCTATCGGAACCTATACCACCACCGGTGACCTTGTCGAAATGGGTGTGCACGAAGGAACCTTCAAGGAGAACAATTATATTTTTGCCGGCGAGGTGGTTTACTACTGGATATTGAATAAAAGCTTTCAAATGTATTCGGTCGGAGGAATCGGTTTGAGGTTGCGCCGGGGAATCTATATCGGACTCACGGAAACCGATACCCGGAATGATACTTTCCTGACTTTCAACCTGCAGGTTCTTGGTTTCCGCTTTGGGAAAAAAATCGGTGTTTTTGGTGAAATCGGTGCCGGGTACAAGGGTTGCGTCGTCCTGGGACTGGATGCACAATTCTGAGTCGATTGGAAATTGATTCCCCTTTCCTGACAGGCTGAGCAGTACGTTTCATTCATTCTTTTAAAAATGTTGAGCAGGGAATCAAGTGGGGAAGGTGGCATATTTGATTGCATTCTTGCCCTCATGTTTGATCTTCTTATGGGTGGCCCCCTTTTTTTTTGAAAAAATGGGGATAAGGGAGAATATTGTTTAAAACGGATTAAAATTGATTTTCACCGGTTTTTTTTGATTTTTCAACGTATTACATTCTATGGAGGATTGTCCATGTCATCAAAACAGGCTGTGCTATCAATTTTTTTGTTATTCGTATTCTTTCTTCTGAATGGAACGGAGGTTGTCAATAATTCGTCAACATTGCTGTGGAAAACGCAAGACGGCTCAATCAAGGTCGCCAAACTCAGCGAAGTTTTACGAATAACCGATGAGGGAAGACG
>CAZOWT010000135.1:0-8110 GCA_964583345.1 uncultured Clostridia bacterium
TGACGTTATTGGTTCGGATTAAACAGATTATTTCAAGCCGGTACTTTCATCATCTGCTTTTCTGGTCGGTGGTTTATTCCGGAATGGCAATTTTTAACCAGTCCGGCACCTTTCATGTCATTTCAGATTTAAATCTGGTTGTTCTTTCCGGGCTTCTTCCTTTCCCCGTATATCTTCATTTTTTTTTACTTGAAAAATTTTTCAATAAAAAGAAATACCCCTTCTATTTCATCCTGGCACTCCTGCTGATATTGATCTCCGCCTCAATTTTCCGTTCGTTGTTTAGCCAAAAAATGCAAGCCTCTAACGGATTGTTTTCCTTCACCATGACCGTGTCCATTTTTATCATGCTGACCACCGGATTAAAATTCCTGAAAAGCAATTTCAACCAGCGCATATCAAAGCAGCTGAACCAGGCCAACCAGCTGCAGGCTGAACTGGAAATGGTAAAATCGGGAATCAATACCGGATTCATGCTGAGAGTCTTGGATCAGCTCTATCGGCTCAGCCTGGTAAAATCTTCCCGAATACCAGAACTGATCCTGCAGTTTTCCGACATGCTTCGCCACACCATGGAAGTTTCAAAAAAAGAAAGGATCGAATTGGCCGAAGAGATCGGCCATATCAGGGAATACCTGAACCTGGAGCATCAATTAAGCGGATACCGGCTGGCCATCGAAGTTAATGGCAACCTGCAAATTGAAATAATTCCTCTGGTTCTGGTTTTCCTGACTGAAAAAATTCTCACCGGTATCAGCCACGGCGCCGGAAAACCGGTTTCCGGAAAAATAAAGTGCATCTCTGACGAAAAAGGGATTTTGTTTTTGCTGGAAATAATCAGAACCGACAAATCGCAACACCTTTCCTTTGACTCCGGAGAAATAGAAAAAAAAATGCAGACATTTTTCAGGGATCGGTTTTCGCTGGCGCAGCGGGAAGATGAACATTTCCTGTCAACAACAATTCAAATTTATCAGGATAGCCTGCTTTAAAATGAACCCACTGAAATCCTCAAAGAAAATAGGCGGAAGAATCATAAAAAGCCGTATCGCTATTCACGTTTACTGGTGGCTTCTCACTTATTTCTTATTTTTTTATTTGATCGGGCCCATGGAACCGGAAAACATCAGGTGGAATGTTTATTTATATTTCTTTTATCTTCCGCTGCCCGTCGACCTTCATTTCTTCATTCTCGATGCCTTTTTTAAAAAAAAGAAATTCTTTTTTTATGGATTTTTCTTATTGGTTATCATCGTTATAATAAGTATCCTGACCAACTTATACAACGTCAAATTCCTCAATTCACCAGATCCGATCTTAAAAAATATCATCGAAGTCATCTCCATCCTCATTATTTCCACCTCCATGAAAATTGTAAAGGATGGTTTCAAACAAAAAATTCAACTGCAGGAAATCAAATCCCGGCAACTGCAGACCGAACTGCAACTTTTAAAATCCCAGGTTAATCCCCATTTCCTCTTCAACACCCTGAACAACATCTATTCTCTGAGCCTGGACAATGCCGTTAACCTGCCGGCGGTAATCAAAAAATTGTCTGATCTGATGTCATATCTGTTCGAGAGTTCAATCAGTCAGGAAGTTCCCCTGAGAAAAGAAATTGATTTCATTGAGAATTATTTGACCCTGAAAAAACTGAGACTCCCGTCAGGCAGCGATATCCGATTCACGGTTGAAGGGAATCCGGATAAGCGGATGATCCCGCCCATGATTTTTATCCCGATTGTTGAGAATTGCTTCAAGCATGGCGCCAAAACCACAACCGGCCATTTTTTTGTTCATATTCAGCTCATCATCAACAAAAGCAAATTAATATTTTTGACCGAAAACAACACCCGGCAGAAACTTGCGAATATCCGGCCGGGCACCGGATTAAAAAATGTAAAAAGAAGACTTGAATTGCTTTATCCCAAAAGCCATAATTTAAATATAGGCAGAAGAAATTCATCCTTTCAGGTTAGTCTGGAAATCGGACCATGAAAATAAAGTGTATGATTATCGATGATGAACCGCTGGCCCAGCGAGTTTTGGAGAAATATATTGCTTCCGTACCGTCACTCGAACTGATCAGTATTTGCAGCAATGCCCCGGAGGCCTCCTCATATCTGCTTCAACATCAGGTTGATGTCATGTTTTTGGATATTAAAATGCCGGATTTGAGCGGGGTTGACTTCCTAAAAACACTCAACAACCCTCCCCAGGTCATTTTAACCACCGCTTATTCCGAATATGCCCTGGAAGGTTATGAATACGCGGTGGTGGATTATCTGCTCAAACCGATTTCCTTTGAAAGATTCCTGAAAGCCATCAACAAAATAAGAATTCCGGAAGCCGATAATCTCCGGATTTCAAACATCCCCAATCCGGAAAACCATTTCATTTTTTTAAAAGCCGATCAGACCCATTTGAAAATGAGATACCAGGACATACAGTATATTCAGGGTTATGGAAACTACGTAAAGATATTTACCCAGGAACGGAAAATATTGATTGCCGATACCCTGACCCGGCTGGAAAAAATACTGCCGCAGACCTTATTTATCAGGATTCACAAATCGTATATCGTGGCCATTCACCGGATCGAAAAAATCAGCGAAAATAAAATAACCATCCACAACACCATTATCCCCATTGGCAGGACTTACAAAATGAAGGTCAGGGAAATTATCGGAAAATACAGACTCCCCGGAAAAGGTAAATGAAGGTTTTTTCACAAAAAAAATTGAAAACCGGCCATCACCTCGGCCAGATCAGGAAACCTGCCAGCATTTCAACCCCCGGGGATTGAAACACCGGTTGCAGGAAATACAGGATGCCCGGTTTTGTTTGCCTGACTGGAAACGGGAAACGATACCAGGTTCGCGGATAAACGGACGGCATAAACTGATAAAATCGGCGTCACCGGCTTCTATGACATCCTGCATCAGGGAAAGCGTCCTGAAACCACCCACCACAGCGGTGGGAATACCCGTTTCCCGGCGGATGGCCCGGGCATGGTCCCGGAAATATCCTTCTTGGTCAAGAGAATCAATGTTCTTCCTGACTGACACCGGTCCGGATTCCGCCATTCCACCGGAAACCTCGATAAAATCAAGGCCGGCATTTTTCATCAATTTGGCAGAGGCAAGGGCCTGAAGAAGCGAAAGCCCTCCATTGATAAAATCTTCTCCGTTTAATTTGGCCGAAATGACAAACCGGTCATTCACCGTTTTTCTGATTCCGCTGATGATATCGGTAACCGCCCGAGTTCTCTTTTTTTGGTTGCCCCCATATTCGTCATGCCGGCGGTTGGTATGGGGTGATATGAACTGGTTCAACAGGTAACCGTGGGCCACATGCAGTTGAATGCCGTCAAATCCTGCCATTTCCGCCCGGACAGCGGCCTGAATAAACGCCCGTATCACTTCCCGGATCTGCGACGACGTCATCTCCTGTGGCTCGGTCTTGTAGGCAGGATCAGGAACAGCTGAAGGAGCGAGTATGGATCCGGTGTGATGTTTGGGGCGGACCTGTCTGCCCCCATGGACGATCTGAAGCAAAAATAACGTTTTCGAATTCTCGAATAATCTGGTAACATTTTTCCAGGCCGGAATCAATTCATCGGCATATATCCCGGACTGACCGGGATTGGACTTTCCATCGGTCATCACGTAGGAATATCCGGTAATCACCATCCCGATTTTTTCCTTTGATAATTTCCCATACAATTCGACGAACCCGGGTCCGGGAACCCCGGTTTCATCCGCCATGTATTCGCAGGCGGCAGAGCGGATAAAGCGATTCATCAACGGAAGGGATTTCAGTACAGCTGGTTTGAAAATCATGGTCATTTCCTATTTTTTTCCTCACCATAACATAAAAAACGCCGCTAAAAAAGAAAAAACCGGTAAAAATTTTATTTCATTTGACTTTTTTCCCTTCGGTGAGGTAATAAGAATTAAATGAAGATAAAAATAATACTATCCTCCATTTTATTTCTTTTTATGGCCAATCTTCTTCAGGCGGAAAATTTTTCCGATATCGCCGAACCGGATCCAGACACTTTAAAACTGATCATCGGACAATGGCAAATTCAGGACAGCCAGTATGTATTCGAATTTACCGGGCAGCTGGACCGAAAACTGTTTGGCTTCAATTTTTACCAGTACAAAAGTTCTCAAAAACCATTCAGCAATGAGTTTCTATATGCCATTCTAAAGATAAAGAAATATAAAAAGTCATATTTGTGCCGCTGCATATTCAAGAACGGGAGACCGGTGACATTTTCCACATCGGTCCTTCAGTTTATCGGTTCCGACTGGTTCAAGGTATATTCCCAGAGAAATCCCCGGAAACTGTATTTCGAAGCCATTCGAATCGATTAACCGCCAACAGTATTCAGGATTTTCCCGTCCCCGGAATCCGAATTTACCATATTTTGAAATTCGGGCGGAAAAATAAGGGCGCATTCCAGCAGACACTTCCACCTCAAAAAAAATCCCATCAAACCCATACCATCATGCAGCCAATTTACAAATAATGGCTAGTGTTATATAATAACAACTTTCAAACCCCATCCGGGTTCATTTTTTATACGGAAAAGAAAAAAAAAGAGGAGAATTACTAATGACCATACCGGTACACAGGAAAAGTTTTCGTTTTTATCCCAATCCCAAAAGGGTTATTGCCCGATTTTATATGCCGGTCAAAGAAGACAGGGCAAAAATCATTGCCGATAAAATAGTTGAACTCTCCGAAGAAGAAGTGAATAGAATTCTCAACCAGATACTGGGGAATTTTTCCAAGAGACATCGAAACATCTCGAAAATTTTCGAAAACAGTTTCAATTCGTTAACAGAGATTTTGGGGAATATAAATAATAAAAAAAAATTATTGAGTTTTAAAAAAAAATTACTGATCGGATCCTACTTTACCACCGAGTTCTCCATCGAATCCACGGCTTTCTTCAATCCCTCTGTCGTTGAGGCACCGGATCAGAGCAATTTACTGCCAGGCCAGAAGAGGATCATCGTCAGCTTCCGGGCAACCGGCGAACAACATATCTCATCCATTGTATTCCGTCAGGGAATCATTGACAAGGATAACAGTCTGAAATTCCAACCGGAAGGAAATCTGGTTGACGAACCCCAGGTCATCAAGCGTCATGTCTACAAGAAAAAATCTTTTTTAAAAAAACTTTCGGAGATGAAAATTCACAAAGAGATTTTAGATACCGTAATGGATAAACTGGGGGATACTTTTATCTATGGTGAATTAAAACACAGCATCGAAGACACACTGAAACAGGTTGAAGCCACACCCAGCAAAATGAAAGTTATTGAAGCCATCCTGTGGCTGGCCAAGTCACATTATGAGGTCAAATTTTCGCTGGATACGGCAATTTCCGAAAGGGTGATATTCCCGGTTTCAATCTCCGAAGTCAATGGTATTGAAGACGCCAGATTTGTCAAGTTTACCGATGATAACGGAGAAATCACCTATTACGGTACCTACACGGCTTATGACGGATATGCCATTTTGCCGAAATTGATAAAAACCTCTGATTTTTATCATTTTAAAATCATGCCGATTCATGGTGCGTATGCCCAGAATAAAGGCATGTCTCTGTTTCCGCGCAGGATCGATGGGAAATATGCGATCATTTCCCGATCAGACGGTATCAACAATTATATTATGTTTTCAGATAACATCAATATCTGGGAAACAGCCAAAAAAATTCAGGAACCCGTATTCCCCTGGGAACTGGTTAAAATCGGGAATTCCGGCTCACCGCTGGAAACCGAAAAAGGATGGTTGCTCATTACCCACGGAGTCGGCCCCATGCGAACCTATTGCCTCGGGGCGACGCTTCTTGATCGGGATGACCCCACCAGGGTAATTGGCCGTTTAAAAGAACCGCTGCTCTTTCCAAATGAGGAAGAACGGGAAGGGTATGTACCCAATGTGGTCTATTCCTGCGGTTCTATCATTCATAACAACGAATTGATAATTGCCTATGGCATGTCAGATTATGCTTCGGGTTTTGCCAGCATCCCCCTGAATGAACTTCTTTCAAAATTATCCGGTTGATTAATCCGGCTCCGAACCCATTCAATATCCGCTTGCCGGGAAATGTCTATTTCTCTTCATACCGGCGAATAACCGTGCTTTGAATTAACAACGTCCCGGTCAGGCGGAGCCTTTTTTCACGGGTCAAGACCGGATTACGGAATCAGGCTTTCCATTAATATGCTTGACCTCCTGTTCATAGGCTGAAAGCACGGTAAGATAGGCAATCTTATAAACAATAATACTCTCGGCACCCTGATTCCGATTAATCCCGTATTCTTCCAACCCATCCGAACATCCGCAGGTTGTAAAATCATATAAGGGTTTAAGCATATCATTTTCCCCCAGAAACCATTTATAGGCGGTAAACATTTTTTTCAAAAAAGTTTTGTCCTTACTGACCAGGTATGCCTGATTATACATCAGGACCATTGCCGCCGCTTCTAGCGGCTGCTGGGCAAACCGAGAACATTCTTCCCCCTTTCTAAACCAGTTTGCACTGCCAACCGGAGCCAGGTACCCCATGTTCATGGTAATTTTTTCTAAAAATTTTATCGATTCGACCGCTATGGTAAGAATACCATTATCACCGATTTTTTCATAAGCATGAAGCAGTGAAAGCGGAATAATGCCATTATCATAAGATAAAATGTCTTCAAACCAATACCAGCCTTCTGTTTTGTTGGCCTGGTGGTTCTTGATTAATTTATAGGTCAAGTCATGAAGAATCTTTCGCATTTCCCCATGATCGGGGAAAATATCCAGGAAATAACAGATTCCGATAATGGAATTGGCTATGCCGCGAATAGATTCCAGGTTTGCGAAGTTGGGGAAAGACTTGCGCAGGATTTCGTCGGCAATATCAAAAAAAGATTGATTTGGCGGGTATTTGATGAGATAACCCAGAGCCCATATTGTTCTGCCGAATGAATCCTCCGACCCCACCTCATCAAGAAAATCTCTGGTAAAACTAAGATGATTCCTGAAGGTACCATCATCATTCTGCATATAGTAAATAAAACTCAGGTAGATGGAAATGAGTTTTAGCGCCTCTTTACTCTCTCTGTCCTTCAAAATCATGAGGGACATCAGGAGTGCCCGGGCATTATCATCAAGAGTATAGCCTTCTTTGAAATTGGGAACAATATATTTTGCATGCTGGATAATTCCGGTAGCATCGGTCAACCGGTGAATATGGTCCAGGCAAAACTCCGGTAAAACCAATGGATTAATGACCGGTTCGGCTTCCGGTTTTGGTTCAAGGAAAGATTTTAAGGATTTGGCGACCAGTTTGAGATAGAGGCATCCGATTTCAGGCCAGATGGTTTTTCTTCCGAATTGATATGCCCTTCTCCTCATCCCCTTCAACTGTTCCGGATTGTCAAACAATTCATTGAAAATCTTTGCAAGCGATAAGGAATCCTTAAAATCAAACAGCCTGCCTCGGCCTTCTGAAAGCAACTCCCTAGCATGCCAGTATGGGGTTGATATAACCGCAGCACCGGCTCCTATGGCATAGGATAATGTGCCGCTGGTTATCTGAGCCTCATTCAAATAAGGTGTCACATAAATATCAATGGCCGACAGATAACCGAATAACTCTTCGTTCGACACATATTTGTTATAAAAATAGACATGTTTTCTTAAAAGGTTTTTCTCGACTAGGAGTTTCAGATAGTTCCGGTATTCCTCTCCGTCGGATCTGACCACATTGGGATGGGTTTTCCCCAAAACAATATAAACGATATCCGGATGTTTATCAATAACAGCGGGTAATGCCTGGATAACGGTCTCAATCCCTTTATCTCTGCTCAATAATCCAAAGGTCAACAATGATTTTTTGTTTTCCAGTTTCAGTTTTTTTTTATAAATTTTTCTTTTTATAAAATCAAAATCCGGAACACCGTGAGGAATGAGTTCAAGTTTCTGGCGGGGCAAATTATAAATATCGATCAGGAAATCAATGGCCATTTTGCTCATGACCACAACTTTTTCCGCTTTATTCCCGATTTCCTGAATAATCATTTTTTCATTATAGGAAGGA
>CAZOWT010000136.1:0-8081 GCA_964583345.1 uncultured Clostridia bacterium
GATGATGGTCATAATTTCCTCTCCTTTGTACGCTTATTCACCCAAAGATAATACCGTGTGGCTCTATTATCCCGGTCAGTATGCCCAGGCTTTGGAAGATCCCTTGCAGAAAAAAAAGGATGTGCTCCAGGATATTCTTGAATTGGAGAAAGTGGGTGAAGAATATATGGGTTGGAAAAAGATCTCCGTATATGAAGGGCAACCGGCTGCCTCCGATAAATTTGTCAGCAAAATGCGGTTATGGGTGGATACTGATAGTGGTTTCCTTTATCGGGTGGAATCCTATGACCTGCATGATGACCTGATCTCCCGAATGGTTTTCAAAAAATATCGCAATCTGAATGGCGTCTGGCTGAATCTGGTTACCCAGAGCTGGAACAAAACTGAAAAGGATGTGATCGAAAGCACATCGGAGTTCAGGGACGTTGTGGTTAATGCCCCGGTGGATGACAAGATTTTTGAATTCCAGTACCCGAAAGGGGTGAAAATAAAAGATTTGACCGAAATGATTATGAAGGGAGAAACGAAGAAATAGGGCGTGCCGGAGGGGGGAATCGAACCCCCACGAGGTTGCCCTCCCGGGATTTTAAGTCCCGTGCGTCTGCCAATTCCGCCACCCCGGCCGGGATTAATGTTAACACGATTTATCGCTTTAATCAATAAGTTTTGGTTTTAAACATCACCTTCTCCTGTGGTGGCCGCCTCTTCATTGGAGTCCGAACAGGTTGAGGTTTTTCTCCGGTTCATATAGAATCATTGTATGGCGGTTCCACGCTCTTTTCAGGTGTTTGTTAAGCCGGGCGGCTCCCTCTGCAACCTGAACTGCGAATACTGCTACTACCTGGAAAAAAAACAGCTTTATCCGGCGACCGAAATCTTCCGGTTGCCGGAAATACTCCTGGAAGAATACATTGTCCAGCACATCCAGGCCTGTTCAGAACCGGTGGTCCGCTTTTCCTGGCACGGCGGGGAACCCACGCTTCTGGGGTTGGATTACTTCAGGAAGATAATTGAATTGCAGCGCCTTCACCAACCCCGGAATCAGGAAATTGCCAATGGCATGCAAACCAATGGTACCTTACTCGATGAGCAATGGTGCGGGTTTCTGGCAGCAGAAAATTTTTATGTGGGTTTGAGCCTGGATGGGCCCGAAGCATTGCATGACTGCTACCGTAAGGATCCAAAAGGAAAATCAACCTTCAACAAAACCATGAGAGGATATGAGCGGTTGCAGCGGTTCGGGGTTCAAACCGATATTCTCTGTGTGGTTAACAACCGGAACGTGCGATTTCCCCTTCTGGTATATGATTTTTTTAAAGGGATAGGTGCCGCATATGTGAGTTTTCTGCCGCTGGTGGAAGCAGATTCGCAGATGAATGGGGGTGTCAGCAGTCGAACTGTTCCTCCCGCCGCCTTCGCTGATTTCCTCTGCTCCATTTTTGATCAATGGCTGGAAGCGGATATCGGGAAAATTAAAATCCAGATATTCGAGGAGGCCATTAGAACCGCATTCGGCCTTGATCATTCGCTGTGCATTTTCCGCCGGACCTGCGGTGAGGTTCCGGTTCTGGAGCACAACGGTGATGTTTACTGCTGCGATCATTTTGTGGATTCCGGGCATCTCCTGGGTAATGTTATGGAAACCACGCTGGCCGAACTGTTGGAAAGCCCTGCCCTCAGGGCATTCGGAAATGCCAAATGGAAAACCCTGCCCGTATATTGCCGGGAATGCGGGGTGAGGGACATGTGCAACGGTGAATGCCCGAAAAACCGATTTATTTCAAGCCCTTCCGGAGAACCGGGATTAAATTTCCTGTGCGAAGGGTACCGTCGCTTTTTCACCCATTGCCAGCCCTTTGTGGCCGAGGTGGGCGAGGTGTGGCGCGAGGTCGAGTCCAGGGAAAGGAGAAGTTGAGAAAATAAGAAGTTAAGAAGATAAGAAGTTGAGAAGTTAAGAAACAGTAGGTAGTATGTAGTAAGTAGTAAATAGTAATGAGTGATTAGTAAAATAGGTTCTTAAGAAACTTAATCTTTCTAATTATGAATTGCCAATTGCTGAGTGTTAAGGTGTCCGTTCATGACTTACGATTCACGACTTACGTCTCCGTCTTCAATTTTTCTTTAAAAAACTTAATGGTCCGTTTCCAGGCCAGTTCAGCTGCTTCCCGGCGGTAGCGGTCGGGGTTGGTGTCATTGAAAAAGGCGTGCTGGGCTCCTTCATAAATGAATATTTGATAGTCTTTCCCGGCTGCTTTGAGCGCATTTTTAAAAGCTTCGATGCCGGTATTGATTCTTTCGTCAAGACCGCCGTAATGGCAGAGCATTGCCGCTTTGATTTTGTAAACATCTTCGGGATCCGGCTGGGTTCCGTAGAACGGGGCTGCGGCATCGAGATCAATAGAATGAACCGCCACCTGATTGGTCATGCCTCCGCCCCAGCAGAATCCCATGCAGCCGACCTTTCCGGAGGTCTGAGGATGGGTTTTCAGATAATGGACTGCTGCCACAAAATTTTGAACCGTAGATGGGTAATCGAGTTCCCTTATCCGGGTCCGTGCCAGATCGGGGTCTGCCGGTGTGCCCCCAATCGGGGAGAGGGCGTCGGGAGCCAAGGCCAGAAATCCCTCAAGAGCCACCCGTCGGGTGACATCTTCGATATGAAGTTGTAATCCGCGGTTTTCATGAATAACGATTATTCCCGGAAGTTTTCGATCTCCTCGGGGCCTGGCCAGATAGGCGCGGATCTCTCCCTTTTCAGCCGGATACCGGGTATAACCGGTATCCAGCCGGGAATCTTTTTCCGGGATTTCCCGGGCATGGCCGTATTTTTTTTCCAGAACCGTAAGCATGGCAGCGGCGGCGGCGGCTCCCCCGGAGATATCAATCAACTTTTTCAGAAATCCACGCCGGTCCCGGCGGTTATCCCGATAGTCATCAAATAAATCGAGAACTTTTTTTTTCATGGCTTGCCTCCTGTTTATCAACGGTTGATGTGATTCGGATTCAATTCCTTTCACAAATAATTATGCAGGGAATTAACAATTTTTTCAATGCCCGGCCGGTTAATTCGGCCACACGTTTGCTTCACCTTCGGGACTGTTTTAAAATGTTTTATGAGGTCCCGGATGAAAAAAATGAAAAAAAGGAGGTTTGAAATGGGAAAAAAACTATTGGTGGCACTGCTGATGGTTGGTTTGATTTTATGTTTCTGCCAGGGGGGAAAATGCCTGGATAAATCCCGTCCGGCTGAATATCTGGGGGTGAATCCTGAAAGGCCTTTCAGTGAAGCGGTCAGGTCAGGGGATTTCCTGATTCTTTCCGGTCAGCTGGGGATGGACCCCCAGACCGGGAAACTGGTTCCGGGGGGAATCCTGAAAGAAACCCGGCAGACCATGGAAAACATAAAAAATACGCTTGAAAAATACGGTTCCTCCATGGACCGGGTGGTAAAATGCACGGTTATGCTGGCTGATATCCGGGACTGGGGTGATATGAACAAGGTGTATGTAACCTATTTCCCGGGTCACAAACCGGCCCGCAGTGCGTTTGGAACCCAAGGCCTGGCCTTGAATGCCCGAGTGGAAATTGAATGCTGGGCGATTCCGGGACCATCTAACCTGTAAGAGACATTTTCTTTGCCGGTTTTTGATTTTTTTGCAACCGCGGGATTCCTGTCCCTGTTTTCAGGTATTACTGAATAAATTCGTCTGCCAGACATAAGGAAGGGATGAAAAGTTGGGATTTTAAAAAAACTAATAATTTTATCCATTTTGTCCTAAATTTACGTATATATTAATGAGGAATCGGTTGATTAACCGGTTCAGGTCTGGAAATGGGTCGACATGAGTTGGCGGTGGCTGCTATTTTTTTTGTAATTTTTTATTTTCGAAAACCGTCTAACTGGATGAAACGCTGGTTGAAACCGGTAGAGATATTTTAACAAGACAATGGCCATGCATATCAGATTGGTTATCAACTATTTTCTCTCAATTGGGCTTGCTCTTTACGCGATTGCTTTTTGTTATCAGCTTTACCGGAATTTTCAGTTTAAATTTTTGTTGATATATTTTTACTATCTGACTGCGGTCACCATCTACGGTTTCTTCGCTTGGACCGGCGAATTTATCAACGGCTGTCTTTTTGATGCCAGCCCCTTGTCCGGAGCAGCGGCATTGAAACCTCTGGTATGCCTGATTGCCTATCCCTTCATCCCCATATCGGTTTATCTGTTCATTTATCTGATTCATGAATTCTTGAACAAAAAAATATCCCTTCCCGTGAATATATTGTACTGGAGCCTGTGGATACTGGTTTCGCTCGGGATTTTTTGGGGAACCAGGGAATTTCTGAATAGTCAGCAGCAATATGTTTTCTCTGCAGTGCACCGGACAGCCGGAATGTTGATGCTGGTTCTTCGGTATGCGGTTCTCAACCATCTTTTTTTTCATTTATCTTCTATTCGGGAAGATAAAAAATTTCCCATGGCAAAATTTTTTGGTTTCTACTATGTGTTCGCCTTCACAGCCTATTTCATTGCCACCCATTTCGCCCCCGATATCTTTGTGTTTAATTTTGCCTGGCCGCTGGTTTTCTTCTTCCTGAATTTTCCGCCCCTGTTGTTTTTGAAAAACTATCTTTATCAGTATCATATTGAACGTTTTATCGAAATGTCTCACGATCAAAAATTATCCCTGTTTTTCCACTGTTATAATTTTTCACTTCGGGAAGAGGAAATTATTCGGCTGGTATTGAACGGGAAAAACCACCGCCAAATCGAAAACCTGCTTTTCATATCGCTGGGGACCGTAAAAAATTATACCTCCAATATTTATAAAAAATTGGGAGTCAAGAACCGGTTCCAGCTGATCAACATGATTCAGAACATTCATCTGAGTTGATGAGAGACGTTAGGCGGCCGACAGATTGGCTTAATACAGACGGATTAAGGGATTCCCCATAAACGGGTCAATATGGGCATTATTTCGCTGCTGACCATTTTTATTTCTCTGGCAACCGGGATTGCCTGTATTTTAATCTCAATATCTCTGTTCACAAAATATCGGATCAAAACCCTGTCCTATCTGGTTTTTTTCAGCATTTCCTACGGCATCGCCGGATTCCTTAATTTAATCGGAAGGCATCTGCTGTATATTTTCTGTGCCCAACATTCCCTGTCAGTCAGAATGATGGGAAATTATTTCATGGTTTTGCTTACGCTGCCTTTTGTGGTTTTAGCGCTTTATTTTTTTATAATTTTTGTTTCTGAAATTGCCGAACAGCATCTTTCCTATTTATACTCGGTTTGGTTTTTCGTCTTATGGCTGGGCATTTTTATTGCCACCCTGGTGGGAATAAAGATTATGGTCGAGACCGGAGAAAATATTTTTTTACGGAAAATGTACCAATATGTTAATATCGGCATCACGGCACTCTACATCCTGACAATTTTCAAATTATTCTGGAACCTCAGGCGGGTGAATAGCCGGGACAAACGAAACGGTTTGAGGGTGCTGGGAATCCTGTACCTCTTCCTGCTGGGAGCATATTTTTATTGTGCCCAGAACCATATCAAGAATTATTTTGGTTCGAGCACTTTTAATTATATTGTATTTTTTTATTATTTTGTGAATATTCCGCCCTTGCTGTATCTGAGATATTTTCTCAGGCGGATTTTTACCCACGACGCATTGCTTCCTGAAAATCCACTTTTATTGGAAGAATTTTTCGCAACCCGCAAGATATCCAATCAGGAGCGTGAGGTTATTAAGCTGATTCTCCAGGGCAAGGATAACCGGTTTATTGCCCGGAGGCTTTCAATAACCTATGGAACGGTCAAGAATCACCTCTATAATATTTATCGACGCCTGGGCATCAAGAGCCGGCTGGAACTGGTTCAAATGATCAGGCAATACCTTCAAAAAAAGAGGTAATTCATACTCACTGCCTGGAAACGATCTGCCGGACATTAAAATCTAAAAAATCAAGACACTTCCGGTTTTTTTTAAATCAATTCAGATTTCTGATATAATGAATTTTAAACAAGGAGGAATAATGAAGCGAACATTTTTTAGATCATGGGTGTACATCCTGTCGTGCCTAACTTTGATCGTACTGTCAGATAAACCGACATTGGCGAAACAGCATGCAGGCAAGCTGGTACAGGACACACCGGCCAAGCAGAGGCTTGCTTGGTTTGCCCGGTATCAGGAAATGAAGAAAATGTCGCCCTTCAAGATTTTGAAATGGAAGTTTATCGGGCCGGATATTATCAGCGGCCGGGTGACGGATGTAGAGGTTCATCCCGGAAATGGTCATGTCATGTATGTCGGGGCTGCGACCGGTGGACTGTGGAAAACCGATAATTGCGGAACCACCTGGGAGCCCATCATGGATGATGTGGCCTCAGTTTCAATCGGCGATATAGCCATCTCTCCATCCAATCCGGATCTCGTTTGGGTGGGAACCGGCGAAGCCAATATATTCCGTGCCTCAGTGGCCGGTATCGGTGTATTCAAATCGGTTGACGGAGGGAAAAAATGGGAACATATGGGGCTGGAAGAGACCCATACCATCGGACGCATAATCATCCATCCCAGTAATCCTGATATTGTCTATGTGGCCGCTTCCGGAAACGAATGGACGCCAAATTCAGATCGGGGCGTATTCAGAACCCAGGATGGCGGGAAAAGCTGGGAAAAGATTTTTTACATCGATCAGCTTACAGGTGCCATTGACCTGTCCATGGATCCCGGTGATCCGAATACCCTTTATGTATCGATGTGGAATCGCATCCGCAGGCGCTGGAGCGATCCGGTTCCCGGTCCCAATGATGGTCTTTTCAAGACCATTGACGGCGGCAAAAACTGGACGGCAATGAGGAATGGGCTTCCCGATCACCATCTTGCCGGCAGAATGGGCATTGATATTGCCAGATCCAATCCCCGGGTTTTATATGTGCTGGTGGACAACCATGAGCCGGGAAGAAAATTGCGTCCCGGTGAACGGGATTCGTACGGCCGTGTGTTGGAAAAACCGCAAATCAAGGGAGCCGAAGTTTATCGCTCTGAAAACGGGGGCGAAACCTTTGCCAAAGTCAGTCCGGCCGATAGCATCATGAGCGGACTTTTCGGAACCTATGGCTGGGTGTTTGGCCAGATCCGGGTAGATCCCATGGATGAAAATACTGTCTTCATCATGGGAGTCGAACTGGCCAAATCGGTTGATGGAGGTAAGCATTTCAGGATTATCGATTATCCGGGCCTCCACGCCGACCACCATGCCATGTGGATTGATCCCCGGGATTCAAAGCACATCCTTAATGGGAATGACGGAGGTATTAACCTTTCCTATGACGGGGGGGAAACCTGGCAGAATTTCAGGACTATCCATCCGGTGGTTCAATTCTATAATATTACCTATGATATGGAGAAACCCTTCAACATATACGGATCGGTTCAGGATCATGGCACCTATAGGGGAAATATCGATTACAAACCGGAACTTCCCAATGCCTTTGACCGGCCCAAAACACCCTGGACCTCGGTACCGGGAGGAGAGGGCTGTTATTGCGCTGTCGATCCCATCGATGCCGATATATTTTATTCAGCCAGCTTCTATGGCCGCATCATTCGCACCGATTTTTCGAAAAATCCGGCTGAAACCGTCAATATATTGCCCGCGATAAAGAGCGGAGAACCGGAACTGCGCGGGCAATGGCTGGCCCCATTTATTATTTCTCCGCACAATAACCGGATTATCTACCATTGTATGCAGTATGTTTTTCGCTCGCTGGACCGCGGCGATACCTGGGAACGGATCAGTCCGGACCTGACATATGATAATCCTGCCGAACAGGGGATACCGCCAGCCAAGATTTCCTTTGCTACCATCTCCACCATATCCGAATCACCGCTTAAATTCGGATTGCTGTATGCCGGCACTGACGACGGCCGGTTGTGGTGTTCAAAAAATCATGGTGAAAACTGGACCGAAATCACCGGGGGATTGCCATATAAAAAACATGTGTCACGTGTGGTGGCCTCGACATATAACCTGGGCACGGTATACGTGACCTTAAACGG
>CAZOWT010000137.1:0-7917 GCA_964583345.1 uncultured Clostridia bacterium
GGTTTCGAAATGATGGCGCGAGTTTTACCTACCTGGAACGCGGCTTTCCCGGTAAGCCCAATGTTGCCGGGATTGCAGGTTGGACAGTGATTGTCGGCTATGTGGGGACCCTGGCCCTTTATGCCTTTACTTTTGGCGCCTATGGAGCTGATCTGCTGGGTGCGACGGATTCTGGTACTGTGCGGATCGTTCTGTCAATGGGAGTACTGTTGTTTTTCATGGGTGTCAATATCCTTGGGGTAAAAGCCAGCGGCTCCACCGAGGATTTTATCGTTTATACCAAGATGGTATTGCTGGGTTTTTTTGCGGTGATGGGAATGTCTCATGTGCAAAAGAGTAACCTGCAGCCGCTGTTCAATCAGGGTATCGGATCGGTATTCACTGCTGCTGCCCTGATATTTGTGGCCTACGAAGGATTTCAGCTGATTACCAACGCCGTTTGCGAAACCCGTAATCCGGATAAGAATGTCCCCCGTGGGATATACGGATCCATCGGTATCACTTCGGCCATATACATTACCCTGGCCGTGGTGGCAGTGGGTACGCTATCGCTCCAGAAGATCGTAGCCGCCAAGGAGTATGCCCTGGCGGTTGCAGCCGGGCCTTCACTTGGCCAGGTGGGCCGGGTACTGGTTGGACTGGCGGCACTGTTGGCCACTTCTTCAGCCATAAACGGAACGGTTTTCGGTGCCGCCCGGATGATGGCGGAAATGTCGAGAATGAAAAAAATGCCCCGGGCCTTTTCACTCCGAAACCGCAGCAATGTTCCCTGGCAGGCTGTAATTGTCCTGACCGCGATGGCTGTTGTTTTTACCATTAGCAACAGCCTGGAGTCCATTGCCGCTTTTTCCAGTATGATTTTTTTACTGGTCTCCATTGCGGTTTCCATTGCCAACCTGAAACTCCGGAAGCAAACCGGATCCCGGATGCCGGTAATTCTGGCGGGCCTGGTTTTTATGCTGGCTACCGTCGCTACCCTGATGGCCTACTTGTGGATCAACAAACCCCATATCCTGGTCCTGGCGGTTGCCATATTTTTGGTGGTGGTGATTATCGAACTGTTGTTCAGCCGTAGGCGGATCTGGCGGAGAAGCGGATTGCATGTTTCACCACCGGAAGGTCCTGGCTGCTCGGATTCAGGACCGGATGAGGCCAGAACAAAGCCCCAAAAAAAACCGATTAAGTGATTTTTATCCGTCCGAGACCCCGATTTTTCTCGTATAACATATACGGGAGTAAATTTAAAATGAAAAAGCGTTCCATGTTAAAACTGGCGGCAAGCGTATTAATCTGTTTGATCTGTTTTATCCAGTGTTGGACCGGCAGCGAAACGGATGCCGGAGACGAAAAGCAACGGCTTCGGCTTTCGGTGATATCCGGCAACGGCCAGAACGGAACCGGAGGCCATCTACTGGCCGATGCACTAATGGTACGGGCTACGGATTCGGGAGATAATCCGGTTACCGGCCTGTCCCTGAATGTCCGGGTGGTCGAAGGCGGGGGAAATATCCCGGAGGGATGGTCTCCCGAGACCGATGCCTTTGGACAGTCCTCATTCGGCTGGGTCATCGGTTCCGGCTACAACGGCATTGAGGTCACTGTCAACAGCGACGTGTTCGAGGCGGCTCCGGTTTATTTCTGGGCCGAAGGCGAAAATCCCTATGGCATTCACATCACCCGGACCATTGCCAGTTTCAGGCAGGTCGAGGGTGTTCTATATGAAATGACATTTTATGGCGATTACAGCCGGGGAAACGTATCCGTACCCGGTGCAAAAGACCGGCAGGTTGAATTTACCACCGCCGGCAGCGACAGTTACCATTGTTCGCTCTTTTCGGTGTTCGGCCTGGCCGGCCAGTACCGGCTGGGACGGAGTTTCGACAACCCTTCGGGCTGGAAGTGCCTGACCCTGCTGACCCGTATCAATCCCAATGACGGTTATGCATCGATAGCCCCGATGCGGTTGCGGGATATTAATTTTACACCGGAAACCGATTTTGACCAACTGACCTTTGAGGCCAGGGAACGGCTGCTGAATGCGTCCCGGTTCCCGCCGGACGGGGTCAACGAGACCGGGCTGGTGATGGGGCTGGCCAATGTCACGCCCCAGCCTTATAACCGGAATCCGGAAAAGGAAACCCTGCACTGCTGCCTGTGGGTGAGAAAGGTGCTCAACGAATGCCGGACCGTCGATGAGGCCATTGCCCTGACCATGCGCTACAACATCCAGGGCAGTGGTTCAACACTGGACGTGCATGCCATGGTGGCCGATGCTTCGGGACATTCCATTATTCTGGAAGCGGCCGGTGGCGAGATGAAGGTCATACGGGGAACGGGCCCCTTCCAGGTCATGACCAACAGCCCGGTATATCAGGTTCCTTTGGAAACCCAGTTGAATCAATGTCCCCGCTTCCGCTATATCTATGAGACCCTGGATGCGGCTGAAGGCCGGCTGGATGCCGGAGGGTGCTGGGATATCCTGCAGGAAGTGGGTAACAGTTGGACCGAATGGTCGGCGGTTTACGGAATTACCGAAAAAAGCGCCACCCTGGCCATTGATTTTGATTTTGAGCCACTTTACGATTTTTATATATTTCCCCTGTAATAAATAAAAACAACACCAAGGAGTTTGCATGATGCCCCAAAAATTGAAATCCATACTGATCATCCTGTTGTTTCTGGCAACCGGCCTGGCCGGAGAATCCCGAGTCGGGTTCCGTCTTATCGATGCCCGGGACCACAGCCGCTATTACCCGGCCGATATTACCGGTGATCCCGCTACCCGCAGCCTGCGGATTTACCTCTGGTACCCGGCCATTGAAAGCGGCGGGGATGCCCTGCAGATTAAGGACTACCTGCGGATGGCAGCGGACGATTTCAGTGATGGCAGCGATGTACCGGCCCCCCTGCTTCCGGTGCAATTGGAGAAAGGGATCCGGCCGGAGCGGCTGGAATCGCTGCTGGCGCAAAAAACCATGGCCGTACGGGGTATTGCTGCCGGAAACGGGCCCTTACCCCTGATCGTACTGGGCCAGGGACTGTACTATGAATCCCCGTTTTCCCAGTATTTTCTCAGTGAATATCTGGCCAGCCGGGGATATGTGGTGGCCAGCTGCCCGCTTTCGGGCACCCTGGACCGGCTGGTCAACCGCACGGTCGAGGACCTGGAGACCGAGGTCAGGGACATGGAGTTTGTCCTGGGTTATGCCCTGGGTTTGCCTTACGTGGATAATGATGAAATCGGGGTGATGGGCTATGACCTGGGCGGCATGGCGGGTTTGTTGATGTGCATGCGACATCCTGAGGTCCGGGCTTTTTTCAGCCTGGATTCGGGGATCGCTTTCGATCATGGACTGGGAATTCCTTTTAGCCATCCCAATTACCAGGAAAGCCGGTTTGTCATCCCCTGGATGCATCTGACCCAGGACCGGTTTGTGCAGTATTTCCGCAACCAGCAGAAGCAGGATTCCCTGATCAGCCGCAAGCAGTACGGTTCGACCTATCTGGGGCGGGTTCCGACCGACAACCACGGTTGTTTTACCTCTTATGCGTTACTGGGGCTGGATAATCCGGTTCCCGGGTACTGGGGCCCGGTTTCCGGAAATATGGAAAATCTTTACCGGGAGATGTGCCGCCTGGCCGGCCTATTTTTCGACGGCATTCTTAAAAATGACCGGCAGTCGCTCTACCAACTAAACAGCTTCACTGAAACCGCCGGAAAACCGGGAAACGCAATAATACTTGAATTCAAACCCGGGAAAACCCCTCCTCCCTCACGGGCATCGCTGATCCGGGCCATCGTCACCCGGGGTTTGGAGCGTGTCAGGCCGGAAATCGAAAACGAGCTGAAAATGTATGCGGCTGGCGAGCTGTTCGATGAAAACGAATTGAACTGGCTGGGGTACCATTTCCTCTACTGGTGGGGCCGTGAAAACGAGGCGGTGGAGGTATTCAGGTTTCTGGTGAGGCTGTTCCCCGAATCGGCTAATGCTTTTGACAGCCTGGGGGAAGCCTACCTGCGAACCGGCAAGACCGAACTGGCCATCGAAAATTATAAAATTTCCCTCAAGCTGAATCCGGATAACCAGAATGCCAAAGAGATTCTGAAAGAACTGGAGAAGCAGAGGTAGGTTCAAGGTTCAACGTTCAAGGTTCAACGTTCAATGTTCTAAGTTCTATGTTTCGTTTTAATTTTCATAAAGTCCTTAATTTAGAGCTTAGAACTTTGATCAGTCAACTCACTCCCGTGGCATTCCCTGACTATTTCGGCAATGGATATCACTTTTCCGTTGCTGTCCAGGGCCGATACCCGTATGACATAGTTTAAAATCTGTTCCGGTTTGGGGCAGGGCGCCACATAGTTTCTCAGAGCAGCCGCACGGATGATGTCAAAACCGGTAAAGGATAATACCGCTTCGCCATGATGCACATCGGGCCGGTCAGCATCGGTGATTTTCACCTCCAGCATCCGGGTGGCCCTGGGAACATTTTTAAGGTAGATCCGCGGTGAAATTCCAGGTTTGCAGAGATTCTCCGGCTGAAAATTATAGTCAATTGCAAACCCGTGCCTCCCCATCAGGTGTTTGATCCCATATGGAGCACAGGCAGTCATGAGCAGTAACAAAAACAAGTTTATAATAATGCATATTTTTTTCATGGATTTGCTTCTCCGGGTTGATTATATAACTAAAGTGGAGAATGTTAAAGCAATTGGTTGGGATAGTGGAATTGGAATTTAGTGGCTGGTGGCTTTTGGCTGGCGAAGTTCAAGTGGATTAACTAGAACTTAGAACCTAGAACGTAGAACCTCACTTGCGACTCACGAAATATAGAAGTTGAGAAGATAAGAAGTTGAGAAGTTAAGAGGTTAGATTTCAGCTCCAGGCACACAGCCCCAACCCAGGTTTTTTCCTTTGCTGGCTTGCTGGCTTGCACGCTTGCAGGCGAGCAGTAGTACAAATTTAAAGTAGAACTTAGAACATTGAACGTTGAACATAGAACTTTGAACATTGAACTTGGAACCTTGAACGCTTGAAACATGGCCAGGAATCCGGAGGAGATCAATAGAAAAATTGACCGGATTCCTGGCCACAGAAGCCTACGAAAGTTTCGACATCCCGGCGTAAAGTGTTAATTGAGGAGTGGATAAACATGAAACGCACCGGGATAAGGAGGATATATATGAAATATTTAATAAGCATATTCATATAATATATACGGATTGGGACAGCCGAAAAGGCAGAATAAAAATAATTTATTGGAGTAAAGTTAAAAGGTTGGGTAGTTTTTTCCATTCATGACTTACGACTCACGATTCACGAATTTCATATTATCTGGAACATAAAACGAAGAACTCAAAACATAGAACTCATTAACACTTGATTTTTTGTCTTTTTTTATTTTAAAATATCAGATGCGGTTCCTGGGGGGAATTGGTCTGGTTTTATTGTTGATGGGTATGGCACTCGGTGCCGGTAACCCGGATAAAGCGGCAAAGGCCCAAATTATCGATAACCACTCCATCACCATCGATGGCAGACTCGATGAATCCCAGTGGCAACTGGGTGAGGCGAATGGTGACTTCATCCAGTTTCAACCGCAACTGGGTCAGCCCGCCTCGTATAAAACCGAGTTCCGGGTTCTGACCGACGATCAATACATCTACATCGGGGTTTCCTGTTATGATCCCGAACCGGATAAAATCGTTTCCCGGATTACCAGCAGGGAAGGGGGTATCGATACCGATGACGCCATCGCCATCGGCCTGGACACCTTCACGGACAGCCGGACCGCCTATGGATTTTTTACCAATGTCCTGGGCACCCAGCTGGACGGCCGCCTGAGCGATAACGGCCGCACCTGGGACGCTACCTGGGACGGAGAATGGAAATCAGCCGGCAGCAGGACCGATTTCGGATGGTGCGCCGAGGTGGCCATTCCTTTTTCCACCCTCAAATTCAAACCCGGGAAAAACAGAACCTGGGGATTCGGGGTGGTCCGGTTCATTCCCCGGTGGCTTGAGATTGACACCTGGACCGGTCCGGTGGAGGATTACGGCCGGGTATCCCAGTTCGGTATCCTGAAGGGATTGGTCTTGAAAAAAACCCTGAAAAAATATCAGATTATTCCCCACGTCATCTCCAAGATGGAAGAGGACAAAAAAACCGAATTCGAAGCCGGTATCGATATCCGCTACGCCTTCTCCCAGCAGGTATCGGCCAACCTGACCGTTAACCCGGATTTTGCCATCATCGAGGCTGATGAAGAGGTCATCAACCTGACCCGCTTTGAAACCTATTTGCCGGAGAAGAGAAATTTTTTCCTGGAGGGATCGGAAATTTACAACCAGCGGTTCCAGCAATTTTATTCCCGCCGGATCGCGGATATCTACGGCGGCCTGAAATTGTACGGGAAACTGGGTAAATATGAATTTTCAACCATGGTGGTCCAGAGCAAACCCGGTGACGATCCCGAAGACCTTTCCTCCAATTTTACCATATTCAGGCTGCGCCGGGATTTTTCCCGGGCCTCGAATGTCGGTTTCCTGATGGCCAGCAAACTCCTGGACGGGAAACTTTATGGCAGCGCCGGAGTGGATATTTTGCATTTCTTTTCCGAGAAGATTAATTTCACCGGCCAATTCATCCTGAGCTACGGGGATTATGATACCGGCAACCTGGCCTTTTTTCTCAGGCCCAGCTATGACAGCTCCACCCTGCATTTTCACCTGCGGTTTGCCTACCTGGGCGATCATTTTGCCTACAACGCCAACCTGCTGGGGTATATCCCCGACGATGACCGAAAAGAACTGGATACCAACCTGACCAAAATCTGGTGGATCAAGAAACACGGCATCGACCGGCTGGAGTACGTTTTCAACTTCAATATCTTCTGGAGTACACAGGGCATTCTGAGGTCCCGGGATATCATCCAGCTGGTCGAAGTCGATTTATCCAGCAAGTGGTCCGTTGAGATCGAATACGACAATGAATTCAAGCTGTACGAAAAAGAATTCAACAACCACTACACCCATTTCGAACTGGGTTACAATACCCGGGAATGGCAGCATGCGGCCGTGCGATACGAATTCGGCCGCAGCTTCGATTCCGATTATTATCTCTTCGGCGGGGGCGTCAACCTGAAATTAATGAAATCCCTTTCCCTGCAGTACAGCCTGAACCGGCTCCATCTGGACCCTGACCCCGGGGACGAGACCAAGTGGATTCATATCCTGCGCCTGACCAATTATTTTACCAAGGATTTGTACCTCAAGTTTTTCTACCAGACCAATACCGCCATCAGCAAACAGAACATCCAGCTGGTGTTTGTTTACCGGTTTCAGCCCCCATTCGGCACCATCCAGCTGGCTTACCAGAAAGGCACCAGCGACATCGGCGAGGAATCCGAACAGGGCCATACGCTGTTCATTAAAGTTTCGTATGTTTTTTAAATCAGGTTAAGGTTGAGGTCAAGGTTAAGGAAAAGAAGAGAGCTTGTTTAGAAAGTTTTGAAGGTTTTGAAAGTTTAAAGGTTGTCAGGTTTCAAGAGCTCTTACAGGAACTCTTTTAACCTTCTAAACTTTTTAACTTTCTAAACCCTCAAAACAAGCTATTATGTTTTTCTTTACCTTTACCTTTACCTTTACCTTTACCTTTGCCTTGGTGTTGGTGAATTTTTTTCTCCACTCACGATTCACAACTCACGACTTACGACTCAAGATTCACGACTTACGGATCCCGGAAGTTGAGAAGATAAGAAGTTGAGAAGTTAAGAAGCAGTAAGTAGTAAGAAGTAAGTAGTAATTAGTAAAAAAATTCTTAAAAATCACCAATTACTAATCACTAATTACCAATCACTATTGACAAGCCACCATCCACTACTCCCTAAATCCGAAATCCTAAATCCTAGGTTTTTAAC
>CAZOWT010000138.1:0-7880 GCA_964583345.1 uncultured Clostridia bacterium
GACCGTCACCCTGGACGGGGCCGAGGTTTCCAGCAGCGGAACCATCACCATGACCGGCAACCATACACTGAATGTAAAGGCTAATGTCGATATCCGGGCACTATGGACCGGGCACATGTATGGATGGTATAGCCACACTTGTACTTTTGGTGTTACATTCAGCGGGGGCATAACCAGCGGAGATACCAAAGGAAGTTTTTCAGGTAATTATGGAAGCGGACACGGGACATACACCGTCAACGAAAATCAAATCGATTTCACCCTGTTGTACACTTATAATGCCACGCTGACCTGCACCGGTACGTTCTATGATAAAGATCACATGGGCGGAACCTACCGTTATGTGGATCCGGGGTGCCACATGGATGAATCCGGGACCTGGGAAATGGAGAGAAAATAGATAATTTCTATTTTTGTATTTCATTTTGAATTCATCCAATCTGCCACCGCATTTCGAAGCGATTATTTTATGGGACCGGCAGCTTGACTTTTTTTTCCCCAATAATTAGAATTCTCAATTACGATTTCCTTGGAGGGAAAATGAAAAAAACATTTATGATGCTACTTGTTTTTATGGGGATTTTTTCAGTCCTGTTCCATCCCGGCTGTAAAACAAGCGGAGACTCCGGCCCCTGGGCCCTGACGGTTTCCGTAGGAGAAGGGATAATCGGTTCTCCGGCTGCCGGGTCATACAGCTATGACGACAGCACTACCGTTACCTACGATTATTCACTGCAGCCCAAATACGGAAACCTGGCCGTCACCCTGGACGGGGCGGCAATAGCCAACAGCGGATCCATCAACATGGATGGCGATCACAATTTGAGTGCGACCGCAACCATTGATGTCCGCGGAGACACCTGGACCGGCCACGCCCACCATGACGGCACGCCGAGCTGGAAGGTCTACAACCTCCAGTTTACCTTCACCGGCAATATCACCTCGGGTACGGCCACCGGAAAAATAGAGACCCTTGGAAATGTCAGCGGCACCTGGACATTAAGCGGCAGTGATTTTACGATCAATATGATTGTCAAAGGCTCACCTTTAGATCTGATCGGCACCATGGCCACGGCAAGCTATATGAACGGAACCTACGACGTGGAGGGAGAACATCCAGGGGAACGAATCACCGGAACCTGGTACCTGGAACGGTAAACAGAAAAATATTTTACCGGTTACGCCGGGCAAAAGGTGAATCAACGCTGTAAACCTGCATAATCCCTTGCTTTTATGGCCCCGGTTGGCTATAATAAGAATATGAGGTTTAATGCCTATTTTGCCGAGATCAATCACCCGGATATCAGCTTCACCGGGAATGTGATCATAGAAGGCAAAACAATAACCGCCAACTTCAAAAAAGTCGAAGATAAATTATTTATTATTTTTTTTAAAAATCAAGTTGGACTCCGCTTCAAAGACAACATCAAATTCAAGAGCAACCGGAAAAATATCACCATTCTGCTTCCCGTTCTTTCAAAATATAACAAGAGGCGATTGAAAAAAATCGCCCAGGTTCTGCACAAACCGCAAGAAATATCTGAAACCGATATCATACTCGAGATACTCGATATCGAAAAATTCTTCAATGTCACCCGGTTGCTGGATTTCTTTTCCCTGGACAAAAAAATTATCACCGAGCTGTTGATTGAGAAAGAACTAGAGAGAAAAATCAAAATCATCGATTTTCACTCCCTGTACATTACCTCATATGATCACTATCAAAACTTCATCAAAGAATTAAAATCCCTGTTCCAGCACCACTATGAAAACCGGATCAAATCCATCAAGTTTTCCGAAATCGAATCCAGGATTAAAATTTCCCAGTCCTCTATTTTTTTCAAATATCTGCTGAACTCTTTCGAAGACACATTTTCATTCACGATTTTGAAGGATAAAATACTGCTCCAAAAACTTTCTTTCAGTGAAAAAGAGGAAGCCATCATTAATGATATCGAGAAAATCCTGAAAAAAAACAAACTCGCCATATTCACCATCGACGATATTTTCAAACACTCATCCTATACCTTTAATGATATCAACAATCCGCTCTGGTACATGGTTGAAGAGGGGAAACTCCTGCAGCTGAACAAGAGTTGCTTCATGTTCGGCAGCGATTTTAACCGGATCCTGAACCGGCTGAAAAAGTTCAAAAGAAATCAGGGGGAAACCATCGATATCCAGTCATTCAGGGAACTGACCTTTTTTAACCGGAAATCTATCATCACCCTGCTGGAATATCTCGATTCCCAGCAAATTACCCAGAGAATCGGAAACAAGCGCAAAATCCTGCTCGGTGTTTAGGTTTTGCCAGCACACCCGGTACGGAATTTAAAGCGAAGAAAATAACCGGATTAAAACCGGTTACATTTCACCGCCCAGCCGGGCTTTGGCAGCCGCAATAATGTTTGCCAGGCCCTGATCCTGTTCTTCCTGCTGCTTCCCCTTGGCCAGTTCATTGAACCACAATTGCTGCATGTATTTATAGGCATTGGAGGTTTTATCGGAGTTGAGAAGCAGAAAAGCTTCGGCAAAATAATCGATGGCCTTTCTCTTGTCTGTTTTGGACAAGAGCACGCCGATATTCAGCGCTGTTTTAGCCGCTTTATCATCCTTGGTTTGAATCTGGTACTCTTTTTCAAAATAAAGGATTGCCTTATCTTTTTTGCCTTTTTTGTTGTACCAGGTGGCCAGCATGCCGTAGCATTTTTCATTGGCATCCTCATTCTGGCATAATTGCTCCACCACGGTAATGGCCTGGTCCAGCTGATTGAATTTGGCCAGACGATAGGCCAGGCTCAGGATCAATTCCAGGTTACGACCGGTTTTATGAAATTTATAGGCTTCAACGGCCTTATTAGTGGCTTCGACAAGTTTCCCGGGAATATCTTTTGCCCGTTCAAACAAAATATGGGTCTGTATCCGGTAGGCCGGGGCAATAAAATATTTATCAATATTTTCGCTGAGTTTTTCCGACCGGTCGGTTGTTTCGGTGGTCATCTTCACCGATTTCCCGAAATCAATCACCAGTCCGGCATAATGATACGCCTTATCAAGGTCGGATTTGGTCACATTGAACGCGTTGGCCAGAATCAGATAAACCTGGAGTTTGTAATTTGCTTCCAGGTCCGGGTAATCCAGAGCCTTTTCTCCATATTGAATCGATTTATCATACTGCTTTAACTGAAATGCGGTCTGGGACAGATTGAAATACAGGTATTTGCTGTGTTTCCCCTCGTCTTCACCGTATTTCTGCAAAAATTCCTCAAAGTATTGAAATCTCAGCTGGGGATCTTTCTCGGCAGCAGCTTTCAGCCATAAATCCTGTTTATCATCCGCAAACATAAAAAGCGAAAAACAGAAAATTAACCACAACACAACGACCGCAATTCTTTTCATTGGAAATCCTCCAAACAACAAAAAATATTTTTTACCGATAATTTATTATTAAAAATTTTTTTTCTTTTGTCAAGTATTCCGTCATCCGGTTTCCCCGGCTACCCGGCCCGGCCTTCCGGAGGGATTCCCGGAAATATATAAATCATCCGGCATTCTTTCCTTATCAAAGAGGCCATATTGCCGATTTTATTCTTGATTTTTGAATGTTTATATGTTATTTATATTTTTAAATTTTGTTATCCCGATGAAAAAAACAAAATTCAATAAAGCCCACACCCAGTTGAACGGAAAAATGATCGATTTTTTCGGCTGGGATCTGCCGGTTCAGTATTCCGGAATCCAGGACGAACATTTGGCGGTCAGGACGGCCGGCGGTATTTTTGATGTCAGCCACATGGGTGAGATTTTCTTCAGAGGCCCGCAGGCCCTGGATGCCATTCAATACCTCACCTCGAACAATGCCGCCAAACTGGTGCCGGGGAAAATCCAATACACCGCCCTGCTGACCGAAAATGGCTGTTTTGTTGACGATCTGCTGGTCTATATGATCGATGAAAATCAATATTTGCTGGTGGTCAATGCGGCCAACATCCAGAAGGATTTCAACTGGATGACCGGGAAGTGCAAGAAATTCATGGTGGAAATCCTCAATGAAAGCGATCTGTACTCCCAAGTGGCTATTCAGGGACCGGCAGCCGAAAAACTGCTGGGTCAATTCACCGATCAGGATATCGCCTCTGTCCCCTATTATCATTTCATAAACGGCGATGTTTCCGGCATTAACAGCATTATTTCCCGGACCGGCTATACCGGAGAGGACGGTTTTGAGATTTATTTCCGGTCCGATGAGGATACAGCAGTCAGGTTATTTCTGGGGCTGGCTGAAAAAGGCAAACGGCTTGGCATTCTGCCTGCCGGACTGGGCGCCCGGGATACCCTCAGGCTGGAAGCCAAAATGTCACTGTACGGCAACGACATCGATGATTCTCATACGGTTTTGGAAGCGGATCTGGGCTGGATTTTGAAATTAAAAAAAGGTGATTTCATCGGGAAAACCGCTCTTGAAAAACAGAAAGAAAAGGGAATTTCGAGGAAACTGGTCGGTTTTGAACCGACACAAAAGGGAATTCCCAGGCACGGTTATCCGGTCTATGTCGACGGGAATGCATACGGAACAGTCACGTCGGGAACCTTTGCCCCCTACTTGAAAAAACCGATCGGGCTGACCTACCTGCCCATCGAAAAAACCGGGATCGGGGCTGAATTCCAGGTGGAAATCCGGCAGAAAAGGGTCGGATGCCGGGTGGTGGAAACCCCGTTCTATAAAAGACAGTAAAACATGATTTTTTTCTCTATACAGAAGACTGGACACCAGTCGGGAGGGATACATTGAAACCAGAAGCGTTAAAATTTACCAAGGATCACGAATGGATCATGCAGGAAGGCAATACGGCCACGGTCGGAATAACCCACTTCGCCCAGAAAGAACTTGGCGATGTGGTTTATGTCGAACTTCCGGCAATCGGTGATAGCTATAAAAAGGGTGATGCCTGTTCCAATATCGAATCCGTGAAAGCCGTCAGCGATATTTACGCCCCGGTAACGGGCAAAATTGTCGATGTGAACCATGACCTGGAAGACAAGCCGGAAATGGTGAACCAGGATCCGTACGAATCAGGCTGGATCATGAAAATCGAAATTGCAGATCTACGGGAACTCGAAGCCTTGATGGATGAGAAAAAATATAAAGAATATCTGGACGGGATATCAAAGGATTAACTGATGAGGTATTTTCCACTTTCGGAAACCGACCGGGAAGACATCCAGAAGTTTCTGGGGATAAAAAAAATCCGGGAACTGTTCTCGGATATCCCCCAGGACAAAGCCTATTACCCGCTCGATGAACTGGAATCCGCTCTCCCTGAAAACGAACTTCTGGATAAATTCAGGAATCTTGCCAGCCGGAACACCTTTTCACAATATCTGAATTTCCTGGGGGCGGGCGCATACCGTCATTTTATTCCCGAGGTGGTCAACACCCTGAGTATGAAAGGGGAATTTCTGACCCCCTATACCCCCTACCAGCCGGAGGTCAGCCAGGGGAGCCTCCAGGCCATGTTTGAATACCAGACCATGATGACCCTGCTCACCGGGATGGATGTGTCGAACGCATCCCTGTATGATGGGGGGACCGCGGCAGCCGAAGCCGTACTGCTGGCGGTGAGAAAATCCGGAAAACAACGGTTCCTGATGGCTGAGAATCTCCATCCGGAATACATGGAAATCATAAAAACCTATATACAGAACCTGGACATTGAATATGAACTGGTGCCCTATGACCGGGAGAGCGGGAAAACAGACCTATCCGAGCTGGAAAAGAAACTGACCCCGGAGACAGCCGTATTCATCTTTCAATCTCCCAATTTCTTCGGAGTGATTGAGGAGTGCGGCCAGATTTCCGGAAAGGTTCACCAACAGAATGCCTTTTCGGTCCAGGTTATAACCGAAGCCCTGTCACTGGCCTTTTTGACTCCTCCGGGGGAAAATGACGTGGATATCGCGGTTGGCGAAGCCCAGAGTTTCGGGCTACCCCTGAGTTTTGGCGGGCCCTACCTGGGATTCATCACGGCAAAAGAAGAATTTCTTCGGCAGATGCCCGGGCGGATCGTGGGCGAAACAGTGGACAAACAGGGCCGAAGGGGCTATGTGCTGACCCTTTCAACCCGGGAGCAGCATATCAAACGGGAAAAAGCCACCTCCAATATTTGCACAAACCAGGCCTGGTGCGCCCTGCGGGCATCCATATACCTGTCGACCATGGGAAAAACCGGGCTGGAAGAAATCGGCAAAATCAATCATCTCAATACCACTTACTTCGTGGAATCGATGAAGAAATTCGATCACGTCCGCATTAGATTCAGCCAGGATTTTTACAACGAGGTGGTCCTGGAAACCGGCCAATCCGGGGCGGACGGTTTCCTGAGGAAAATGGAAGAACAAAAGGTACTGTCCGGAATTCCTCTGCACTGGTTTTACCCGGAAATGAAGGATGCCATTTTGATAAATTTCACCGAAATGCACACCAAAAAAGATATCGACACCCTGATTACCGGTATCGGAGACTGGCGATGAACGCATTGCCTGAGCTCCTATTCGAAAAAAGCCGGGAAGGCAAAACCGGATACTCTTTCTCGAAACCGGAATTTCCCGATTCCCTGATCAGGCTGGATGCGGGTAAAAGGCGGCATGAAATAAAGAACTTTCCCCAGCTGTCCGAAGTTGAAATTGTCAGGCATTATACCAATCTGTCGCATCTGAACTATTCCGTGGATTCGGGATTCTATCCGCTGGGATCTTGCACCATGAAGTACAATCCCAAAATTAACGACAGGGTGGCCGGGATGGAAGGATTTTCCGCCCATCCCTACGCTCCCCACCACACCGTTCAAGGCAACCTGGAAATTTTGAATACCTTGGAACAATGGCTGATTAAAATCACCGGCATGTCCGCTTTTACCCTGGCACCCGCGGCCGGGGCCCATGGTGAACTGGTGGGGATGATGATAATCCGTAAATATCTGAGCACAAAGGGAAATCCCCGCAAAATCGTGCTGATTCCGGATTCCGCGCACGGGACCAACCCGGCTTCCGCCCACTTTGCCGGCTACGACATCAAAGAAATTCCATCCAATCCGGACGGGATTATCGATACGGCAACACTGGCCGGCCATCTCACCCCGGATGTAGCTGCCCTGATGATGACCAATCCCAATACCTTGGGAATTTTCGAACGGAATATTTGCGAGATTGCCGAGAGCCTGCACAAAAACGGTTCGCTGCTCTATATGGACGGGGCCAACATGAATGCCTTCATGGGAATCATTAAACCGGGAGAACTGGGTGTGGATGTCCTGCATTTGAATTTGCATAAGACCTTTTCCACCCCTCACGGAGGAGGTGGTCCGGGAGCAGGTCCCATCGGGGTTTGCGACAAGCTGCGGGATTTTCTTCCGGTTCCACTGGTTTCCCGCCGGGACAAGGAATTCGACATTCAATATTTCAACCGGCAGGGGATCGGGCGAATCAAAAATTTTTACGGAAATTTCCTGGTCATGGTACGTGCCCTGGCCTACCTGATGTCCCTGGGAAGGGAATACATCAGGCAGGTGGCGGAAGATGCCGTTCTGAACGCCAACTACATCCGCAAAAGCCTGGAGGGGACGCTGGCAGTGGCCTACCCGTCCAAAACCCTGCATGAGGTCATTTTCTCCGACCGGGGATTGCCGGTCAAGACTTTGGATATTGCCAAAAGGTTGCTGGACTATGGAATTCACCCCTTTACCGTATATTTCCCCCTGATCGTTCATGGCGCCATGATGATCGAACCTACCGAAACCGAGAGCAAGGAAACTTTGGATTTTTTCATCAGTTCCATGAAAAAGATCATAGAAGAGGCCCGGGAAAATCCCGAAACCGTAAGC
>CAZOWT010000139.1:0-7788 GCA_964583345.1 uncultured Clostridia bacterium
ACAAAGGAGGATAAATGAAGAAATTTTTCAAGCTTTGATCAATTTCACTGTTGACCCTGGTTTTTGCCATTTCGCTTTCGGCAAATGGTTTGAACCTGAACAGCATCGGATCACGTGCCAGCAGCATGGGCACCGCATTTATCGGTTTGGCTGATGACTTCAGCGCGGTGTTTTTCAATCCCGCCGGACTCACCCAGATGAAGGATGCCAATCTGACAATTTTTGGCACGGATTTGATCCCCACCGGAACCTACAAATTCGACCTGGCGGGTATTGATACCCAAACCGACAGCCAGATGTTTCCCTCAGGAGCCGTGGCTTACATTCACCCGGTTTCCGACAAACTGATCCTGGGTATTGCCGCTTATGTGCCCTCGGGAAGCGGCGGGACCTGGAACGGGGATGACCTGGCACCATTAGCCGGCGGAATTTCATATGAATGGTCAAGCAAGGTTTTTGCCATTACCATCTCTCCGGTTATCGCCTACAAGATTACCGATACCCTGTCGATCGGCGCTGCCTTCAACTTCAATTATGGCATGCTGATAACTAAATCACCCGGTGTCGGCCAGTATTCGGAGGATTTGAACGGAATCAGCTATGGCGCCACCTTCGGCCTCCTGTTTGCTCCCTCTGATTTTATCAGTATTGGCGCTTCATTGAGGACCGCTTCTAATGTTACATTTGAAGGTGATGCCGAAATGGCCGGTGCTGCCCTGATGGGTCTTTCCACCACAGCCACCGCAACCCGTGATGCCACCTGGCCCATGGTTGCCGGATTCGGCGTGGCCATTAAACCAGCTGATAAACTGATCATCGTAGCCGACGCGGTCTGGACCAACTGGAAAAAATTGGACAAAATTTCGGTATCATACTCCGATGTAGCTTGGAATGTTGCCTTTGCTCCGAGTTATGAATACGATCTGCGCTGGGAAGACACCTGGCAGTTCAAGGTCGGATTGGAATATCAGATTTCCAAGTGTCTGGCTCTGCGGGCGGGTTATTATTCGGATCCGGCTCCATCACCGATTGCCACCCAGAATATTCTGCTCCCCAATATCGATTACAATGCCATTACCGCCGGATTCGGCTACAAGTCCGGGAAGATTGCCATTGATTTCTCCTTTGAATATGTCATGGGAAAAGACAGGGTAGTGCCCGTAACCGAACCGGATGCCATGCCCGGGACTCACGGGATGAAGGTTCTGGTTCCCAACCTGACCTTTACTTTATTCTTCTGATAAAGAGCAAAGATAGGATAAAAAACAATCTGATCATTACTTAACGATTGACCAACAGGAAATTTTTCCTGTGGGTGAGGGAATTGCCGGCAAAAGAACCGGGTGTGTATCTTTTCGGGTAGTTTGTGCAGGTTTTTCTTCCCTTTGCCTATGCCAGGCTGATGTCCAGGCATATCGGGCAGTGGTCGGACCCATAAATGTTGGACATGATGGTTGATTTCCTGACCCGGGAGATGAAATCCTCGTTGACGAAGAAATAATCGATACGCCATCCGATATTTTTTTCCCGGGCGCTGAACCGGTAGGTCCACCAGGTATACTGCTCCGGTTCCTGGTTGAATAACCGGAAAGTATCCCGGAAGCCGCAGGAAATCAGCTTGTCGATCCAGGCCCTTTCAACCGGTAAGAAGCCGGACCGGTCTTCATTTGCCTCCGGATTTTTCAAATCTATCGGCCGGTGGGCGGTGTTGACATCGCCCATGATGATCAGGTTTTTTCCCTGGTCTTTCAGGCGGTTGAAATAGGCGAGGATCTGTTCATAGAAATCCAGTTTGTATCGCAGCCGTTCGTCACTCATCTGACCATTGGGAAAATAGATATTGAACAGGTGGAAATCCGGGTACACCATTTCGATAATACGTCCTTCCTTTTCCAGGAGATCGCTACCGAAATCCCGGGTTTTGATTTGCAGCGGTTTGGACCGGTAAAAAACTCCGGTTCCACTGTAGCCTTTGCGCTCGGCAAAGTTCCAGTGGGTTTCGTATCCTTCCGGTGACTGAATCACCTCCGGAAGCTGGTCAGCCTGGATTTTTGTCTCCTGGATCCCCAGGATGTCCGGGCGTTCTTGCCGGAGAAAATCCAGGAATCCCTTGTTCAGGATGGCCCGCAGGCCGTTGACATTCCAGCTCAATATTTTGAGGGTTTTCATAGATTCATTTTACACGAAGCCTGAGGCGGGTTTCAAGTGTTTTCAGGGGTTGCCGGAAATAATGGTGTGTGTTCGAAGGAGTTCGGTTTCAGGGTGTAAACAGGTATTTCTGGAAATCAGCCACCAGGTAGCGTTTTTTACCGGGACTGATCTTGAATCCTTCTTCTACCAGCAGTTTTTTATTTCTCTCGGCTCCTCCCGGGTATTTCTCATTCAGAAATCCGTCCGCCTTCAGAGTAAGCCAATAGGGAAGGTGATTTCCCTCGCCCGATGTTTTTTTGATAAACCATGTGTTCACCTTACGGCTGTTCTCTATTCATGGCCGGCGGGAAAATTATTTCAATAGCGGTGGATGATGGACGCATGATTGTTTTATATTGTAATAATATATCTTGACTTTTTGTTTTCAGTTCTGCAAAATACATTAATAAAATGGAGGTGGTTAATGAAAAAAGCGATTTTATCAATGTTGATTATTGTATTGATGGTCGTTATGTCACCGAGCTGCAAGAAATCATTCGTCTGGGATCCCACCGGGAGCTGGACCTGGACGGTGATCGTTACCGGATTCGATGACTTGACGGAAATGATTGTCCTGAGTGGTAGCGAATCCGGGGGGAGTCTGACCGGTTGGGAGGGATATAATCCCTTGTCAACGCCCGGGACTTGGAGTAAGAACGGAGATTTCACCATTACGGTTAACATCGATTTTTATAATTTCGGTTGGCACAACGTCGTGAATCTGACCTTCACTTCATCTGAAGCCGCACCGAATTCTATGAATGGAACGGGAACCTGGACCGAATACTATGGATCGACTCTGAATGATGTATATAACATAAACGTCTCGGGTATCAAAACATCCAACCTGCAATAATTCCAAAATTCTGATGATGGCATTAAACGATTTGAGGGAAGTACCTGTTTTTAAGACCGATCTGAAATACTGTCATTAGAATATGTCTTTATGAGTTTGATTTGATAGAGGGACCAGTTTGATTTTTTTGGATGATTCGGTGTTGAGGCCATTGGGCCGCGCAATTACAGAGAGGCGAATGTTTCAATCTTTTTTTACAGCGGCCATGGCATCGATTTCGATTTGATATCCGAAATGCAATTCCCGGCTGGGCACTATTGAACGGGCCGGAAAATGGTTCCCGAAAAACCGTGAATATACCGCATTCACCCGGTCCCAGAGGGAAATATCTGAGATATATACCGTAACCTTCAGCACCCGGTCTTTTCCGCTGCCGGCTGATTTCAATATGGCCTCGAGATTGGCCAAAGCCTGTTCGGTCTGTTCTTCGATGGTTCCGATTTTTCTGGATTTGTTTTCCGGATCGATCGGAAGTTGTCCGGAAATATAAACAATCCCCCGGTGTTCGATGGCCTGGGCATAGTGGCCTGACGGCCGGGGGGCATTCGCTGTTGTTATCTCACGCATGATAATCTCCTTGGCTGTACGGATAAGGGAGAAACGGTTATTGCTCTTTCCATTTTAAATAATTTATGCAAATTTATCAAAAATGTAAAGTGAAAAGGAGCGATCACACAAATATTACTGGCGGTGAAATTCGATGTTCCTAAGGCGGTTGGTGGTCACCAGCAGGGAGGCGACCCGGCCGGAAGCATCGCGGCAGAAGTCCAGTGTCATTTCCTCCAGGCGGAACAACTCCCGAATAAGCGGCCGCAGGGGTGCATTGCTCATTCCGGGCACATCCAGGTGCAGCCTGCCGTTACGAAGCACCAGTTCCCAGGTCAGGTCAAGTTCTTGGCTGTGGTAGGCGCCGGCGCATCCGGCCAGGTTGTCAGCGTCCGGATCAGATGGTTCGACCTCTTTCAGGGTGTACTCCCGGTCAGCGGGAAGTTCCACCGCCGCCCGTACGGTCAGGTCGAGGGTTTCCTCCTCGTCATTGAAGCGGAAGTCGAGCTCCACCGGGGCGCTCAGGGCCACGAAACGGTCGGGGCCGGCCGGGAGCAGCTCGTGAGATTCTCCTCCCACCTCTTCCGCCATCAGGCGCCCGTCTTCGGCCGATAATTCCCAGATGTTGCCGGTTACCAAATTGCGATAAACACCTGTACGTCCTGAAAGCAGTGAAGTGGGCAAGTCCACGAAAGGAGCGATCACGGCCGCGTCGGCAATGGCTTCCCCGGTAAGGCGGTCTCCCAGGCAAAGGTCGGCTACACGCCGGGCCAGGGAAGCCGCCGGCACGTCGCTCAGGTTAGCCAGGCAGACCACACACACGTCGGGATCAGGGAACCATAGCATTTCGGATCGGAAACCGGCGTAGGCCCCGGGGTGGCTGATCAACCTCAAGCCCCGGTAATTGCTGGAATAAAGGCCGGCGGCATAGAGAATGGGCCGGCCATTGTTGAGATATCCGGTGGCAATCATGCGGGGAGTAAATCCATTTCCTCCGTCGATGGTGTCATCCCGCAGGCCCCGATACCAGCGAAACATGTCGCCCAGGGTGGTAAAAGCGCCGCCGTCGCCGACGATCTCGGACGTGGTCATGTCCAGTTCGAATTCGTTTGCTTCCACCAGTGAATAACCCTGGGCCCGGTGGTGCACCACTTCGCGGTGGTTGTCGTGGAAATGGGTGGATTGCATACCCAGGGGAGAAAAAATCAATTCGTCGGCCATTTCACGCAGGGTTTGTCCGCCAGCCCGCTCCATGGCCAGGCCCAGCAGGAAATATCCGGAGTTGGAGTACATGTGGTGTTCCCCGGGCGGGAAGTTCAGCGCCTGCTGTCGGGACAGGAGACCCAGCACCCGTTTTTCGTCGTCCCAGTCGCGGGGTTCCATACCCGGCAGGTGAATCAGTGCCAGGTAATCACGCACTCCCGAGATATGATGAAGCAGGTGGCGCAGCGTGATGACGGAGCTGTATCCGGGCATTTCCGGTAGCCAGCGTCGTATTTCGTCATCAAGAGTAACGGTACCGCGATCGGCAAGCGCCAGCAGGCAGGCGGCGGTGAACTGTTTCGAGGTGGAAGCAATCCGGAATACCGTATCGGGAGTTATGGCGGCGTCATGCTCAAGGCTGGCCATGCCGAAACCGGCCTGCAGGGCAATGCCGCCATTCATGAAGATTCCCAGGGCACAGCCTGGGGAACGGGGGTCGTCCCAGGGGGAAAAGAGTTCTCGAATCTGTTCTGTCGGGAGTTTCATCAGGCCGGTCTCCTTTGGCCGGTATCTATCCATTATCTCCCTGAACCTGGGAATTGTCAAGAAATGATGACGAATTTGAAACCTTAATATACTGTAATATAGGCTTCATTCGAATCGGGATCCCTGTCGGATCGGAAGCATGTTCTATTTTCAATTTGGCGGTTGACATTGATGTTTTTTGGGTTCAAAATAAGCAGGTGAGAAGACGGATTTTCCGTTTGGGGTCAACGAAATATTAACAAAAAAGGAGGGATCACATGCTCTGGAAGGGAAGGAAACAAAGCGATCGGATTGAGGACCGGCGCGGTCAGACCGGTCGCAGGGTGGCTGTGGGCGGCGGACTTGGAGCCCTGGTCCTTACCGTGATCATCTTGCTTTTGGGGGGAAATCCTGATAAGGTCATTCAGAACCTGCAAAGCCCAGCGCTATCAAATCAACAGCAGGTGAGAGCGCTGACTGAAGAGGAAAAGGAACTGGGCGAATTTGTTGGTGTGATTCTGGCCGATACCGAGGATGTCTGGAATGAGGTTTTCAGGCGGCAGGGTATGGATTACCATGAACCCGGGCTGGTTATGTTTACCAACATCACCGAATCGGCCTGTGGTTATGCCCAGTCGGTTACCGGACCCTTCTATTGCCCGGGTGATGAAAAAGTGTACATCGATCTGGGTTTCTTCCAGGAGATGCAAAAAATGCTCGGGGCCCGTGGGGATTTCGCCTGGGCCTACGTCATCGCCCACGAGATCGGCCACCATATCCAGAATCAGCTCGGCATTCTGCAGCAGGTGGAAGAGAAAAAACAGCGGGCGAACCAGCGGGAAGCCAACCGATTAATGGTCTGCCTAGAACTTCAGGCTGATTTTCTGGCGGGGGTCTGGGCTCATCATGCCCAGCGCATGAAAGGCATTCTGGAATCCGGTGATATCGAGGAGGGCATAAACGCCGCCGCTTCTGTGGGTGATGACCGAATCATGAAACAGCAGCAGGGCTTCGTGGTTCCGGACGCATTTACACATGGCACATCAGAGCAGCGGGTAAAGTGGTTTACCCTGGGCTTTAAGTCCGGAGACCTGAGTCAGGGGGATACGTTTTCGGCACGGGACCTGTAACAAGATTCCGAAAAACATGTAACTAATTCCCAGCTGATATCCGCAGGATTGAGCGGGGTGATCCCGAAGAAACCGGTCTCTTGAGTTTCATGCAGGGAATCAATGATTCAACGGCAACTCCTTAAAATCAACTCTCTCTGGTGTTATTCTCGTTTCGTTTTTTTTAACGGTGTTTAAGCAGGACGGCCAGTATGGCCAGCAGGGCGAATCCACCGATTGTCAAGATATATCGGCAATAATAAAGGGGACAACAAGGGGGACGGATAAGAGGATGCTTTACATTTTGACATTTTTAATCTAAATAGCAGGTATTTAAAAAAGATATGGGAATTTGATGGGTTTGGTATGGTATCGGTTATTTATAAAACTTTACAATGCTGGTTCTTAATCCCTTAAAAATAAAGTCAAACGTAAACGTATACCTTGACTTGATTTTCAAATCAAGTTGAACTTGATGCTCAAATAGTCGGTTTTACTGTAAATTGGTGGTCTTGGTGGCGGTCCAGGTTAAGTTTGTATGTAAATATCCATTCAGATACCAGGTGCCGGTGCCGCTCATGGTATTGGGACTGGCTTCTGTCGACGTTCCTGAGAAATCGAAGATCAGATGATCGCCATAACCCCAAAAATCATAGTGGATGGTGATCGTATAATCTCCGCTTTTGGTATAGGTACCCGTTTGCGGTGAGAGAGCACCGTAAACCGTATAGCCGGTTACAGTACCCGATGTATCGGTGCCGGTGAAACTGAAGTTTTCCCCGTATGAAAGTCCATAGGCCACATAGGTAATATTGACCGTCCAGACGCCTGTCGGGTCCCAGACAAAAGCGCTTTTACAACCGGCGATCAGGGCCAGAAAAACAAGGCAAACAAGCAATTTTTTCATTATTTCCCTCCTTTTTTTTAATGATTATTAATATTTTTTTTGAATACAAAACAAAAATAATGTTCCTTAAAGAAAAAGTCAAGCCTTTTCTTAAAAAATGCAGTCTTCAAAAAGGGGTGGACGGTCCTAAACTTTTTGACTTTTTTAAAATTTAAGGATAGATATATAGAATTCAAATATATATTTAAATCCAATAAGTTGAGGTACGGTTTCAAAACATGGGTAACAGAAAATTATCAGAACATGGGTAACACTTTTATATTAAAAATAGGTCAATTGACAAAGGAGATTGGCCATGTCATGGAAGGGGGAGCATGCCGGGAACTGCCGATCCTTTCATGCAGGACTCCTCAAACCAAAAATGATTTTTGTGGGCCCGAACCTGCAATATCAGGATTTTTTTATGCATTGTGTTAGAAAAAAAATATATAGAAAATTTTTCGAAATTTTTT
>CAZOWT010000140.1:0-7786 GCA_964583345.1 uncultured Clostridia bacterium
CAAGAGAATTAAAACCGGGAAAATAGCGACCAGATGACTGAAGGTCCCCATTTCCTGAATACCAAAGACCCGCCATAGATAAACCATTAGAAAAATAAGCATCAAATGAATTCCTATCTGGGGCAGGTATACATATAAGTTTGAACGAACATTGAGAAAAAGCACCGGTAATAAAAAAACCATAAACCAGGTCATGCCTGCATATATTTGCTGAAAATCCAGTGTAAATCCATGAAATTTTTTCCATTTAGCCGCGATCAAAATGAGTAGCCAGATCATAATAAAAAAATCAAACAATCCGGCCCGAAAAAAATATTCCCAAAAATTTTTCAAAAACAGGAATGGATTGATTTCAAAGGAATAGCTTTCCGGTGCATTAAACGGGGTGAAGGCATGAGTTTTTATTCGGAAAAAAAAATAAATCCCCAGAGGAACCATAAAAATTCCCAAAGATTTGATTGCGCGGTAACCCCGGGAAAAAATGCTTCCGGAATCATGGGTCTCGAAAAACAAAACAAAAAGGAAAACCAGAACCGGAATCATGATTGCAGTTTCTTTTGAAAGCAAGGCTGCCAGGAAAAAAACATTCACAAGGAAATATAAAACATATTTCTTTTTGCGAAGGGAGGTGGCGGTTTTTCGAAGCAAAACCAATGAAATGAGGGAAAAGAAAGAAAACATCAACGTGGTGCGCCCGGAAATCCATCCGATAGCCATGGGATTGCTTTTTATATTCAAAGAAAATAGAAGTGCAATCGGTATGGCAAATTTTTTCAGGGATTTAAAAAGACCAACAAACCAGTATATTAAAATGATATTTATGGTATGAATGATCAAATTGAAGATACCATACGGACGGGTATTCATCCCATGAAAATAATATTGAATTCCGAAAGTTACCCCAACCAAGGGACGAAAAAACCCGGTTGAATCGGTAAAAGGTTTAATATAATCGGGTTTCCCGTTTCTCAAGGCATTATCGAGCCAAATAAAATCATCGCTGATAAACCCTTTTCCCACATGGGGAAGACACATGGACAGTTGAATCGTGATGATTAGTCCCAGGAAAAAAATATTCAGTTTTTTATTTGAAAAATGCTCTTTCATGCATGTTATTAATTTGGATTTTACCACTTCAAAAATAATGAATAAAGGAAATAATTTAATCCGAACTTAAACTTGAAATAACACGCCGGTAAATAGCGGATCCACAGCAACCTGAATATTACGCTTTCAGCTTAACCGGAATATCCCAACTCCTTCTTCATAATCCTTTTTATTTTTTTGGTCAACCCCTGGACCTGTTCAAAAATCAGTCGGGCTTTCTCTTTTGTTGATTTCCTAAATCCCTCATCGTCAATACCTTCCAGATTGATCAGGACATTATAGAAGGCACCTTCGGCAGCCGCTGCAGCAGTAAGGCCGGCAACTCCCGCATCCGAAAGTGAGTTTCGGTTTCCCTTCTTGGATACCATAAGGGCCAATTCGGCGGCCTCGACCGTTTTTTCCAGGACCGAGAGGGGTATTAGGGTGGCCTCAATGGTCGCTTCTTGAATTTTTTGATTTCTAAACCGTTGCTCCTCTTCAGTTTTCTTCGGCAGCGAAAAATTATCCATGATTTTATTAAACGCTTCCGTATCCCGGTCAATGGCTTCGATAAAAAAATCTTTGCATTTCTGGGCTTTTTCCGACACCAGAATCATTTTTTTCCTGACATTTGAATAATCTTTTTTCCCAATGGTTAAATTGCCAACCATGGAACTGAGTGCAGCAGAAAGGGCAGCATTCAGGGCAGCCACACTACCACCGCCGGGAGCGGGTGAATCAGATGCCAGTTCCTCGATAAAATCCGAACAACTCATTGACACGAGCCTGCCTTTTCTCCGGAACCGATACTCTATTATTTTATGTTCGGGATTAAACTCAGAAATCTCTTCCATTCCCAGGGACTGTACGGCGATTCGGACAATTTCCTTTTCCGAAATACCGGTTGAACTTTCCTGTTTCTTCAGAAAATACTTGCCCACATCAAGTACGGCTTCGAGCGGTATCAAACCCACCAGTTCACTTCCCGTTACCCTTACGCCAAAGGAATGAGCAAATTTTTCCGCTTCTTCGAAAACCCGGTAAAGCGGTGTTATTTTATAATTTAATAGGTTCACCGAAATCTGGGCCATGTTGTACTCATCAATATACCAGCCAACAGCTCTCACTGCTTTTAAAACACCTGGCTTCCTTTCTTTTTTACCGGTTTCGTTGTTTTTGACCATCCTCCCTTTTTCACGAATCCGATTGGCGATCTTCCGGGCGATTTTTACATCCCGGGTATTCAGGTTTATATTATAGGCAATAAGAAATTCCCTGGCGCCAATGACGGTTGCGCCTGATCTGCGATTGAAAACAGGATTCCCGAAATCCGGCTTATATTTTTCGGTCTTCAATTTTTCAGGCAATGCTTCATATTCACCTTCTCTGATAAATGCCAAGCTCTTTCGATCTTCTGTCTGGGCAGCTTCTTCATATAGAAAAACCGGAATATCCAACTCCCTCGCCACCCGATCTCCCAATCGTCTGGCGATTTCCACACAGTCTTTCATGGTAACGCCGGATACCGGAACAAACGGGCAAACATCTGTCGCACCCATTCGGGGATGGGCTCCGGTATGGGTGGACATATCAATCAAATCTCCCGCTTTTTTTATCGCCTGATACGCCGCCTCTTCTACACCTTCCGGTGAACCGGCAAAAGTCACAACCGTTCGATTGGTGTCTTTCCCCGGATCAACGTCTAACAGAATTACACCATCAATTTTTTTGATTTCATCGGTTATCTGCTCGATAATGGCTGAATTCCTGCCTTCTGAAAAATTTGGAACACACTCTATTATTTTTTGCATTCGTTACCTCCAGAATGTTTTTTTTTCTGATTTTTTTTTCTCCAGGCATTTATCTGTTCATGATTTCCACAGAGCAAAATTTCAGGGACGGGCAATCCCCGGAATTCACGCGGTTGCGTATATTGAGGGAAGGCATATTGATCCTCATAAAAGAAAGAATCCCTTTCCAAAGATTCCGGATTCCCGACAACGCCTTTTATCATTCTGCTCACACATTCTATTACCACCTCAGCTGCGACCTCACCACCCATCATTACATATTCGCCGATTGATATTTCCTCATCAACCAATGAATTAATTACCCGTTGGTCCACACCCTCATACCGCCCGCAAATCAATACCAGATGACTTTCCCGGGATAATTTCTTGACCTTTTTCTGATCCAAAAATTTGCCATATGCCGAAAAAAGAATCACTTGACCCGCTTTTTTTTCCAAAATAGATTCCACCGCATTGAAAAGAGGTTCCGGTTTCATCACCATTCCGGCTCCGCCGCCAAAAGGCCGGTCATCAACTTTTCGGTGCTTATTGCTCGTAAATTCCCGGAGGTCATAAACCTCAACTTCAATTAATTTTTCTTTTATCGCCTTTGAAATTAAACCATATTTTAAAAATTCTTTAATCAAATCCGGGAATATGGTTACTACTGAAAATTTCATCTGTTTAGTTTCCTTAATCCTTGCGGAGGATCAATAATAATGAGTCTGCGTTCTATGCTGACTTCCCGAATAATTTCATCACATACCGGGATATAAATAATTTCACCCGCATGTTCGCACTCAATGACCTGACTTAATCCGTTTTTGCGAATCCCCCTGACATTTCCCCAGAAAACATCCCGAATATCCCTTACAGCAAAATGATTCCAGTCTGGTTTTTGCTCGGGAAGGAAATTGACACTTTTTAAGAAAAGAGAATATCCAACAATCTTGAATGCTTCCCCGATGGAATCAATTCCCTTTATTTTCAAAACAAAAGTATGCTTTATTTCCCGAATATCTTCAATTTCTTTTTCTATTTGATATTTTTCAGATTTTAAAACAACAACACTATTTTTTTTTAATTTCGGGTCCGGACAGGTGGGGGCAGGCTCTAGAATAACCTCTCCCTTATTGCCCCTTATTTTTGATATTTTTCCAAAAAAAACCAATAAATTCTATTGATCAAAATTTTCTATTATTTCCAAATTATATCTTCTTCTTTGTTTCATCCCGGAAGCGGCAAGAATCGTTCGTATGGCCCTGGCAGTTCGTCCTTGTTTTCCAATTACTTTTCCAAGATCAGATGGAGCTACCCGCAGTTCCAGTATTGTTGTCTGTTCGCCATCGATCTGGGCTACCTGAACTTGATCCGGGTTGTCGACCAATGCTTTACAAACTGTCTCAACGAGTTGTTTCAATTTTGCCTCCTTAATTATCAGGGTTAAGCTTCTTTAATAACGACCTGACAGTTTGAGATGCTTTTGCTCCATTTTTAATCCAACTGTTATATTTATTAATATCAATTTTTATTTCTGCGGGTTCATTCATCGGATTGTAATGACCAATTAAATCAATATATTTTGATTCTCTCGGTTTCTCTTTATCGATGGCTACGATTCTGTAAAACGGTCTATGTTTGGTTCCCCTTCTGCTGAGTCTGATCACAACCATTGGTTATATTCTCCTTCTCATAATTTCAATAACATCCTCTTATCATGATTTGGTTTCAATTTTTTTCCCAATTGTTTCAATTCTTGATAAAAGATGTATCTTTAATTTACATCATTTTGGATAAAAAGTCAAATTTTTTCAACATCTTTCTAAAAAATGGTTTTTTCATGTACTTCTTTATTTCAAAATATTGACGCAGCAGCTGATTGACTTCCTGAACCGGTCTTCCCGAACCCTTTGAAATCCTCAATCTTCTTCTTCCATCAATGATTTTTGGCTTCTCTTTTTCTTCTCTGGTCATTGAACTGATGATGGCCACCAGATGTCTGACTTTGTCATCATCAACCCCGGTACTATTTAACGCTGTATTCACACCCATTTGCGGTGCCATATTCGGCAACATCCCCATAATATCACTCAACGAACCCAATTTCTGTACCTGGCTCAATTGAGATAAAAAATCATCTAGGGTAAATTCATCCATTAAAATCCGGCGGGCCATTTTTTCCGCCTGTTTTTCATCAAATTCTTGTTCGGCTTTTTCGATCAGCGTCAGGACATCCCCCATGCCGAGTATTTTAGAGGCCATGCGGTCCGGATAGAATTTTTGAAAATCCTTGTTTTTTTCACCGATTCCGATGAATTTAATCGGTTTTCCAGTGACGCTTACAATGGATAAAGCCGCCCCTCCCCGGTTGTCAGCATCCAGTTTGGTAAGAATTATAGAATCAATTCCGATTTTTTCAGAAAACACAAGAGCCGAATTGACCGCATCCTGGCCGGTTAATGAATCCGCCACAAAAATGACCTCCACAGGGTTCAATACAGATTTAATTCTCTTCAGCTCATCCATTAATCCATCATCAACATGAAGCCTGCCAGCTGTATCAGCGACAACATAATCATACCCATATTCCTTTGAAACTGTTTTGAGACGCTTGGCAATACCATCCAGGTCAGCCGATTCATTTTTAAAATAATTAATCCCCACTTCTTTAGAAATGATCTCAAGTTGTTCCCCGGCGGCCAACCGTTTAAGATCCAGCGAACATAGCAAAATTGATTTGCCCTGCTCTTTAAGATGAAGAGCCAATTTCCCGGCCGTCGTCGTTTTCCCGGTTCCCTGAAGTCCTACCAGCATGATGACCGAAGGCTTCATATCCGATTGTTTCAAATCACTTTTTTCAGTCCCGAACAGATTTTCCAGTTCCGTTTTTACAATCTTGATCACTTGCTGGTATGGTGTCAAACTTTCCTGAACATCTTTCCCCATCGAACTTACCCTGATTTTTTCTATGAAATTTTTAACCACCTTAAAATTGACATCCGCTTCCAGAAGCGATAATTTTATTTCCCTCAATGCCAGCTGTATATTTTCTTCGGTAATTTTCGCTTCGCCTTTCAGGTACTTGAAGACTTTGGCAAATCTTTCGGTTATATTATTCAGCATTTTTGGTAATAATATTTTAGCACAAAAGTGTAATTTTCAGAATTAAAAAGACAGCGGGAATCGACTATCAGACATTTGAAAAAATATCTTTTGGGGTGACGATTTAATTGGGATCTTTAACCTTGGGGCAATAGGTAAAAATTCCGTTGCAAAAGATAATATCGTTATCAAAATCCGTAAGAGATCGACAAACATATTCCCCATTTTGATTCCAGTCAACAGTCCCGGTGCCTGCCCGGCCGCTGGAACCAATCGAATATGATGTCGCAAACTCACCGGTACCATGGACATAAGCAAAAGGATTTCCCCAGCCATCATTGAAGGGTATTTTCTTCAGATAAAATGGAACAAACCAGTCCACATTCAGATTGGCAACACTGCCCGACACATTAGGGGCGATAGAAAGGTCAATAACATAGGCTTCTATTGCCGTTCCGACTAATTTCATGTCCGCCATCGTGGCTTTTTGTTTGCCCTTCTGGAGGGCCATCATCAGGTTCGGCAGGGCCATGGATGCCACGATGGCAATAATGGCAACCACGATAATTAATTCTATTAATGTAAAACCACGATCAGCCATGTATAATTCTCTTAGGTTTCAATTTTGTGCATACATTTTTGGTGCCAAAAAAAATCCTGAAATATAGGTAAATATCAATATCATCTTTTGGAAAGTTGACAAAAAATGTCAAAAAATAGACAAAATATGGTTCAGATACAGGGGTATCGGCTATTTTTCGATGCCGCTCCGGGCCAAAACTTGCTGATTATAGTAATGTTTTACCTCTTGCATATGCGTAATGAGATGGGCCCTTTCCAGAATTGAGGGCGGGGCATGACGTCCGGTCAGAATAATTTCCATATTTTCTGGTTTTTTATCGAGAATTTCAAGTACGGGCCCTTCATCAATTATTCCGAAATAGAGCAGAATATTGATTTCATCCAAGATGATGATCTCAAACTGTCCCGATTCCAAAACTTTTTTAACCGTTTCAATACCGAGCATCGCCGCCTTTTTCTCTTTTTCGGTTACCGGATTTCCGGAACGATGGAATTCGGGGAGGCCGAATTGATCGAACTGAATCAGATGAGACAGATATTTTTTTATGAGTATTAACTCTCCATATTCTCCTTTTTTCATGAACTGGGCAATGTATGTCTTTTTGCCATGGCCGGCCGCTCTTATGGCCAAGCCGATCGCTGCGGTCGTTTTTCCTTTTCCGTCCCCGGTATAGACCTGAATATACCCCTTTTCCATTGTGACCACATTATATCAAACCCAATCTGATTTTCAAAAAATATTTTTTTGTCATATTGCCCTTTCCTTTGCCTTGACAACACACTTCATATCGCCTATAAAACAATAAACCATATTTTTTAATCGGAGGATATGATGCCAAAAATAAAATTTGCGGGTTTGCTCTTTTTTTTATGTGTTTTTTTTATTTCAGTTCCGGTCAAGGCTGAGGAAAAATCCGATCAATTGAACATAAATTCCGAATTGGCCGGTCATTTTGCTGCCCTGGCCTTGAAGTGTATCGAAAAAGAGTACCCGAATAATCCTTCACATCTCATGAATGATGAAACAGAACTGTGGAGCCCGAAAATCATGCATCCCGCTTTTTATGGGTGTTTTGACTGGCATTCGGCTGTTCACGGTCACTGGATGCTTATCCGCTTGCTGATAAAATACCCGGATCTGGCCGATGCCGAAAGAATAAGAAATGCATTGGACCATAATTTGACCGAAGCAAACATCAATAAAGAGGTTCACTATTTTCAACAAA
>CAZOWT010000141.1:0-7749 GCA_964583345.1 uncultured Clostridia bacterium
ATCGTTTTTGGCCAGGAAAATAAAAAAGATATTAAAAATCCGTTCGAGGCGGTCGAAAAATTCGAATCGTTGCCTTCGGATAAAAGGTGGAATTTCTGGAAAACTCATTTTGAAACCTGCATCCGTTGCTATGCCTGCCGTTCGGTCTGCCCCATGTGTTACTGTGAGGAATGCGTGGTGGACAGCATCAGATTTGCTGTCAAACCGGAAACCACTGCGGAAGAAAAAGCCAAAAAAATAAAATGGATTGAAAAATCACCTCTGCTTTCCGAAAATTTTATCTACCATATGGTCCGGGCCATGCATCTGGCCGGCAGGTGCATTGACTGTGGAGAATGTGAACGGGTATGTCCGGTTGATATCCCCATCAGGTTATTGAATAAAAAATTCGAAAAGGAAGCAAAAGAACTTTTTGATTACGACGCAGGATTTGATACCGGGAAACCCTCACTGGTTTCCAGTTTCCGGGATGAGGATCCTGAAGATTTCATTAGGTGACAGGATGGAAAAGAAAATTGAAAAAAGAGCACTCTCTGATTGGCTAAAACGCCTGAAAGACTTTACCGTTATGGCTCCGGTTGAGATCGGCGACCACTGGGAATACCAGATCATTTCCGATCCGAAAATCGTGGAGCTGAGCCATTCCAATACCGTTATTTCTCCGAAAAAAATTATATTCCCCCAGAGAGAAATCTTTTTTGAATTCGGATTCGATAAACCAGAGGATTTCAAGCTCAGTGAAAACCTGCCCGAAGGAAAACCCACGGTGGTTTTCGGGGTAAGACCCTGTGACGCCAGAGCCCTGACGCTCATGGACAAGGTGTTCAAAGGAGACCAGGAGGATCCATACTATTGGAAGAGACGCAGATCCACCATCCTGGTCGGTCTCGGTTGCGACACCCCTCCTTCGGAGAATTGTTTCTGTTCATCGGTCGGAGGATCTCCGTTCTCCCACGAAGGCTTAGATATCCTGATGACCCGAATCGGCGAATCCTATATCGTCCAGTCTTTTGGCGAAAAAGGGGACAGTGTGGTCCGGGCGGCCGGAGATTTGTTCCGGCCGGTTAGCGAAACTGACAGGAAAAACGTCCGCCAGATCATCAGTTCTGCCGAAAAAAAAATAAAGAGGCAGATAAAGAACAGCAAAGAAATTCCGGAAAAATTGAAAAAAATGTTCGAAACCGAATTCTGGACCGAAGAATCAATGAGCTGCATCCGCTGCGGAATCTGTACCTATCTCTGCCCCACCTGTCACTGTTTTGATATAAACGATGAGGTCATTTCCACTTTCCCTTTACAGGGGAAACGGGTCAGGACCTGGGATAACTGCCAGTTTCCTGATTTTACCATGCATTCTTCGGGACACAACCCCAGGCCGGACAGGGCTTCAAGGCTGCGGCAGAGAATTCTTCACAAATTTCAGTATTTTGTTGAAATTTACCGGGAATTTCAATGCACCGGATGCGGAAGGTGCATCTCCCGGTGCCCGGTCGGAATCGATATCGTCGAAATCCTCAATAAGGTGAAAGCATATGAAATCCAATGATTATCTCCCGCAACTGGCGAAAATCATCGAAATAAAAGAAGAAGTCAGCGGTGAACGGGCTATTAAAACCTTCAGAACCAAATTTGTCGAGGAAAATTCATTTTCTCACCTTTGCGGGCAGTGCGCAATGATTTCTGTGTTCGGGAAGGGTGAAGCGATGATATCCATTTCCTCATCCCCTCTAAAAAAGGAATACCTGCAGTTCAGTATCCTGAAAACCGGCAGAGTCACGACCGCGCTGCATGAAATGGAGATCGGAAATACCATCGGCATACGGGGTCCATATGGAAACGGATTCCCTGTTCCGGAATGGAAGGGGAAGAACCTCATCTTTATCGGAGGTGGAATCGGCCTGGCTCCCATCTGGTCGGTCCTGCAAACCGCCCTGGAAAAAAAGGAAGATTTCGGCAAACTGAGGCTGATATACGGAGCCAGGACATCAAAAGACCTGGTTTACAGGGATGAATTGAACGAATTGAAAAAAAATATCGACGTCCGCCTCTCGGTTGATGCCGATGAACCGGATTGGGAAGAATTTGTCGGTTTTGTCCCGGCCCATGTTTCCCAGTTGTCTCCAGCAGCCGAAAATGCCATATCAATCATCTGCGGCCCTCCGATCATGATAAAATTTACCATCCGGGCCCTGCAGGATCTGGGTTTTCACGATCAGCAAATCTATACCACCGTGGAAAATAAAATGAAGTGCGGAATCGGAAAATGCGGAAGATGCAATATCGGTTCCCATTACGTGTGTAAAGACGGCCCGGTCTACTCCTGGGCCGAACTTAAAACATTACCTCAAGAATACTAAAGGAGATAATGACAATGCCAGCGAAAAAAACGGTCAATAAACAAAGAGAAAAAACAAAACAACCGAAAAAAAAAGAAATGGTGACGGTACTGATCATGGGGAAAGCGCATAAGGTGCCCGCGGATGCCACCATCATGGGAGCCATCGAATATGCCGGATACCAGATTAAACGCGGCGCCGGCTGCCGGGAGGGCTTTTGCGGTGCCTGCGCAACCGCCTACCGCCTGCCCAAGGATTATAAAATATACACCGGATTGGCCTGTACCACCCTGGTCAAGGAAGGGATGTGGCTGTCGCAGTTGCCGGCAATTCCCGCCGAAAAACCGGTTTATGACATTGAAAATTTAAGTCCGGATGTCACGGCATTTCAGGAGATCTACCCGGAAATCTTTCGATGTGTGGCCTGCAACACCTGTACCAAAGCCTGTCCCCAGGATCTGGAGGTTATGGACTACATTCAGGCAGCCATGAGGGGCGATATCGAAAAGGTGATGGACCTTTCCTTTGACTGTTTGTCCTGCGGAATGTGCGCCATTCGCTGCCCGGCCGAGATTACCCACTTTAATGTCGGAATGCTGGCCAAAAGGCTTTACGGCCGCTATTTGGCAAAGGAAACCCCACAATTGAAAAAAAGATTGAAAGAGGTCAGAGAAAAAAAATTCGATAAGGAATTTAATAAATTGATAAAAATGACCAAAGCGGAACTTAAAAAGAAATATTATGAAAGAGACACCGAATAACATTAAGGAGTAGCCGATGTATCCAGAATATATGAAACCATCATTGGAAAAAGTGGCCAAAACCAGAAAAAAAAGGTTTGAACTGGAAAAATCAGGGAAACCGGTATTCCCGCCTATGAGTGCCGAGGAGAGGGAAGAGGTCCTGACCAAGTTCCATCCTGATTATAAAGTCGATTCAAAGAGAAAAGTCAGAATCGGGCCAAACAAAAATGAAATTATAACCACGGAAATTGCGGATATGCTGGAATCGCATTCGCGCATAAGGCCGGAATTATTTGATTTGTCAAAGGCTGACTATGAAACCGATGTTTTAATCATCGGCGGCGGCGGGGCCGGCTGCGCGGCAGCCATCATCGCTGCTGAAAACGGCGCACATTCGATCATCTCAACCAAGCTCAGGCTGGGAGATGCCAATTCCATGATGTCCCAGGGAGGCATGCAGGCGGCGGTCACGGCCCAGGACTCTCCCACCATTCATTACCTGGATGCTATTGGAGGCGGTCATTTCGACAACAAACCCGAATTGGTCCGGGCGCTTACCGAAAACGGCCCGGATGTGGTTAATTGGCTGGAAAAACTGGGTGTGGTCTGGGATAAAAACGAAGATGGTTCCCTGGTGGTCCGCCACGGGGGCGGTACATCCAGGAAAAGAATGCATTCCGCCCGGGATTATACCGGCGCCATTATCATGAGAACCCTGATGGATGAGGTGAGAAACCACCCGAAAAAAATCAATATTCTGGAATTTATGCCCACCGTTGAATTGCTTCTGGACAAATCCGGTAAATGTGCGGGAGGAATCCTTTACAACCTGGAAACCGAAGAATATTTTCTGGTAAAGGCAAAAGCCACGATCATTGCCACCGGGGGCTACGGCCGTCTTCATATCCGGGGATTTGATACCACCAACCATTACGGCGCCACCGGAGACGGCCTGGTTATAGCTTACCGCGCAGGCGCCAAGCTGATCTTCATGGATTCGGTGCAATACCACCCCACCGGCGCCGCCTTTCCCGAACAGATAGGCGGTTTCCTGATTACCGAAGCCATCAGAGGAGCCGGTGGCCAACCGCTTAACAAATTCGGTGAACTTTTTGTCTTTCCCCGGGAACCCCGGGATGTGGAAAGTTCCGCCTTCATCAGGGAATGCGTCGAGCGGGGAAACGGGATCAAAACCCCTTCCGGCCGGCTGGGCGTCTGGTTGGATTCCCCCCTGATTGAAATGATCCAGGGAGAGGGCTACCTCAAAAAACAGTTCCCGGCCATGCACCGCCAATTTTTCCGCTACGGAATCGATATCTCCCAAGAACCGATGCTGGTATACCCTTCCCTGCACTATCAGAACGGCGGCATTGACATCAATGAAAAATGCGAAAGCAATATCCCGGGTCTTTTCGTTGCCGGAGAGGTATCCGGCGGTATTCACGGCCGTAACCGGTTAATGGGAAATTCCGTACTGGATTACAATGTTTTCGGAAGACTGGCCGGGAAAAATGCGGCTGCTTATGCCAAAAAGGCCAAATTGGGCACCCTGTCCCTTCAGCATACCCGGAATTATGAAAACGAACTGAAGAAATCCGACATCCAAACCGAGTTGATCACGCCGGTACTGCTCCCGTCCTATACGCCAGAAGACGTGAAAAAAAGGCAGTTAACCGCCCACTACGAAGGCACCCTCAGGTAAAAGGAAAAAACCAACATCCCCGGATAAAGACAATCCGGTTCCTTATTCTTTAAGCCAAAATCGTTAAAATCCAGAGAAGTGCAGGACTGCTTATTTTACCGCATCCACCGCCATATTGACCGCTTTTTCGAGCAGGGCATTGTCGGGTGGCTTGATAAAACCGTTCTTCATCAATAGATCCATGGTATCCCGGGCAAAGCGGATATCTTTCAGGGTATTATTGTATACGGTTTGCCGATCACTTTCCAGCCGGGCCACGCCATTTTTAATGGCTTCCATGGCCACGTCGGCCGCCTCATGGGCAAACACCTCGGTTTCATCCATGGTGGGCATGATATAGTCGGGATGAATTCCTTTCTTTTCCGCAAAATTGGCAACCGAATAGGCAGCGGCTATGGCCATTTCATCGGTTACTTTCCTGGCCCTGACAGTCAGGGCGCCCTTCAAAATTCCGGGAAATCCCAGCGAATTATTCACCTGATTGGGGAAATCCCCCCTGCCAGTGGCCACGATATAGGCTCCGGCTTCTTTGGCGGCATAAGGATAAATTTCCGGAACCGGATTGGCGCAGACAAAAACGATGGGTTTGGAACCCATGCTCTGAATCCAGGCTGGTTTAACCACATCCGGACCGGGCTTGCTCAATGAAATCAGCACATCGGCTCCCTTCATGGCTGTGGAAATATCATTAATCCTGTCGGGATTGGTGGACTGGCATAATTCCCATTTTCGGTAAAATCTGGGATCGGATTTGATATCATCCCGGCCGTTGTGAAGCGATCCCTTTGAATCAAACATAATCATTCTTCCCGGATCCCCGCCGGCCTGAAGAATCAACCGGGCAATGGTGGTGTTGGACGCGCCGGCACCGTGAAAGACCATTTTAACCTTGTCAATATCCTTTTCCACGATCCTCAGGGCGTTGACCAGTCCTGCCAGGGTCACGCAACCGGTTCCCTGGGCATCATCATGCCAGACCGGGATATCACACTCTTCCCTCAGGGTATCCAGAACCTTGTAACAATTGGGTTGGGAAATATCTTCCAGATTGACCGCGCCGAAGCTGGGTTGCAGCATCTTTACAAAATCTATTATTTTATCGGGATCATGTTCGCCTTTCTTATTGTAACTGTTTATACAGAGCGCCACGGCATCGAATCCGCCCAGATATTTCATCAGGTATGCCTTGCCTTCCATGACGCCCAGTCCCCCCGGAGGTGTGCAATCCCCGTCTCCCAGCACCCGGGTAGAATCGGAAACCACCGCCACCAGGTTTCCCCGGTTGGATAATTCAAACGATTTATCTTCTCCCATATCTCTTATGGTGGTGGAAACCTTGGAAACGCCGGGTGTATACCAGACATTGAACCAGTTGAATCCATAAATGCCTGCCTTGGGAACGGTAATCATCTTCCCGCCATAAAACTTATGGGTTAAAAGCGCCAGTTCTTTTAAAAAGACCGTTTTTGCTTTTGCCAGCTGTTCCTGGGAAAAATCGGCCGGGAAAAGTTTGTCCAGATTTGAAAGTGAAAGATCAATTGTTGCCATGAAAACCTCCTAGAGAATATAATGACTTAATGTTTTAAGTTTAACTATATCTTTTTTTTAATAATTGTCAAGTATTAAAAAAAATAGAAACGCAGAAACGGCAATCACATTAGCTTCCGGGATTTCATGCATGATGGACCCGTCAACAATCCCATCATAAACGGGGACTGTTGATGGCTCAGTTTTGAACCGCGCGTTCAGGGAGTCCGGATATGATTCAACCGTTTCGGACCGGCCTGTACCACTTCCGGGGGGCAGGCAGCGATGAAAGATTTAAAATTTTCGATATAGCGGGATGCCAGGGCATCGTACTTCTGCCAGTACTCCTGTTTGCTCCCCCAGGCATTTTCCGGTATAAAAACATCATCCGGGACCCCGGGGCATGAGAGCGGGACTTCGAAACCGAACAGTTTATCCTTCCGGTATTTCACATTCTCCAGTTTCCCATCCAGGGCGGCATTTAATATCTTTCGGGTATAGCGGATACTGATCCGTTTCCCCACCCCGAATTTGCCACCGACCCAGCCGGTATTGACCAGCCATACCCTGGCTCCGGCATTCTCAATCCTTTTTTTCAACAGGTCGGCATAGAAAAAGGGATGATGAACCATGAACGGAGCGCCGAAACAAGCGCTGAAAGTAATCTGCGGTTCTATTCCCAGGCCCAGTTCAGTCCCGGCAATTTTCGATGTATATCCACTAATAAAGTGGTAAAGAGCCTGATTCAGATTCAAACGGGCAACCGGAGGAAGAACTCCCTGGGCATCTGCCGTGAGGAAAATAATATTACCGGGATTCGAACCGACCATTCCTTCCGAAACCGCGTTGGGAATAAACTCCAGCGGGTAGGATGCCCGGGTGTTCTCGGTAAATTTATCATCATCGAGATCGATCTTCCTGCTAGCCGGATCAAACACAACATTTTCCAGAATGGTGCCGAACCTCCGGGTACAGGCATATATTTCCGGTTCATTTTCTTCCGAGAGCCGGATCACCTTTGCGTAACAGCCGCCCTCATAATTGAAAACACTGTTGTCACTCCATCCATGCTCATCATCCCCGATGAGTTTTCTGGATGGATCAGCAGAAAGGGTGGTTTTCCCGGTACCGCTCAAGCCGAAAAAAAGCGCCACATCGCCTTTTTTCCCCACATTGGCTGAGCAGTGCATGGACATGACTTTCCTGATCGGCATCAGGTAATTCAAAATGGTAAATATAGACTTTTTTATCTCACCGCCATAACTCGAATTGGCAACAATGGCCAGGGTTTTTGAAAAATCAATGGCGATAGCGGTTTCACTTTGTGTCCCATCCACCCGGGGGTCAACCCTGAATGACGGGGATGCAATCAGTACGAATTGGGGAATGAAATGCATCAATTCATCCTGACGGGAGGGGACCAAAAACATGTTTCGGGCAA
>CAZOWT010000142.1:0-7732 GCA_964583345.1 uncultured Clostridia bacterium
TTGGGGAATGTCCGGTTCGTCCTCTCCGCCAAGATAATGGCCGTCGTAAAGATCGATTCCGGTGATTTTTTTTACCTTGTGCGCCAGGTAGTATAAAATGGATTCCCGGCCTGCCCCTATAGCCAAACCCGTGTTCTCCGGCAGCAGCAGGCCCTTCTCTTTCAGAACATAAATGGTATGGACATATTCCCAGTTTTTCCGGTGAAAAGAAGGGAAATCCATATGAATCAACCCTGACATGTTTTCCAGAACATGATTCCAGGCCGGATTCGCCATATCTGCGGCATTGGCGCATTTGTTTAATGGAACCGGGTTGTTTTTCCTGATTTCCATGAGGCGCCCGGTTTCGACCACCGGATAAAGCAGCCGATCGAACGGCCGGATAAAAAGGTTATAAACGGTATTGGAAAAAATAATATCGTAGAGCCGGTATTTCAGGTCCATGTCAGGGGTTAGGTTTTTCCGGTTCCGGTTTCATGCGGTTCCAGATGAACCACCACATCCACGACATCTTCCACGTTTTCAAGCAACCTCTTTTTCACTTCGGCGGAAATATCATGCCCCCTGAGTACGGTCAGCGAACCATCCACCATGATATGCAGGTCCAGGTAAATTCCGGATCCGATTCTCCTGGCCCGGATAGCATGGGCCGATCTGACATCAGGTGTATTCAGGGTGATGTCTTTTATACGGTCCCGAATATGCAGGTCAACCGTACTATCGGTGAGGTCCATCAGTGCAGGTTTGATGATTTTCCAGGCGGTTGCCAGAATAAACAATGAAACGATCAAGGCCCCGACATGGTCCACGAATGACCATTTCGGGTTGATCATGGATATGATGACCGCCCCGGCCACTGGAATGGAACTCAGGGCATCGGATCGGTGGTGCCAGGCATTGGCAATCACGGCGGTTGATTTGATGCGTTTGCCGTAAACCAGGGTCCAGCGGTAAAGTATTTCCTTTAAAATTATTGACAAAAATGCGCCGGAAAAAGCAACCATGGTGGGTTGCCTGATATCCGGGCTCTTGATGGTAACCAGTGCATTGTATCCGATTTTTAGCGCAACCGCCACCAGGATCAGTCCGATGAGGGTGGTCACCATGGTTTCGATTCTGCCATGACCGTAGGGATGTTTTTCGTCGGGTGGCGCCGACCAGAACTTCACACCCAGCAAGACGGCAATGTCGGTACTCAAATCAGACAGGCTGTGTACCGCATCGGCAACCACGGCCTGGCTGGATCCGATTATTCCCAGTATGAACTTCAGAACAGACAAGACGATGTTGACCACCATCCCGATCAGGGTGATCTTTTTGACCTGGAAAATATGATCTCGAGTATCTTTTTCCATGCGCTTTCGCATTTTCAATATGGTATCACAACCGTCCTGATAAAAAAAGGTTTTATTCTTTTTCACTTTCCAATGTCTGCAAAGAGGGTTATAATTTGATGGTTATCAACGGTTTCAATTAAAAAAAGGAGCCTGCCATGAGGTTTCCCGAAAAGAAAACATTGCTTCGTTCGCTGCAAAGCGGTAATGATTCCCGGATTATCCAAATCCTCAGCGAAATGTCCACCGTTGAGATTGCCGCTATGTTAAATAGCCCTTCCCGGATGGATATCAGCCGGATTTTTCGTCTGATGCCCCAAAAGAGGATGTTCAAGGTTTTCAGGTACCTGGATAACGATACCCGGTTTGAACTGCTCAAATCATTGCCCCTAAAGTTATCCACGGCAATACTCAACCGCCTGTCCCCGGATGACCGGACATCTCTTTTTGAATATATTCCCGAATCCCAGAAAAAAAAGTGGCTGAATCTGCTATCCGAGAAGGAACGGGAAATTTCCACATCCCTGCTATCCTACCCGGAAGACAGTGTCGGCAGGTCCATGAATGTCGAATTCCTGGCTGTCCAGCGGCAGTGGAATGTTGCCCAGGTTATGGCCTATATCCGCAAATACGGCAAAGATATCGAATCCATTGATTACATCTATGTCGTGGACAAAGGAGGTATTTTACAGGGCGATGTGAATTTGAAAAACCTCATCCTGTCGACAATGGACAGGAATATCATGGATATTTGCGAACCGGCTGTTGTTTCCCTGAATGAGCTTGAAGATCAGGCCGAAGCCGTGAAAATTTTTAAGGATACCCGCCGCCTGTCTCTGCCGGTTACCAACAACCGGCGTGAACTGATCGGGATTGTAACCATTGATGACCTCATCCATATCATGGAGGAGAATAACACCCGGGATATCCACCAGATCGGCGGTTCCGAATCCTTTGCAGAGCAGTATTTCAAGATTCCTTTGTTGCGGATGCTGAAGAAAAGGGCATTGTGGCTGGTTCTGCTGTTTGTGGGCGAGATGCTGACCGCCACAGCCATGGGTTTTTTTCAAAATGAAATTGCCCGGGCAGTGGTCCTGGCCCTGTTTGTACCGCTGGTTATATCCAGTGGAGGGAATTCGGGCTCCCAGGCTTCTACCATCATCATCCGCTCGCTGGCCCTGAGGGAGATTCACCTTTCCGATTGGTTTTCGGTCTTTAAACGGGAGCTATCCACCGGACTGCTGCTGGGGTTAATCCTGGGGCTGATCGGATTTCTCAGAATCGGCGTCTGGAGCATGTTCACTCCCATATACGGGCCTCACTGGTTTCTGCTGGCCATTACGGTTGGCATTGCCCTGATCGGAATCGTGATGTGGGGGACCCTGAGCGGATCCATGCTGCCTCTCCTGCTGCGGAAATTCGGACTGGATCCAGCCGTTTCCTCAGCCCCGTTTGTGGCCACACTGGTTGATGTTACCGGGCTCCTGATCTATTTCGGCATGGCATTTCTTATATTGCGCGGTACGCTGCTGTAGGCCGGGACATGTTCGGGAGGGGAGGCCCTTCCCCTATTATCCGTTTTCCTTTTGAAAAACCGTATTTTTATATTTAGAGGATGGGATGGATCTTTTTACCCGGTCCGGTGCAGCCGAATTCCTGAAAGCGGTTATTTGAAAGGTTTGGATTAGACCATTTAAAGGAGGGCATTATGAGGAAGTCGATTCTGCTAAGTTTAAGTATCGGGATTTTTTTGGGGATTTTCCTGCTCGGCCAGCAGGAAAATGAGGTGCTGAAGGAAAGTGTTCGGGTGGTCAATGTCGAGGTTCCGGTCCGGGTGTATTTCAAAAGCCAACCCGTGGATAACCTAACCAAAGCGGATTTCAAGCTGTTTGAGGGTGGAAAGCGGCAGGAGATTCACGGATTCATTTTGAGAAGAAAGAAAATCAAGGCCCAGGGGCTGGAACTGAATGCCGAACAGGTCCGGGTGCCCAAGCCCCGCTATTTTACCCTGGTTTTTCGGATCACCCATTACAATGACTATCTGAAGAAAGGGCTCGATCATATTTTTGACACCTTGCTCCAGGAATCCGATCAGCTCTTGGTCTTTGTCAATGACCAGAGTGCTTTTTTCGAAAACCTGGCCGACAAGGAAATGGTCAAATCCAAACTGGACCAACTCCTTCGTGATGTCTCCCTGGAGGCGCGCAACAAATTGTTACTGTATTTGAAACAGATCGAAGGGATGGTGGATAAATACAAGTTTGATAGAACCACGTCAGAGAAAATCGTAAGCGAACATTGGTATATTCATGACTATTTAAGGGATTTTTTAAAGGTGTGGAAGGAGTACAAGAAGAAATACCTGATTCCGGACATCAACAAATATTATAATTTTGCTCGTTTTTTAATAAATATCAAACTGGAAAAGTGGGTCATCAATTTCTACCAGTTCGAAGTATTTCCCAATATCATTATCAGCAGCGAAAGCATGCGGTATATCCGACGGAAAATCGGGGAGTGGCAGGTCAGCGAGAACCAGGAAGTGGTAACCGCTTCGCGGATCCTCACGCGCTTACTGGCTGAAATCGAAAAAGAACTCAGCGTGGCCAAGGATTTTCCCGCCGACGAGGTGGCCAAGATATTCCACAACGTGGACGCCACTTTCCATTCGATTTTCATGAGAACCACCATGAGCATCCTGCATGAGGATATGGAGTACCGGGAGATTGCCAGTGAACTGGAAAACAGTCTGCGGGCCATCACCGACCGAACCGGAGGGAAACTGGTGATTTCAAACAAACTGGACCTGGCACTGGACAAAATCAGCGAGGTTGAGGATGTGTACTATGTTCTGACCTATGCCCCGAAAAATCCCGACAAGGTCGGGAAAATCAAGGTGAAACTGAACAATCGCAAATATAAACTGGTTTACAGCCCCAACCTCAGAACCGGCTACCTGGCCCAGTTCCTGGAGGAAAAGACGATCAAGGCAAAACCGGTAAAAATTCAGAATTTGGATTTTAAAAAGGGTAAATTGAAATTTTCAATTTCTGATTTTTTTATGGACAAGAAAAAAGGGGGAGCGTTGTCCATACGGATTCGAATAAATGATCCGCAAGGGAATTCCGTCTTCGATCAGAAGAAGAGTATAATGGCCACCCAGAAAATAATAAATATCTCTCTGAATTTTCCGGGATTAAAAAATGGCGATTATGACGTGGTGGTGGATGTGAATGATCTGTATGCAAAAACCAGCAGCACCGAACTGCTGAAGACAAAGATTTTAAATTAAAGCAGACTGCGCCCGGATTTAAATCGCGGATCGACAGCTGGAGGTCGGGGAAACCGGTTACAGTTCCCGGTCTATTGTTTTCTCCGAGGTAATTTGTCGCCTTTTTCCGCTCTGCTTCACTTCTTTTCTCAACCAGGATTCCCGATATCCGACTTCACGGGGACGGTGGTTGTCATCCTGAATATAACCATCGTTGTATTTGGTGATCAGGAAGTCCCCCAGTTGTTGCCAGCGGGTGACATTCATTTCCGCATGGTCAACGCAGTATCGGGTTAGAAAATCAATGGCAAAACCCGGGCCTCTGGTTTTTAGAAGCTGGATAGCGGCCGCTTCGACGGCATCTTGGCTACCGAAGTACATGTCTTCAATCTCAGATTGAAGAGCCTGAATATCTTTGATCATGCTGTCATACCTGAGGTTGGCAAAATTGGCCACAAAATTTACCGTCCACCAGGCCGAATCCCGGGTGTAACCGGCGAGCGAACCCCTGGTAAATGATTCGGGCAGGCGGGTGATTGAGGTGTAAAAGGGGATGAAAAAATTGGTAAAGGGATTATCGACACCGTACCAGACGATTCCGCCCATTGTCTCCGGCAGCCAGGGACAGGGTTCCGCGACATAAACAAAACCAACCTGCTGGGTGGCAATGGGGCGTTCCCACACGTATTTTTTGCCGTTGACTTCCCATTTCATGGGCCGCCAGCGGTCCGGCGATCCGAATGATCCTGCGGCTTCATCCCGGGTCATGTCGAATTCGGTCCCCTCATAATGGTCGCGGTGAAGATTGATGACATCCCGAACATCAAGTTTTTGGTCCGGTTTGACCCACAGCGGGTACGCCTTTCCCCTTCCCTGGCCGTCACTGTATTCGGGCGAAAATTTCTGGCTGGGGGCAATGCGCCTGAAAATGCTCCATATCCTTCTGGCCGAATAACGGACCTGCTCTTCGGTAGGCGGATTGTATGCCCGGGAAAAGTCGAATGGTTTCCCGGATTTCGGGTTGAAGTAGCCCTTCTGCACGGCAAAGTCAATCACCCGGGGTTCATAGAGGCAATTTTCCGGATCACCCAGCGGGAATGTCCGGATCCGGGACATATTGGCGGTGGCACAGACCAAACCTTCCGGAATACGAAGGGCTACCCATATGGCGCCTTTTCCACCGGGTCCGGTTCCGACAATTTCCAGCAGCCAGGCCTCCTCTTTATCGGCGATGGATATGGATTCCCCTTCACTCCCGTACCCGTACTCTTCCACCAGGCCGGTCATGACCCGCACCGCTTCCCTGGCGGTTTTAGCACGCTGAAGGGTAATAAGCATGAGTGGAAAATATTGAAACATGCCGTCCGGATTGATCAATTCCTCCCGGCCCCCAAAAGTGGTTTCACCCAGGGCGAGCTGATGTTCATTCATCAGGCCGACCACCTTGTAGGTATGGGCAACCTGGGGAATCTTCCCCAGAACCTTGCGCCAGCCGCGAATTTCGGCCATCTCACCGGCAGGATAATCTGCAGGCGGGATGATCCTGATCAGGGGGTGAAATTCACCGTCACACGAGTAGCTGATGAGGGGAACACCTTTTTTTGAGGCGCCTCGGCTCACCAGCACCGAAGTGCAGGCCCAGCCAGAATATTCCGACCATAAAAATAATCCCAGAATGGTTGCAAAAATTGCCGTGGATCGATTCATTTTAATTCTCCTTATTTCTTTTTATTGGGGTTATAATTTCTCCGAAAATTGACACCGGTTAATTTATTAAAAATTTATATTTTTATATACTCGCTGACTTTCATGGCGATCAGGCCGGCGATTGGAGGAAAAAAAAATGTGGTGGCAAACCGCAATGCGGTGAATCTCCAGCCCAGGATTCCGATTTCCATGGGAAGCCGTGCGATTGCCCAGAGGGACCAGGAGGTTATATAGGCGACCATGGTACCTGCGCTGGCCCCGGATTTCAATAACCCGGCGACCACCGGCAGACTGACATAGGGCCCGCCGGGTGTAATGCCACCGGCCAAGGTGCCGATCAGTATCCCCCTGAGGCCGGATTCCATGCCCACCCATTTGTTGAGCAGGTCTCTGGGCAGCAGCACCTGAATCATTCCGGCAATCAAAAATGCAAAGATCAGGAGCGGAAGAATCTCAATAGTCATTTTAAAGGCGGACTGGAAACCCTGGATATGCTGTCCTTCTCCCTTAAAATATCCGATACCCACCAGTACAAGGGCGATAATACCCATAATAACCGTCGGAACCAACATGGGGGATCTCCTCCTTGGTGTGTTGTTTTTTTTCTTTTCAGGTATTTCAGAAGCGTTCATCAGGCAATATTCTACTCTCTTTTCCGAAGAAAAAAAAGTTTTTCCGGTTCCGACTGTTTTTTTGATTATGCACAACGGCATCAACCGGAATGAATTTAATATGGAAAGGCACCGGTTTGGTCAATGAGCCGGCCAATGGGGGCAAGCGCGGTCAATTTTCCATTTTTCGTTTCAGGTTGTACTCATAGCGCATCTGCAGCAATTCCACCACCAGGGCGAACCCCATGGGAATGTAAATATAAGCTTTGGGAATTTCATTGTGCAGTCCTTCCAGGAAAAGGGTGACCCCGATGGTGATTAAAAAAGCCAGGGCCAGGATTTTGATGGTCGGCCTCTTCAGTATGAAACGGCTCAGGGATTTCGAATAAAACATGATACCGGTAAAAGACAGGATTACCGCCATGATGATTACCCACATGTTCTGGGTCAATCCCACGGCCGTGATAACTGAATCGATGGAAAAAACGATATCCAGGATCACAATCTGGAGGATGATGACATGTAGGCGGGGAGTTTTTTTCTCCCGGAAATGACGGGGATCGCCTTTGAATTCCACCGTATGGTGGATTTCCCGGACTGCCTTGGCCAGCAGAAAAAATCCCCCGGTAATCAGGATGATATCCCGGATCGACAGGCTGAAAAACAGAGGACGGGTGAAACCGGTGAGAATTAAAACCAGCCAGAGAATGCCGATCCGGGCAAACATAGCCAGCAGCAGTCCGGTGATTCTGGCCCGGTCCTGGAGCGGTTCGGGCAGGCGTTCCACCAGAATGTCAATGACCAGCACG
>CAZOWT010000143.1:0-7666 GCA_964583345.1 uncultured Clostridia bacterium
CGCCTCGGAAGGCCTGGCGACCGTGATCAGGGGCATGTTGGACCGGGATAAACTACACGGGATCATGAAACTCAATGAAAATCAAAAAATAATACTATCCCAGACCGTTGGCTATCCTGCGGAGAAATAAAAGGTTTTATGTTCTAAGTTAAAAAACCTGGAATTCAATAGTAATTCACTCACTGCGTTCGTGTAATTCGTGGTAAGTCAATTGTGATTCGTGATTGGTGATTTGTGACTGGTGATTAGTGACTGGTGATTGGTGATTGAATCTTAAGTAACTCTTTTTATACTTACGACTTACGTCTTTAAGCAGTGAGAAAGTGAGAGAGTGAGAAAGTAAGAAAGAGAGCTTTATATAAGTAACATAGAACTTAGAACGGTGAACTCCAATTACGACTTACGATTTACGACTTACGGATCACAACTGAATGACTATTGAATTAAGCAAACGAAGTTTGCAAATTACTATTGAATTACAAGTACTATTTACACCTGAGTACCTACTACTTACTGCTTCTTAACTTCTCACCTTCTCACTCTCTTACTCTATCAATGAATTTGATATTTGCTGTTTTTGTGTTTCTTCTGTACAATCGGAAAATGGATCAAAATAATATTACCGGAAGGTGAAACCATGAAAGAGATCAAGGTGCTGGATTTTGCTACTCAGCCGGTTCATTTATGGCTCAAGCGGTGGTTTCTGCTGACCGCCGGCAACCGGGAGCATTACAATACCATGGCTGTGGCCTGGGGAAGCATCGGGGGAATGTGGGAGATGCCTTTCGTACAGGTGGTGGTGCGACCCACCCGGTTTACCTATGAATTCATTAACAAATATGACACCTTTACCCTCTGCACCTTTCCCGAGAGGTACCGGAAGGCGGTGAACCTCCTGGGCACCAAATCCGGGCGGAACAGCGATAAAATCAAAGAATCCGGTCTCTCCGTCATCCCCTCAACAAAGGTGGAAGCTCCGGCATTCAGGGAGGCAGACCTGATTCTGGAATGTAAAAAAATCTACTGGCAGGATATGGATTCCGGCCACTTTCTGGATGACAGGATTCAGAAAAATTATCCCGAGCAGGATTACCACCGGATATTCTTCGGCAGGATTCTCAGGGTGCTTCAGGCCGGGTAGATGGGTAACTTGTTATCAGGTTGATGGGATATATTATAAACAGTAATTGGTAAGTAGAAAGTCGTCAATAGTACTTGTCATTCAATAGTAATTTGCAAACTGCGTTTGTGTAATTCCATAGTAATTCTGTTGTTTGCCCTTATCTTCTTAACTTCTTATCTTCTCGACTTCTGATTCTCTCACTCTTTTTTTTTCTTATTATTTCTTTTTCTTCTTTCCCCTTCCCAGAATACCGCCGCTTAAAAACAGTCCGGCCGCCAGAACAAAGCCGAAATTGTACCAGAAGCCGCTGTTATAAACCTCATAAAAACGGACCTTGCTGCTGAAAATGGAAATGATAAAGGTAACCGGGGCGATAAAACCATGCCACAGTCCTTTCCAGAAACCGGCTACCTTCCCTTCTTCATTGGACTTTTTTTCCATGGGATTCGGTCCGGCCAGGCAGGCGGAGAGAACCGCTATCATCAAAAAAATAACCAGTGAAGTTAAAATTTTGTTCATGTTGTACACTCCTTGTTATTTTTTGAATCAGATACTATTCATCGTTGCCAACATGGGATTACTGATATTATAACCAATAGAGGTTTTTTATGAAAGCGGACTGATCCGGTGGGGTCAGAAGGTTATTTTCAGGATTTTTCCCGTACCCATTTGAATCCAGTTTTTGCCAAAGGCTTTTTTAAACAAATCAATCTGTCGGTCTCCGGTGCAATGGGTGGGGCCGCATTTCATGACGCCGATTTCACGGAAATTTTTCAGGATCTCCTCCACACCCGCATCATTCATATCTCTGAGATGAAAGCCGCCGAAGACCAGATAAATTGGGCGGCTGAACAGTTTTTTGGCCTGCCTGAGAATGTTGACAATGCCCTGATGGGAACAACCTGTGACAATGATCAATCCTTTTTTGGTATTGATGATCAAGGACTGCTCTTTTATTTGGTATCCCATCTCTCCGGTGGAGTAAACACCGGAAGCGATCTCAATCGGTTCATCCACGCCCACTGTCCTGGCACCCGTCATCTCCACCTTCCGGAAAATCTCAGGCGAAAAAGATACGGGTAAAAAAACCGTGACATCATGATTGCTGCCCAGAACCCCGAATAGACCTCCGATGTGGTCATGGTGGACATGGCTGATCACGATCCGGCTGATTTTTTTCAAATCCACTCCCAGATGGGTGATATTGTGGAGCAATATGTCCGGATTGGTGCCGGTATCAAAAAGAATAGTCTTATCTGATCCCTCGATTAAACAGGAAAATCCCCAGTCCGGTTTGGTGCCCTCTGCATATCGATAATTGTCATAAAGAATCGTGAATGTTAAGGGTGATGCCAATTCTTCCCAGGTTATTTTTTCTGACATGCGTTTTCCTGGTTCCATTTTCAATTTCTCCCCTCTTTGATCAGTCTTATCGCCCATGACAGGCGTGAAAAGAAAATAAAAAACCATGAATCCCATCAAAAACAATTTGCCTGTTTTCATTTATTGCTCCTTTCTTTTTATCATAATACAACCAAAACCATAACTCAAGCAGCCAGAATTTTGAAGGGGACAAGAGTCGGGAGTAAGAAAGATATGAAATTGGGAGGTTGAGGGCAAAATTTCCTGCGATGCCATTGAGAAAATAATTTGAATTCTGTACAATAGGTATAATTTTAAAGGATTTATCGAGCCAGTGAAGGAGGAATGTGATGGGAAAAAAATTGCTGAACTATTTACTATTTTCATTATTGTTGGTTCAGGCTGTCAATGGCCGGCAGCAGGAAAAACTGGTGGTGATGCACCAGGTTACCGGTCCAATCGAGACCAATTGCTATCTTCTATATGGAGTACAAAGCAGGGAAGCGGCTCTTTTCGATGTGGCGGGGCCGATTGAAACCCTGGTCAATCATATCAGGGAGAGGAATTTGAAATTGAAATATATATTCGCCACCCATTGTCACGCGGATCATGTACGGGGAATACCCATGGTTAAAAAACAATTTCCTGAGGCCAAGGTATGTTTTTCTCTTGAAGAATATGAAGATATGCCTTTATATATGAAATGGGAGGAGGCGATGGACCCCAAGGAAGTGGAAGCCATGAAAACCGCAGCCAGGGAAGATCCCGACCTTTTTGATACCATCAATTTTGATTTGAACCTGATTGGCAAGCCTGATATTTTCGTGGAAGACAATCAAACCTATGAATTGGGTGATATGAGGATAAAAACCTTGTTGTCTCCAGGCCATTCCAGGGGAAGTATCTGTTATTTTGTGGGGCACCTGTTGTTCTCCGGTGATGTATTGTTTCACCGGTTGGTGGGGCGGACCGATTTACCCAAATCAGGGGGACCGGAGGCAATCATCAAATCGGTGCGGCGCCTGTATTCCTTGCTTCCGGATGATACCCGGGTCTACCCCGGCCACGGTGAATTTACCGATATCGGCTCCGAGAAGAAAGAAAACCAGGAGGTCTCGGCAGATAAAGCAAATGTGCAGAACTAGGGGATATAAGAATTCATAGAAGAAAAATTTATATGATTGCCAGCATTTTTATTTTGGTGGGAATAGGTTTATTTTTTGCATTATTTGTACACAGATCAAATAAACCGACTCCCCTGGAAATCAGAACGATTCAAATTGGGGATATCGGTCTGGACTTGGTGTATATTCCGGCCGGGGAATTCCTGATGGGTTCAGACAGAGGCTGGATAGACGAGAAACCCAGTCACCGGGTCCGGATTACCAGGGGATTCTGGATGGGGAAAACAGAAGTGACCCAGGGATTGTGGAAGTCGGTCATGAAAAACAACCCGTCCGTTTTTGCCAGAGGAGACCATTATCCGGTGGAGCAGGTAAGCTGGGAGGACTGCCAGCGGTTTAACCGGGAATTACGGAAACTGACCGGCATTTTGTTTCGCCTGCCCACGGAAGCGGAGTGGGAATATGCCTGCCGGGCAGGGGATCAGGCGGATTTTCCGCAGGATTTGGATCGGCTGGCGTGGATCAAAGAAAATTCGAATCAATCAACCCAACCGGTGGGATTAAAGCGATCCAATGCCTTCGGGCTGTTTGATATGTTAGGAAATGTCTGGGAATGGTGTTACGATTGTTATGAAAAAGATTACTATTTTCGGTCTCCCTTGAATGATCCCCGGGGTCCGCTGATGGGAATCCACCGGGTGGATAGGGGCGGAGGTTGGGCATACAGTGCCGATATCGTCAGGCCGTCCCGTCGTGATGGCAGCGGGACTGATTATGCCACGAACCTGATCGGATTCAGGCTGGCTGCAGATGCCATTCCTGAAAACAAGTAAATTAAGATAGGGGATGAGGATTGGGGATGGTGCGCATAAATGTTAAATGTTTAAAAAATCCGGGGAAGTAAATTTATTTTATAATATTAATAAATAAATTGGGAATTAATTCATTTTTGATTTAAAATCAAAGATGAGTTAAAAAAACCGATTTCGGACGAAAAAATATTGAAAAAAATGATGGAGGTTTGAGAAATGAATTCAAAAGAGCTTATCGATACCGCCAGGGAGCTGGTTGCCGGTGACCGGGGCCTGCTGGCAATGGATGAAAGCACTCCGACCTGCAATAAACGGTTTGCCAAATTGGGAATTCCCCAGACCGTTGAAGCCCGGCGCGCCTATCGGGAATTGATTGTTACCACACCCGGTCTCGGCGAGTCCATCAGCGGCACCATCCTCTTCGACGAGACCCTCCGGCAGGGGAAAAAAGACGGCACTTCATTCCTGGAAATCATCACCAGTGCGGGGATGATACCCGGCATCAAGGTGGATGCCGGAGCCAAGGATATGGCGGCTCATCCCGGAGAAAAAATCACCGAAGGCCTGGACGGACTGCGGGAACGCCTGGCTGAATATACTCAAATGGGCGCCCGTTTTGCCAAGTGGCGGGCGGTGATTGCCGTGGGCGACACCATTCCCAGCCGGGGTTGCATCGAGGCCAACGCCCAGGCCCTGGCCAGGTACGCCGCCTTATGCCAGGAAGCCGGGCTGGTGCCTGTGGTTGAGCCGGAAGTACTCATGGACGGCTGGCATTCCCTGGAGCGTTGTTTTGAAGTAACCGAGGCGGTCCTGCGGACAGTTTTCAACAGGCTTGCCTCTCAGCGGGTAATGCTGGAAGGCATGTTGTTGAAACCCAATATGGTGGTTCCGGGATTGACCTGTCCACGCCAGGAACCGGTTGATGAAGTGGCTGATACTACAGTAAAATGCCTGCTGCGGGCTGTTCCCGCTGCGGTCCCGGGAATTGCCTTCCTTTCGGGCGGCCAATCGGGTGAACTGGCTTCGGCCCGTTTAAATGCCATGAATGCCCGGTTCAAATCACGCCTTCCCTGGGCGCTGGCGTTTTCGTTTGCCCGCGCCATCCAGCAACCGGCTATGGAAATCTGGCATGGCCAGTCCTCCAATGTGAAGGCTGCCCAGCAGGCTCTTCTGCGCAGGGCCAGGTGCAACCAGGCCGCCCGCCGCGGTGAATACACAGAGGCAATGGAAGGAACAGGAGCTTGAAAACCGGAAAATGCCTGTTACGTACAAAGGGTCCCCGGAAGGGAGTGAAGGATTTTGCAATAATGCCGACGGATAGAACCTGACACGATGAAAAAACTCATTGTCTTCGACCTGGACGGCACCCTGGTAAAAAGCAAATCATCTCTGGATGCAGAGATGGCCTCACTTCTCGGTAAGCTTCTTGGCATGACTAAGGTGGCGATTATTTCCGGAGGCGACTGGCCTCAATTCCAAAAACAGGTGCTTTCCCTTCTTCCCCGGGACGGACACCTGAAAAACCTGTCACTCCTGCCCACCTGCGGAACCAAATTCTATACATATGAAGGAGGCTGGAAACTGCTTTATGCCGAAGATTTTAGCCAGAAGGAAAAAACCCATATTATTGGTTCCCTGAAGCAGGTAATTGCGGAAATGGATTTTACGGCTGAAAAAACCTGGGGAGACCAGATCGAAGACCGGGGGAGTCAAATTACCTTCTCCGCCCTGGGGCAGCAGGCGCCTCTCGAAGAAAAGAAAAAATGGGATCCTGATTTTGACAAGCGAAAAAAAATGAAAGCACGCCTTGATCATCTTTTGTCCGAATTTTCCGTGCAAATGGGAGGCACGACCTCCATTGACATCACCAAGCCCGGTATTGATAAAGCCTACGGGATTGCAAAACTCCGGGATACCCTGGGTATTTCCATTGATGAGATGATTTTTATCGGGGACGCCTTATTTCCGGGGGGAAACGATTATCCTGCCAAAGAAGCCGGTGTATTGTCCATCCAGGTCAGGGATCCGGACGAATCGAAACGGGTAATCGAAGCCATTATTGCCTGTTTGGATGGCATGCAATTTAAAAAATGTCGCCAGGAGAAAAACCGATGAGCGGCTTCCGGCTTCAGCGGTTGGGGATAGTCATGGAACCGGAAGCGGATAATCCGATTGAAGTCGAAGGTACACTGAACCCGGCTGCGGTTCGCGGCCCTGATGGTCAGCTTTACCTTTTTCCGCGGCTGGTGGCCAAAGGAAACTATTCGCGTATCGGTATCGCCCGGGTCAGGTTCAATAAATCCGGCGACCCCTGCGCAGTCGAACGTCTGGGAATTGCGCTCGAGCCTGAAGCGGATTACGAGAGGCAGCCCGGTGGCAGAAGCGGTTGCGAGGATGCCCGGATCACATTCGTGGGGCGATTAAAGTGTTATATGATGACCTATACGGCGCTTTCTCCAAACGGACCGCGAATCGCCCTGGCCGTATCGGATGATTTGTTTCATTGGAAACGCCTGGGACCGGCAGCCTTCGAACCGTATAAAGGCATCGATTTCGTCAATGTGGACAACAAGGATGCCAGTCTCTTCCCGGTGGCCATTCCCAATCATGCCGGGAAACCGCAGCTGGCCATGCTGCACCGTCCTCTTTTCCCCGGTACCCGGCCCGAGGAAATCGCTTGCCAGGCCGAGTCACGTGATGTGGATATCGCTCAGGAAAGCATCTGGATTTCCTACTGTCCCATGGCCCTTGAATCACTCGAACCGGATCACTTCTGCCTGTTCAACTCCCACCACAGGCTGGCCACACCGGTGTCGCCCTGGGAGCGGCTTAAAATCGGGGGGGGGACTCCGCCAGTACTGACCCGGCACGGCTGGCTCATCCTTTATCACGGCGTGAGTAAAATGGCAAATCCGGGAGATGAAGGCCATCAGTTGTGCTACTCGGCCGGAGTAATGGTGCTTTCGAAGAAACATCCACGCTGGATCCGCTATCGCTCTAACGAACCGGTGTTGACCCCGCAGACTCCGGAAGAACGCCGGGGAACCATCGCCAATGTTGTGTTTCCAACCGGCATCGACCGGCGTGATGATCTCGGTACGCCGGACCGCTTCGACATTTACTATGGAATGGCGGACCGCAGGATTGGTGTGGCCCGCCTTGAAATGCCGGAATACCTCCCCGAAGGGGCACCTGCCGACGGCAATAGGGCAAAGAGGAGATCCAATCATGGTACTGATAAAAAG
>CAZOWT010000144.1:0-7467 GCA_964583345.1 uncultured Clostridia bacterium
TTTTCCAGCAGGGTGAATTTCCCGCTCCGTTCCCACAATTCATTACAAAAATGGGGCGTGAAGGGAGCCAGCAATTTCAGAAGAATTTCGAAACTGTGCCTGAGCAACGGCGGGTTCCCGGATTCAAGGCCCTCACCGGCCGCGCTCAATTCATTAAAAAATTCCATGAGCGCCGCGATGGCCGTATTCAGGTGAAAGCGTTCTTCGATATCCCCGGTTACTTTTTTAATAGTCTGTTGCAGCTTAACGGCAACCGGTTCTTTAGAACCGGCTTTTACCTGAAGCGGACCGGATTCGCGGATACAGGCTTCATATTTTTCATAAAAATTCCATATCCGGTGGAGAAAACGGTTGACCCCCTCCACACCCTGGTCATTCCATTCCAGGCTCTTTTCCGGCGGGGCGGCAAAAAGGATAAACAACCTGGCGGTATCGGCGCCGTAGTTTTCGATGAGCAGATCCGGGTCGACGATATTCCCCTTTGACTTGGACATGGCGCTGCCACCCAGGGTAACCATGCCCTGGGTCAGCAGGTGGGGAAAAGGCTCCTCGATATCCGACCACTTCAGGTCCCGGAAAACATAGGTAAAGAAACGCGAATATATAAGGTGCAGGATGGCATGGGTTTCGCCTCCCACATAGAAATCAACCGGAAGCCAGTACGACGCCTTGGACACATCAAACGGGGCATTTTCGCTACTCCCGGCATAGCGGAAATAATACCAGGAAGAATCAAAAAAAGTATCCATGGTATCGGTTTCCCGACGGGCCGGCCCCCCGCATTTCGGACATTTGGCGTTCACAAATTTTTCAGAGCCGGCCAGAACCGAACCGCCTTCAAAACTGAAATCCACATCATCGGGCAATTCGACCGGCAGATTCTCCACGGATTCCGGAACGATTCCGCAGGATTGGCAATACAGGATGGGAATCGGGGTTCCCCAGAAGCGCTGCCGGGAGATGCCCCAATCCCGGATGCGGAACATGGTCTTCAATTCTCCCAGCTTATTTTCCTCCAGGAAACGGCCCATTTCCCCGATGGCCTCATCGGACTCAAGGCCGCTGTAGGGGCCTGAATTGATCAAATATCCTTTTTCCTCAAAAACCGTTTCAATCCGATCAGGGTACTTTTTGTTCTTGTCCTCGACAATAACCCGGCGAATCGGAATCCGGTATTTCTGGGCAAATTCAAAATCCCTCTCATCGTGGGCCGGTACCGACATGATGGCGCCGGTGCCGTACTCGATCAACACGAAGTTGGCCAGCCAGATGGGAATTCTTTCCTGGTTGAAGGGATTGACGGCATACTTCCCGGTAAAATAACCCTTCTTATCCGTGAGTTCGCGGCCGGCTTTCCGCTCCCGGTCGATTTCCGCGATAAAGGCCTCTATCCGGCTTCGCTCCGGATTGTCCTTTATCAGTTCCGGCACCAGGGGATGCTGAACCGAAAGGGCGAAAAAAGTGGACCCGAAAATGGTATCCAGCCGGGTGGTAAAAATTTTAATTTCCATATCACTGTGTTCGACCTTGAAACTGACCTCGGCCCCCTCGCTCTTGCCTATCCAGTTCTTTTGCATCAACAGCACCTTTTCCGGCCATTTCGTCAGGTATTTATGCGATGCCAGCAGCTCGTCGGCATAATCGGTAATTTTCAGGAACCATTGCTCCAGTTTCTTGGATTCGATCGTAGACTCACATCGCCAGCATTTCCCCACGATCACCTGCTCGTTGGCCAGCACGGTCTGGCAGGAGGGACACCAGTTGACTTCCGACTTTTTCTTGTAGGCCAGCCCCTTTTCGAACATCTTCAAAAAGATGAATTGATTCCATTTGTAATACCCGGGCATGCAGGTGGCCAGTTCCCGGTCCCAGTCATAGGCAAAACCGAGTTTCTTCAACTGCTTTTTCATGAACTGGATATTGTCCTGCGTCCAGTCTTTGGGATGAAGTTTATGCTTGATGGCGGCGTTTTCAGCAGGCATGCCCAGGGCGTCCCATCCCATGGGGTGGAGAACATTAAATCCCCTCATCTGCTTGAACCTGGCCACCACGTCTCCGATGGAATAGTTCCGGACATGACCCATGTGAATCTTGCCCGAGGGATAGGGAAACATTTCCAGACAGTAATATTTGGGTTTCCGGGAATCCTCGGTGACATTAAAAATCCGTTTTTCTTCCCAGATTTTCTGCCATTTGTTCTCGATTTCCTTGAAATTGTACGTCATCTTCCTTCGCAGCTCCTGAAAATCACCAGGTGAATACTCTGGGTATTATACTGCAATTATCCTCCCACTTCAAATGTTTCGAGCAATAAATATCAAATCAGACCTCTTATCCGTTTCCAGCAACAATACCCGAATCCAGCTGGCGTTCCCGGGTTGAAAATCGGATTACAGTGATCATCCCCATATCCTGAATATTGGGTTCCATTTGGGCGGGGGGATTGAAAACAGGTTATTTTAATGGTACATATTTTAAGAAGGGAAAAATGAAATCAGGGCAACCCACCAAAACCTCCCGGTTTTGCCGGATCAAAACCTGGGTGGTCCTGGCCATACTCGTGCTGGCCGGCGGCCCGTTACCGGCAGGCAGCCGGGACAATAATCCTCAACTCAAGGCCCTCCCCTTTCAACTGGGGGATGTAAAGCTGTCGGACAGCCCGTTCACCTTCAACCGGGACCGAACCCTGGCCTACCTGAAATTTCTGGACACCGGCAGGCTGCTGCACAACTTCCGGATAGCGGCCGGGATTCCGTCCTCCGCCAAACCCTGCGGCGGCTGGGAGAAACCGGACTGCAAACTCCGCGGGCATTCCGTCGGCCATTTTCTCTCGGCTTTGGCCCAGGCCTTTGCCTCCATATCGGAACCGGTTTTCCAGAAAAAACTGGATTACATGGTTTCTGAATTGGGCAAATGCCAGGACCGGATGGCAGCTAGGGGATACCCCGCCGGGTTTTTAAGCGCTTACAGCCCCGATCAGTTTGTCAAACTGGAAAGCCTGACCCCCTATCCTGAAATCTGGGCGCCCTATTACACCCTTCATAAAATCACGGCCGGCCTGCTGGACGCATATCGTCTGGCCGGAAACCGGCAGGCCCTGCGGATTGCGGTTAGAATCGCGGACTGGGTGTGCCGGCGATTAATCCATATCCCGGATTCCAGGCTGCAGGAGATGTGGAACCTGTATATCGCCGGCGAGTACGGCGGCATGAACGAAGTCCTGGCCGACCTGTCCGCTATTACCGGAGAAAAAAAGTACCTGACTGCCGCCCGAAAGTTCGATAAAAAAATGCTGTTGAATGCCTGCGAACAGAACAAGGACAAACTGGCCGGCCTGCACGCCAACCAGCACATCCCCCAGATGACCGGGTATCTCAGGATTTTCGATATCTGCCGCGATCCGCTCTACCTGACTGCAGCCGGAAACTTCTGGTCCATGGCAACCCGCCATCACCGCTATATCAACGGCGGGGTTTCGGAAGGGGAAATGTTCAGGGAAGCGGATAAAATCGCCTCGTTTATCACCGGAGAAACCTGTGAAACCTGCTGCGCCTACAACCTGCTCAAATTGACCAAACGACTCTACTGCCATAACCCGCGGCCCGAATACATGGAATATTATGAACGGGCTCTATACAACCAGATTCTGGCCTCCCAGAATCCCGCGGCCGCCCATACCGCGGTCACCTACTTCATGCCGCTGAACCCCGGCGCTGAGAAAACCTATTCGGACGACTATGACCATTTTACCTGCTGCCACGGTACGGGGATGGAAAACCACACCAAGTACCAGGAATCCATTTACTTCCATTCTCCGGATAACCACACCCTATGGGTTAATCTTTTCATCCCCTCGGTACTGCATTGGTGTTCCAGGGGCATCCGGGTCATTCAGGAAACCGATTTTCCGTTTTCCGACATTATCAAATTATCCATCCGGGGCCGGGGCCGTTTCCGGATGAAAATCCGCATCCCGGCCTGGACCCGAAAGGAATTTTCAGTGCGGATAAACGGTAAACCTGAGAAAAAAACGGTGAGTCCCGGACACTACCTGACCCTGGACAACAACTGGAAAGACAAGGATCAAATCACCATCCGCCTGCCCTTCGGCCTTCGCCTGGAACCGCTGCCCGATGTCAATGCCATTGCCGGAATCATGGCCGGCCCGGTGCTCATGGTCGGGATCAGCGATCAAAAAGACTGGATTCATCTCCGGCTGGATCCCGGGAAACCGGCCGGCGCTTTCAGGCCCTGTAAAAACCCCCTGGAATTTGCCATCGACGGCATGAAACTGGTCCCCATGTTCCGGGCCCATAACCGTCCCTATCACGCCTATTTCATCATTCACCCTCTCAGGCATTCCGGACGGGAAACAACCCGATAAATCAGGAAACATATGCTGTCACAAATGCTGATCAATTCCATTCAAAAGAGGTCTGAGAGCGAATGGATTGATAAACTCAAATACCACGGGGCCCACCTTATCCGCCAGCTGGTACTCCGGTTTCACGATCCGGCAATCCGCTATGAAATCGGGCAATTCGAACTCCGCCTTCCCCTGTCCAGCAATTTGCCCTTTATCGTCCATAAACATCCCTATTACGCCACCAATATCGCCAGAATAGCCGGCCGGGTCCGGAAAAAATACCCGCAATTGACTTTAATCGATGTCGGCGCCTTTGTGGGGGATTCGGTGGCTTTTCTTCGCCGGAAATCGCAGTTTCCCGTTCTCTGCATAGAGGGGAACCAGCGCTTCTTTTGCCAGCTGGAGAAAAACATGTCGCGGTTTGCGGATGTGGACTGTGTAAACGCCTACCTGAACATCCGGGACCCGCGGGGAAAATCCCCCGAGCGTAATCTGCCCGGGAAAAACGTCAGCCTGGTTGATATTCTGCGCCAATACCCGCGATACAGCCAGAGCAAAATGCTGAAAGTCGATACCGACGGATACGATGGCTTGATCCTGCGGGGCGCATCGGAATATCTTTCCCGGGTCAAACCCATCCTGTTTTTTGAATATGACCCCGACCTGCTCGGCCGGCACGGAGAGGACGGGGACTCTCTGTGGGCCATGTTGCGGTTATCGGGCTATAAAATGGCCCTGTTCTACGAAAATATCGGGACATATATCCTTTCGGCCGATCTTGAAAACACCCGGCTGCTGGAAGAACTGCACCAATGGTTGTCCGGCTACGGCGGGCACCGGTACTTTGATGTCTGCCTGTTTCCCGGGTGTGACCTGGATCTGGGGGAAAGCATCCGGCTTGAAGAAATGGCGTTTTTCAAAGGCAAACACTTCAGGTAGCCGGTTTCGGGCCCTGGAAACTCGCCAAAAAAAATTTATTCGATATACCCGAATGTCCTCAGGTGATCCAGCACATCTTTGGGCAGTTTTTTCAGGTCGAGAATTTCTCCGATATCATCCTGCTGGTCATTTTCCATCAGCCAGTTGAGAAACTTCCCCCGGAGAAACACCAGCACATCCGCCTGGGTCCCGGAAACATCTTCCAGCGGATTTACCGAAAGATGGTACAGTTCCTCGCTGTTATCCTTGGTCCTGATCAGGTAATACCAGTCTCTCCAGCGGATGCCGAAATCGGCAATGGTGTGGAAAGAGGTGGAAATGGCCAGGTCATCGTTCATCTCCCGGTTGAAAACGGCTTGAAACAGGCTTTGGCCGTCCACATCCACCCGGTCATTCAACAGGGCGGCCACGGTGGGGAAAATATCGGCCAGCTTGACGATCCGCTCCACCCGGCCCTTCAACTTCATTGATGCCGGGAATTTAACGATCAGGGGAACCAGGCTGGTTTCATTATAGACATTGAACCCATGGCCGAGTTCTCCGTGTTCGTAGAGGGCTTCGCCATGGTCCGAGGTAAAGATAATCAGTGAATTTTCATACCATCCTCTTTCCTTCAGCCGCCGGATCAGCCTCCCGACCCGGTCATCGGCAAAGCGGATGGCGGAATCATAGTCATCGGTAATTTCGGCAATTTCTGCCGGCGTAAACCGATGGCCCTTTTTGACCAGTTCCGGGATATCGAAGACCAGCCGCCTTTGCCGGTGGACTTTCCTCCCGCTGCTCCGGAACATATCCCGGAAGGGGGGAGGGGGGATGATGGGAAAGTGGGGGGCCCGGAAATGCAGGTAGGCAAACATGGGCCCCGGCTTTTCCGTAAAATCCCCGAAGGATTGATGCAATTTTTTCTCCATCAGCCGCTGGTCTCTCAAGACCCGGAAAAACAGGCGGGGAAATTTATCCACACCCTGGCCGAATCCGAACCGCGGCGAGATATTGCCGGCCTCGGAAAGGATGGTGGTCCGGTAGCCTTTTGCTTTCAGAAATTCGCTCAATAAAAAATGTTTGCCGGACAGCTTATTGATCAGAATTTTAAGTTTATGACGCTGGGGCAGCATCCCGGTAAAAATGGTGGCCACACTGGAACCGGTAAAGGTGGCATTGGCATAGGCATTGTCGAAAACAACCGCATCCTCTGCCAGTTTATCGATGCAGGGCGAGGTTTTACGTGGGTAACCGTAAATGCCCAGGTGGGATTGCTGGCAGCCGTCAATCAGGAAAATAAAAACATTGGGTTTTCCGGCCGTTTTCATTGCCAGCGGTTCCAGGGCTGCCGGTTTTTTCACAAAGCTGTAATCGACCAGGTTAAAATGACCGGCAAGGCAGTTTATCCGGATAAACCCCGGAGCGTCGAATGAAAACGGAAAGCCAATCTGTTTACCCGCCAATACCTGTTTTTCACTCCGCTCGGTGCCGTTGACAAAACCGACCTGGCGAATTTCCAGCCGGCCTTTTCCTTTTAATTTTGCCTGCCCGCTGCCCGGAGACAGGACAGCCGTCACCCATTTGCCGGTTTCCAGGTCCGGCGGTTCCTCGTGAACGGATTTTCCCACGTTGATGAATTCGATCTTGAGCTGGGTGCCCTCCCTTTTTTTAAACTCAAACAGGTTGAAGCCTTTCTTAAAATAAACCGGAAAGGACACCGGTTGCCGGCTTTTGGCCGGAATTAATTCCCTTTTCCGCTTTTCATTCACCACCAGGACAACCGGATCACCGCTGATGACATAACGCATGGACACATCAACCCGGCCTTCGTTGTTCCGCCAAATGATCAATTTTGACCGGTGTTTGTAGCTAACAAAAAAATGATCCTTGACATAGAACCCGCTCCAGGTATGTTTGCTGCCGCTTTCGGGCGAGATGAATCGCTGATTCCCCGCCCATATAAAAGCCGGATCCATGTCCGTCCTTTCTGTCCCGGCTTTTTTGCCGCAGCTGGCAAGCGAAACCAGCATGGAAACCAGAATCAATCCGATCGGTACGGTCAGCGCCCTTGCGGTCAGGTGTTTTTTCTTTTTTGCCATGGTCAGGAACCTGTTTTGTTTAATATACTTTTTCATCAAACACCTCTTCAATGAACGTAACTTCCGGCGTTGATGTCAAAG
>CAZOWT010000145.1:0-7453 GCA_964583345.1 uncultured Clostridia bacterium
GAACCGTTATTATGGTAAACAAAATCGGAATGAAATGAAGAAAGACGATTCTGAAAAAGGAAGCATTGTAACTCCTGGCCGCCATGACAAAATCCATTTTCTTATATTTCATGATCTCTCCCCGGATCAGCCTGGCGCAACCCGCCCAGCCGGAAAAGGTCAGAATGCCAATAATACTGAGAATATTGACTTTAATGAATGAAGCCAGAAATATCCCCAATATAATTCCGGGAAATGCCAGGATAACATCAACAATTCTCATGATAATCGAATCGATTATCCCCCCGCCGAACCCGGCAAGCAGGCCGGCACAACCCCCTAAAACCAAAGAACATCCGCAAACGGAAAATCCGATTAAAACCGATATCATGATTCCGAAAATCACACAGGAAAGCAAATCCCTCCCGAAATCATCGGTACCCAGCGAAAAAAAACCTGAGCCGGGTTCCAAGCGATTTTCCATATTCATGCGAATGGAAAAATTCACGGAAACAATGGAACACACAATCCAGATACCTAAAACCAGCAGGCAAACCAGTCCCAGTTTTAATTGGAAATTTTTTTTAATCACGAACCTCATATCGGTGCTTCGGATTGGTCAGAATCAATATCATATCAACCAGCAGACTCACAAATAAATACAGAGCCGTTATGATAATCACCAGCCCCTGGATCATGGGGTAGTCCCGACGGTAAACCGATTTGATCAGCAACCGCCCGATGCCTTCCCAGGAGAAAATGGTCTCGGTAATGATGGTGCCGGTTATCAGCGCTCCCATCTGCAGTCCGATAGTTGATAAAATTATGGGAATGGCATTTTTCAGCACATGCCTGAAAAAGACCTTTGATTCAGCCAAACCCTTGGACCGGGCCAGTAAAACGTAAGGTTTGGACAATTCCATGTTGACCGCCACCTTTACAATGCGGACAAGCTGAGCGCTCATGGAAAGGCCGAGTGTGAGTGAAGGCAGGATGAGATATTGCCATCCCCCCGAACCGGAAACCGGAAGCCAGCCCAGATGGACGGAAAAAACCATAATCAGAAGCGGACCGAGAATAAAATTCGGCAAGGACAATCCGAGAGAGCTGAACACGGTGACGGACAGATCAAAAATGGAATCGCTTTTAAAAGCCGCGACCGCCCCTATGGGAAAGGAAATCACCAGTGCCGTAAACATCGCCGCCAGGGAAAGCAGAAGCGTGTTGGGCAAATAATTACCTATGTTCGAAAAAACTTTTTTTCCATTAAAAAAGGACCGGCCGAAATCCAAGTGAAACAAGCGCCCTTGAAATTCCCAAAATTGGTCCCATAACGGACGGTCCAGCGCCAATTCTTCGCGAAGCCTTTGGATATCCTGTTGGCCTGCTCTCGCACCCAATAAATAACGGGCCGGGTCCCCGGGGACAAAACGGATCAAAAAAAATGTCAGGGAAGAGACCACCCAGACCAGCAGAAAGAGGAAAACAATTCTTTTTCCTGTGGTTTTAAACATGAAAAAATCCCAATTATGGTTCAACTATTGGCGGAAATTTCGGTTGATAACGACTTGAATCAGGATTTTGAAAAAATCTGAAAAAATAAATCGGGATATGAAGCACAACTGTACTTCATTTAAAAATATTTCGCCGGAAAAATGATCAGGCCAGATCTGATATTTTCAGCAGCTTTCTGTCAAATTTCAACTCCGCTTCGACCTTGATTCCGTTGCGGTTGGCCAGCACCCTGGTCAGGATGGTGTCCGGATTCTTTTTCGGCTGCTGCAGTTCGATAATCAGGCTGGCATCCTGTTCCAAACCTTTCAGGGCCGATAAGGAATCACCGGAAAAACTTTCATCTTCATACTCATTGACCTCTGCCCGTATAATTTGAGACCCGATAATCAGAGGGAAATTCATCTGGATGACAAACTGCCTCAAACTGTCCGAAATCTCCAGCAGGCGTTCCTCCAGGCCCTGGTTTTCCGAACCTTTATCATGCTGAATTTTCTGGATGAAGTCGACAAATACCGCTCCGACCAGAAAGGGGCCATTGAACAATTTTATTGACTCTATCAGGTGGGATATCGAATAGTTTTTGTCAACGATATGGATACGGTCAGCCAAATCCAAAAAAGTGCTCAATCCGGAATAGGCGTCATCTTCGGCCGCCGCCTTCAGCAATTCCGCCTCATGGAGCGTTTTCAGCCTATTTTTCCAGAATTCGAGGTTGGTCTTTATTCCGGCTTTATCGGCTTCCTGGCCCGCTTTGCCTCCGGCTGGGTTGTCAAATGGTTTCTTGCCGAGCATATTGATCAATTTCAGTTCAATATCTTTTCTGTTTTCCTCATAGGTATAATAAATAAAGTGTTTCCCCCGGTATTGGCGAACCATATTCAGCATCATATTCATCATGAAAAGGGATTTTCCCTGTTTGGGGCCTCCGGTGATTAAAGTGATGGCGCCGCCGGGCAGATGAAAATAATGGTCGTAAACCTTGAATCCGGTCCGGAGATCTTCTGGCGCGTTTTTCATGTCATTGATCAAACGGGCCAGGTTAAACGGTTCCGCATCCTTCAGGAAATTCCGGTTGATCTTGACATATTCGGCCTCGGTTTTCCCGGGAAACATGGATTTAAGGCGCTGGGTTTCGGATTCCCGGACAAATTCGTCATCCTCCATAACCCGGGTTTTCCCGTGGGTATCATCTTTTTTTTCAATCATTTTTTACCCTCTATTTGGCGACTCCATCATACCACATTCCGCCCCCATTACTCAAATCGGATTCATGCCCTAACGGTTTTGCCTTGGAAAAATCAATCCCATTTAAAACCAATCCCAATTACCGTCGAAAACCGGTAACTCCCGAACATGACCTGATTAACCGGACGGATTTATATGATATTTTTTTATCAAATCAAACAGATAGGCCCGGCTGATTTTTAATTGTTTCGCGGTTTTGACCTTGTTCCACCTGTTTTCAACCAGTTTTTCGAGTACATAGGCTTTCTCAAACTCCGCCCTGACCGCCTTCAATCCCGAATCACTCCGGGAAAGGTATTTTTTTTCGTCCTCAAAATCCGGATAAAAGGTAATCAGTCTCTTTACCCGGGATTCAAGTTCGCGGACATTTCCCTTCCAATCGAGTGTCTTGAAATAGGCGATAATCCTCCGGAGTTCGGAATCGTTGTTGAGGGAAAATCCGTATTTTTCCAGAAAATGGCTGGTCAATAAGGCAATATCCTTTATTCTCTCCTTCAGGGAAGGAACTTTTAACGATATGTCCTGGATGCGGAAGAACAGGTCTTCCCGGAATCGATTTTGTTTGATTAATTCTTTTAAGTCTCGGTTGGTCGCCGATATCAGGCGGATATCCACCTTCCGGCTGATATTTTCTCCCAGACGCCTGATTTCTTTTTCCTGCAAAACCCGAAGCAGTTTTGCCTGGAGATGGACGGGGATATCGGCAATTTCATCCAGAAACAACGTGCCGTTGTGAGCGGATTCAATCAGTCCGGTCCGGCTCTCATTGGCCCCGGTAAAGGCCCCTTTTTTATAACCAAAAAGTTCGGCTTCCAGTAAATTTTCCGGGATGGCGGCCGAATTCACCGGGATAAAGGGGTTTTTCGACCTTGAACTTAGCAAATGGACACCTTTGGCCACAAGCTCCTTGCCGCTTCCGCTTTCCCCGGTTATCAGGAGCGAAAAATCCACCCGGCTGACTTTTGAGATTTGATTTTTCAACTGTTTTATTGCCTCTGATTCGCCCACGATGAATTCCAGTTTTTGATTGATTTTGAAATCATGTTCATAAAACCGTTCAATCAGGGAGGCGAACTTCAGGAAAAGCGACCGGTAATTTTCATGGATATCGGTATTGAAATAATTTTCCTGATTAAATCCCAGCAATAACACCCCTCGAAGCGTTTCGGAAATGTTCCAGAGAATGACCTTGGTATTTTTATAGGGATAAAAAACCTTCTCCGGATCCTGGAAACAATTCCGGATATCCTCCGGCCCCAGGTTAAACGGTTCGACCGCGTTGAGTGCTCTCCGGATAACCTCGGCGCTCAGTTTTTCATATCCTTTTAAATTGGAAAAGGAAAACAGGGGCTGTTTGTTTTCATATATCATCAGCTTAACCATATTTAATTTGATTTTTTTCGACAGTTCGTTTAAAAAACTTTTAAAAAAATCCTCCGGTTCCTTCCAGTTAAAAGAGGCGCCCAACAATTCCGGGCTATTCAAAAAATCATAGATCGAATCCCGCTCATCCAATTTTTTTTTGAAAGCCGATATGCCGGGAGTCGGCCTCCTTCCATTGCGCAGGAAAAAATAGTAGGTTTCGATGAAGATTTCCTTCAGGTTATCTTCAATTTCTTCCCGGGCATTGAAAAAATTAAAAAACACCCAGTAATATTCATAATAAAAATAATTTTTTGTTCGCTGGCTCAACTCCATGGACAGGATCTTCAATTCGTTGAGATAAGCATGCATCCCGAATCTTTGGATAAAGAGGACCCACAGGTCAAAACGGGCCCTTGGGGATTTTATTTTTTTTATATGCTCTGTTAGAGCGAGACCGTCTCCTGCGGAGGGCTGGTTTTTTAGCTGCCGGAAAAAAGAAAGAATGATGTGTTGGTCATGACTCAGTAATCCGGCATTATGCTCAAGGATGCTGAGATCGGGATCGGAAAATCCCAGGAACTGCCGGGCGTAAATTTTTAAAAATTGGCATTCGATGATCCCGGTGAGATTCTTTTTACGCTCGAAAAGTTGTTGGGATTTTTCCACAAATTCAAGTGCCTGGACATGGTTTCTCCTCAGATACTCGAGATGGGAAATGTTATAAAAATCAATGGCTTGAGCCGCCACCAGTTTTTTTTCCCGGTCATATTTCAGGGTTGCGCCGAGATAGTTTTCCGCGTCATTCCATCGTCCTTTGACTTTGCTGATTTCCACCAGGTTGGATTCGACCAGGATCTTTCCGTTCGGATTCCCCAATTTATGGAAAAGGTCTCGGGCCTTCCCGTACCAGAATTCCGACTGGACATAATCATCTGTCTTGAAAAACAAATTTCCCATATCGACCGCAATGGTAGCGGTCAGCAATCCGAAATGTTGAATTTCACTCTTCATGTAAATGGTCTTGTATAAATTTTCGGCCCGGCCGAATTCCCCCCTTTCCCGGAATAACTTAGCCAGCTGGCTCCGGGTCTGGATGGCGTATGCCAGGAACCGGTGTTCCTCAAAATAATCCAGCACGCCGGACAGCAGGGCTTCCGCCCGGTCAAAATCCCCGTTGTAAATAAAACGGTCGCTAAGGGTAATTCCCGCAAAGGATAAGAAAGGGTCTTTTTTTATTTTTTTGAAACAGGCATCCGCGGTTCCGAAATCAGAAACCTTCTCAAAGTATACGAATTTCAGGTAATAGAACTCATCCCGGTATTCGGCGGTAATATTTTTTTCAACATTCTTCAAAAGGAGATTCAGGCTCTGATAATCCTTTTCCAATTTATGGATTTCAGCCAGTTTTAAATCATAAAATACCGGATTATTTTCCCGGAATTCCAAAATAATTTTCCGGGCCGCATTCAGGTCCCTCTGTTTGATCAGCATCACGGTAAAAAATTCAAGCAACTCCGGGCTTCCAGCAAACACGGTGAGGTTTCTCAGCAAGAGCCATTTCATCTCATCGAAATTTTTATCATGTCCAGCAGCAATTTGATCGGGAATCAATTCTTCCAGGGCCGCCATATCCTTTATTTTTATCAGATACTTCAGTCTCAAAAACAGGGAATTCTTGCTCTTTGCAAATCCTTTTAATATTTCGATTTCCTCTGCTTCATTCGGTTTTAAATTCGCAGGCAACCTGGAATGGTTCGGAGAGACACCGGTTTGATCGGACACCAGAAATTTTTTTTTGAGTAGACTCCTGATAATTGATACTTCTTTGCCGGTAAACCATCCGGACAATTCCTTCTCCGGAATCGGAATTGAAATCGCCATCAACCGCTTGAGCATTTCAATCTCCTCTACGTTGGCTTCAACAAATTGGGTCCCACCGAAATGATTCAGGTACTTTCCCAATAAGTTTTCCGGTTTTTCGGACAACACCAAATCGAATTCCAATTGATCATAATCGCCGAAAATCAGTAAAAACAGGCTGGGAATTTGAGAATAGTCCATCAGATACTTGATGAACTCAATTTCCGGCCCGGTCTTTAAATTGTCCAAAATTAAAATAAAAGCGTTGAATGCGGATTTCTGCAAATATATTTCCAGCTCATGGACTATCCGGATGAAGTCATTGGCAGAACTTTCGGTTTTCAAAACATGCCGGTAAATTGCCTCCGGGACCGGGGATGAATGACCGGCCAAGTTGAGCAGCAGGATATCTTCGGATATCAGGTTCTGCTGAAGACTGCTGACAATAATTGCCTTTTGAATATGGTTTTCCGTCTTGATATTGATTTTTACGCCGGAACGGTTTCCCGCTTCCCCGAAGTCATAGAAATTCAGCATATTGGAAGCGAAATCCTCATACCGGTATGCATAAAACTCTTCGTCATCAAAAGGGTATCTCCCGGCCATTTCCAAAAAAATCTCATCGCAATTTGCCGGTTTCAGGTGTTGCAGATGCCGGTTACCGCTGAAAATCTCAACAACCTGGCCAATGTCCGGCCGCACATTCTTTTCAAAAACCACGGGAAATTTTATCCGGTTGTCCTTTTCCAGGCAGAATTTCTCAAAATCGATGAAATCAAAATCAAACTCATGCGCAAATTTAAATGCAGCCATGAACTGGACAAACAGGTTTTCGATTCCTTTCCGTCCGAGCGATTCAAGCGAAACGGCCCTGGATCGCCTGATTTTTTCCAGGTAAACCGTGATTTCAAAGTTGTTATGGCGGTAATGGATGAGTTTTTGAAAGAAATTCGATTGAATATTGAAAATATTTGCCACCCTTGACATCATGGATTCGGAAAAGGGTAATACTACTTTTTCAATTTTTTCATCTCCGAAAAAACCCATGATCTCCTTCTCCAGCATTGGGGTCAGTCCAGCATTGGGGTCAGGTCTCAAGAATAAAGAAATCTAGAGACAAGATTCAAGCAAATATTCGATGCCTGATTTTTTCCTTAATCTTTTCCGCCATTTTTTTCATTTCTTCATGACTTTCTATTTCCTTAGCAACGTAGCGGGCAAGTTGAGAGACCGCTCCATAATCCATATCCAGCAAATTTCCAATACGGCATCCATTACACCCATCGACCTGTGGTATCCTACCGGTCCCTACCTGGATCCGCAACGCTGCGACCAGGTATCGGCAGGGTTTTTCAGGAATTTTAATCTTGATAAGTATGAATTGGACCCCAATTGATTTGCTGAAACATTCCCCAGCTAATATCCTTGTATTTTGGATTTATTCTTAATAGCTTTTCATCTGTGAAAAAATCATCCTTGTTTACCAACA
>CAZOWT010000146.1:0-7412 GCA_964583345.1 uncultured Clostridia bacterium
TTCTTCAGGCATAGTTCCCTCCTTCAGGGGGTTACAAGAGAGAAATTATCACAGCGCCCCGGAAATGTCAACAAAACCGAAGCCCTTCAAGCCGGGCACACACCGGCAACAGTTTTAGCGTTTGGGTATGAAAATCTTTTTTTACATTCACGACTGACTTCTCACGATTCAGGTCAAGAATATTCCTCGAGCGATCAGAGAATGGGCTTGCGAAAGCAGTGATTCAAATGGTCGCGCGAGGGAATTTCTTCGGAGCGTGCCCCGGAGCGAGCGTGGAATGCCCGAGCGAGTGAGGACCGGAGGCGGAAATTGAGCGCAATTTCCGGCGTTAGCGTAGAAGATATTCCCGGAAGCGACTGGAGAACGGGCTTGCGCAAACAGTCTCCTCCACTTTACCCGAAAATGCGCTCATTTTCGGGAGCGGTCCGGCATTTTTCGACATTCGAGAAAATGCCTTCCCAAGCCGTTCCGGAGATTGTTTGCTCCGCCCGCCAATATGATTTACATTGCGCTCTAAACCTGGATTCAAAATGGTCGCGCGAGGGAATTTCTTCGGAGCGTGCCCCGGAGCGAGCGTGGAATGCCCGAGCGAGTGAGGACCGGAGGCGGAAATTGAGCGCAATTTCCGGCGTTAGCGTAGAAGATATTCCCGGAAGCGACTGGAGAACGGGCTTGCGCAAACAGTGATTCAAATGGTCGCACGACCGGTACGTTGGTGTAAGCATGGTATTTGATTGAGGAATTTTTCTTCGATGGGAGCCTCAGGAGTATTGAAGGTAATTATCGATGTCCCCGGTTTTTTTGGGGCAATTTTTCTCTGTTTGAGCGAAGCGAGTTGAAAAATTGAATCGATCATTACCTGCTCCGAAGGACAATACGACGGGCGACCCGAGAAGATAAATTCCTCAATTATGTCTGTATTGAAATAATGCATGAAATAATGCAGGGTGATGGGGTGAGAGGAAGCAAACAGATTTCATTATTCTTTTTTTTCCTTCTGTCTCCTGACTTCTATCTTCTAACTTTTGATTTTATAATTGTTTTTTAATAAAAATAAATTTGATTTTTTTACAGACTGACCCTATAATACCTCTCTGAAATTTATTCGGGAAACCGGAAATTTTCAACCGGAGGCTGAACCAACCATGAACGCGGAAACCGGAGTGCTGGCCCTGACCGCCTTATCGGTCGGCTTTGTCCATACCCTGCTGGGGCCGGACCACTACCTCCCCTTTATCGCCCTGTCCCGGGCCCAGAAATGGTCATACCCGAAGACCCTGGCGATTACAATGGCCTGCGGCGCCGGCCATGTCCTATCCTCCATTGTCATCGGCCTGATCGGAATCGGAACCGGGATGGCCATATCCAAAATAAAGGGACTGGAAGGCATCAGGGGGGATGCGGCCGCTTACCTGCTGCTGGGTTTCGGGCTGGCCTACATGGCCTGGGGAATCAAAAAGGGCATCAGGGGAAGTTCACATGCCCATTCCCACACCCATGCCGACGGCACCACCCACGAACACGATCATGACCATCAACAGGACCATGCCCATATCCACCGGAACCGGCAGTCCGGCTTCTGGTGGCTTTTCATTATCTTTGTGCTGGGGCCCTGCGAACCGCTGATTCCCTTGCTCATGGTGCCGGCAGCCGGGAGCAGTACCGGCGGTATCATTCTGGTGGCCCTGGCCTTCAGCCTGGCCACCATCCTGACCATGGCGGTTCTGGTATCGCTGGCCTATTTCGGCCTCAAACAGCTCAGATTTTCCTTTTTCGAGCGCTACGCCCATGCCCTGGGAGGCGCCATCATTGCCCTGAGCGGCGCCGGGATACTGCTGCTGGGCCTGTAAAAACATATTGATATCCAAGCGTCAGGCATGATATAATGCGGATGAATTCCTGGGAGGTAACCCATGGCTCGTTTCACCTGGAAAATACATCAGTTGCGCGGTTTTTTCGTGGTCTATACCCTGGTCAGGCTCGGGGTGGAAACCATCCTGGGCTGGGGAGTCACCCGGGATATGAGCGTGAAAGGGACCTATTATGAGTTCACCCGCTGGTTAACCTCACCCGGGGTTCTGCTCACCATGATCATATTGATCACCGCCTTCATTTTGGTCATCGTCCTCTGGTTGTTTTCCAATCTGCTGCAGAAAAAAAACTGGGCCCGCATTTTGCTGCTGGTCATTGGCTGGCTGACGGTGGTGGACGCCATCAGCGGCCTTCTGTTTACCGCCCGGGGATCAAATTTTATACCCTGGGTGACCGAGCTGGTTCCCGGCCTGGACTGGCAAAGAATCATGTTCATAGACCGCATCAAAGATATCCTGGGCCTGCTATTCTGGGGATACCTGATCGTTGTCCTGCAATTCGACCCGAAAATAAAGGGGGAATTCTTCCCCCCGGCCGGTTCGGACCCGGAATCGGAATAAACACCTTTACATTCAGAAAAAATCAACTCTTCCTGTTATTGGGGTCAAGTCTCCGGTTGACTGTTGGTTGCTTTGTTGTTATGCTGTTTGAATGAGCAGGCCATTAAAAGTTTTTTTTCGCCACCTCAACCAAATGACTCAAACCTTCATGCTGATGTTTTAAATCGCAACACCAAAAATGCCGCAAAAACAATTCTATAAAGACACTATATATATTAATTTCTATTTTTGTTTCAAAACTGTCCGGTTTTCTAAAACTTTAAAACGTTATTTATAAGCGGTTTATAAATTTTTAGAAAAAATAACCGACCCGAATCGAAACACCATTCGGTTTTGTTGAATTTTCTTAAAGGTCCCCAAAGCCTTATCTGAAAGCCATTTCAGGGAATCCTGAATCATGGAAGCAAAATTGCTTTAAGTGGAATTTAAGTTTTTATTGAAATGGACAATTTTTTATTTGCTGCCGATCTTTGAAGCGACGGCAGTGTGTCTTTTCACTCACAAGGCATAATAATGAAAAATAATGAGAATGGTACGGTGATATTGAAAATAACATTCAAGGAGAAATGATGTTGACAAAAAGTTCGGGAAAGATGATTTTGGGTGGCGTTATGCTGATGGTTTTATTTTCTCTTTTATGGGTTTCCAATTTAAATTCGAAGAAAGACAATAAGATAGAAACTCCGCTTGAACTGGTCGATGTCGAATACCATCCCTGTTTTTCACCCGACGGAGACGGGGTAAAAGATGAGATGGTTTTAAGCGCCCGGTTTAAAGGACAACCCGGGAAAAAGGTATTTGCCACATTATTTGTCAAAAGCAATTATCATTTTATTTGTGTTCTTGCCGGACAGGGCACGGTTTCAACCGCAGGTGAAGCCCTGGTTTCAATAACCTGGAATGGAAAAGATTGGAAGCAACAGCCGGTAGCGGACGGGACCTATCAGTTGAAACTGTATTATCTTGATGGCCCTCTTTTCAACTGGAAAGGCAGGCGGGATCCCGGTAAATTTTATAAAAAATTTACCCACCACCTGGTAAAACAGTCAAAACATCGGAGAATCGGTAAATGGGAAGGCGAGGTGTTAAAAGACACGGTTGACCCGCAGTTGAATATCACATCCCCTGAGGATCAGCTGCAGACGCTCGAATTAACCGTGGAGACCCTGGGAACAACCGAAGGTGGAGAAAAACTCACCATAAACGGCCAGGAAATCAGTCTGGAAAACAATGCGTTTTCCTTGGATCTAAATCTTGTTCCCGGAGAAAATACCTTTGCTTATGTTCTGGAAGACTGCGCCGGCAACCGGGACAGCCAATCCAGAACCATCAACCGAATAACCGACCAGATGCCTCCGGAGATCGCCATTTCCGGACCCGAAAACGGAGCAACCTATAAAAGCCTGCCCGTATCGATATCGGCAACATACGAAGACATGGGTTCCGGAATTGATTCTGCGAGTGTCAGTGTGATGTTAAACGGAACCGATATCACCTCCGAAGTAACCGTAAGCGAAAGCCAGGTCAACGGTGAACTATCGGATGAAAACCTGTTGAATGACGGATCCAACACCCTGACGGTAGAGGTTTCCGACCTTGCCGGCAATCCGGGTTCAGCGTCGGTTGATTTCAATTACGAGAAAATACAGGAGGAGAACCGAACCATCATCTACGGCCGGGTGCTGGAGGCCGGCAGCGAAAATCCCTTATCCGGAGCGGTGATCATTGCTTCGGGTAACTCGGCCCAGAGCGACCATGATGGATACTGGAACCTGGCGTTCGGTTCCGGAGGCACATATAAGATCAAAATTACCAAGGAGGGATATACCGAAGTCTATAGAAAAATTTATCTTGAGCTCGGGAAAGAGGGTGTGGTGGAAGATGCCTATTTAACCCCCAGGGATCCCAAAACCACTCCCATCGGGATGGACGGCGGCAGCCACTCCAACAGCGACGGAACCGTAGAAGTCATCATCCCCCCGGGGGCGCTTTCCGAAGTCAAAGACATCGGCTTGACCAGGCTTTCCTCTTCCAAAGCGTTACCCGGCGGCCTGAATGAAACCGACAACCTTGAATACCCCATCAGTTTTTTGTTTTGCGCGGATTTCGGGCCGGACGGAACCGTTTTTAATGTTCCGGTCAAAATCCGGGTGAACAATTCCTGGGGATTCGCGGCCGGTACAAAGATTCCCTTTGCCGAATGGGAAAAAAACAACCAGAAATGGGTGCCCCAATCCGGAATGGCGACTGTCGATTCCAGCGGCAGCTGGCTGGAAGCCGAAGTCAGTCATTTTTCCCCCTATGATATAAACGGACCGGTTACCTCCGGAGGAAATTATGCTGACCTGCTTATCGAACCTGAACCGGTTTGCCCGGTCTGTGGATTCGGTTCTTCGGTTAGCTCTACTTCCGGGATTTTAACCAATGAGTTTCCCATCCCCGGCTTAAAATTGAGGGGAGGAGATACCGGCCTGAGTTTTGTTTACAATTCATCCACGGCTTCCCCCTGGAGGATACTCAGGGTGATTTATTACATCGATACCCAGTTTGTGGATGACCCGCTTCGAACTGAATTTTCCACCTCATCGGCAATGGTTTCAGTAGCGGGCGGGAACAGTGGCAATCATGGCATTCATGCCTTTTCTTTCAACCCGGCCTCCTCCCATTATGGGATGGCCAGTATTTTCCTGGATGGAAAGTATCCGTCGGGAAGATGGATTAAAACCGGGTATATTAATTTTAATTATTCCGTTACCCATTATTATCCTGGTGAATACGCCCTGGCAAACAGCTGGGGCGGATTGCCAAAGGTTTCAACCGGCATTAGGGCTCTTGAGCCGGCCTATTACCGGGAAGACTCCACCAAAAGGATTTTCATGCTGTCCCGCCGGGAATCGGCGTTGGGCAGCGGCTGGGGTTTGCGGGGTTTGAGCCGTTTGCATGTCGAGGGCAACCGGGTGGTCATTGAAAACGGCAGCGGAGAGATTGATGAATTTGAAAAAGGAATTAATTTTGCCGATGCCTCACAGGGAGCCAGTTTTAAAAGCAGCAACGGAGAGGTCATGAATCCTGACAGCATGTTGACGGCAAAGATATCCCAGAGCGGCGGCCATAAGTCCCAAACCCGCTTTTACATTGACACACCCCAGGAAGACCTTGACCAGACCTTTGTCATCGACCTGGGCCGGGAACGGGAAATCTATAATATCGGAATCGATTTCCAAAGATACTGGAAGGCCGGCCATGTCTGGGATTACGTGAAAATCAGCACCTCTCTCGACAATCAAAACTGGGCATTCTGGGGCCAGTACGGACAACCCACCTTGCATGATCCCTCGATAAGTACTGATGGATTGGACCTTCGCATTCAATCTCCCTTGATGTTTTCCGGAAATAATCGCACGGTGCGCTATATTCAGTTTCAGCTCGGATATCCGGCGGTCAATACCCTCCACCCCGGTTCGGCGATCGACCGGGTGTTTGCCATCGGCAACGAATATGAGTATCGGAGAATTGATGAAAGCCCGTGGCCGAAACTGGAATACGATTCGTTTTCCGATGTGTATATATTGAAAGAATTTTCCGGCGAACGGACAATATTTAATTCTGATGGGTTATTGATTGAAAAAAGAGACCGACAGGGAAGAACCGTCAGCTATCAGTACAATGGAGACAGGATCAGCCGGATTATGTATCCAGAAGATATTTTCATGGAGTTTGAGTACGATGGAAATGGCCATGTCAGCAAGGTGAAAGATTCCGCCGGACGGGAGACCCAAATTCATACCGACGGTAGCGGCAATATCATCGAAGTGGTTTATCCCGATGCCACCAGCCGGGAGTTCGGGTACAACAGCCGGGGGCTGATGACCATGGATAAAAACGGCGACGCGGTAAAAACCTATACCTGGGACGAGGATAGACCGGTGTTGAAAAAAGTGACCCTTCCCAACGGCGGCGAGCGCACCCTGGAACCGGCCATCCTGAAATACCTGCTTAATGATATCGTGAGCTCACCGGATAATCCGGTGAATTTTCCCCTGCTTTCCAGTGAAAGCAGCCTGGATTCCGAGGCGGTTTATGAAGACGGGAAAATAGTAAAATACCACAACGGGAAGGGCTGGAGTTCATTAACCGTAAACGGCCGGCTAAAGGAAAAAACCTATTTTGCCGACAGCGATTACAACCGTCTGCCCGTGAAAATTGTGAAAGGTGCCGACCAGTATGAAACCACCGATATTTTTTACAACGATAATCTCCAACTGAAAAAGGTGGAAACCCGGACAACCGATTTCCGCTGGGGAAAGGCGGACAGCGATCCGAATTCCCATTATGTGAAGGAAACCGTTCAAACAACGGCCGCCCCTTACCGGCTGGAGGTCAGCTACAATGCGGACAACCTGGTTTCCAATGTGAAAGGTTATGGCATTGACAACGCCTATACCTATGATACCAGCAAGAACCTGGTCCGGAGGGTCGATGAAATCAGGCAAAAAACCACAACCTACGACTATGACGGAAATAATAACCTGATAAAAATCACCCCTCCGGATAACCTCAAGACCGAAATGACCTATGACAGCAAAGGCCTGGTCATGGAGGTGGTTAACAACAATGGTTCAAAGACTGTGGTGGCCCGCAACTCCCGGGGAGAAATCATTGGCATCACCGATGAGGAAAACCGCACGGTGGTTATTGAGCGGGATATCATGGGCCGGGTAATCAAGGAAACCAGCCCCACCGGCAGGATCGTCCAGTATGAATGGGGGGGAACCGGTTGCGGAAGTTGCGGTTCGGACCTGAAATTGACAAAAATTATCGATTCTGGTAATAAAACCTGGGAGTTCCGCTATGACATCATGGGGAATCCCGTCGAGATGATCTATCCGGACGGGAGCAAAATCGAACAGACCTATGACCTGGCGTCCCGGCTGGAGACCTTTACCAACAAGCGGGGACAGGTGATTGAATACGCCTATG
>CAZOWT010000147.1:0-7368 GCA_964583345.1 uncultured Clostridia bacterium
AAAACTGGAGCAACAGGCTGATAAAGATAGGGAATACCAACAACTTCTGGCCCGGGCCGAAAAATATCTGGCAGACGGCGAACTGGACAAAGCGGTTCAATCTGCGGAACAGGCCAAAGCAATCAAAAAAGGTGAAGATATCGAGGCCTTGTTTCAAAGGATTAATAATCAGATTGATGCCCAGGGTGATGAAAAAAAATACGTTTTTTATCTGGAAATGGCTCGGCAGGCTTTTGCCCAAAACGACCTGGAAAAGGCTTCCGCGAATCTGGCCGATGCCAAAAACATCCACCAGGGCCCCGAAATCGAAAAATTGGACCGGAAAATAAAAGAACAGATCGACAAAAATGAAAGGCAAAAAAAACAGTCCGGTCTGATCGCACGTTCAGAAGAGGCGCTGGTTAGGAATGACCTGGAGCAGGCAACGGCTTTTCTCATCCAGGCAAAGGAAATCGAAATTAATGCCGATACCGCCGCACTGGAGACAAAGATAAATGAGAAGCAGGCAGCGGAGAAAAAAAGACTGGAGGAACAGAAAATTGATGATGTCTATGGCCGTTATTTCGGTTTCGCCCGTAATTATTTGCAGGAGGGAAAGTATGACCAGGCACTGGAGAACATCCATAAAGCCAGGAAGATAAAGGATACGGAAGAATTAACCCGGTTTGAAGCTGAGGTGCGTCAAAAACAGACCGAACAAAGCACCCGTTTTTCGGAGAGACAGAAATCAGAGCAATATACCCGCTTCATGGAAGCTGCCCGGAATGATTTTGACAAGGGCCGATATGAAAACGCCCTGGATGCTGTGAGAAAAGCCAGGGAAATTAACGATACCGACCAGGCCAATCAACTGGAGAAAGAAATCCTGCGTATCCGGGAGGGCCTGGAGAAGGAAAAGCAGCGGATAGAAGAAGAGAAGCGAAAAAAGGGGAATCAGGTTGCCATAAGGAGTGTAAAAATAATCGATCTTCCACCGCAGTTGATCAACACCTATAATGAAAACCTGAAAATGTTCGAGATCGTGAAACTGATAAGGGGAATTCGGGTCATCGGCCAGATCAACCTGATCCTTAATGTGAGGGAGGATGGCAAGGTTTCCATTCAAAGACTGAGCGATGCCGGGCTGGAAGTCAACCCGCCCAACAGCAGAAAAACCATTATCTCCCGAATTTTCAAAAAAATTGGAACGGTTAAACTGCCCCCGCCCATGGACAGGAAAGGATTTCCGGTCAGGGTGGAAAACTGGCGTTTGAGCTACTCGGTGGGTACATTTGCCAACAAAGTTATTTTCAGGAGAAAATTTTAAATTGGCTGATTACATGAACAGCCAATCGGTTCTAAAATTAGGGAGCCGAGTATTATTGCATCTTAAGGAGGTTTAGTCATGATTCATGGAAAATTATTGAAGCGAGCGGGGATTTTCACACTGGTTCTGTTCTGCTGGTTTTATCTGACCCCGAATTTCAGTTTTGCTCAGGAGGAAGACGAACTGCTGAGAGCCAGGAAACTTTACCAGCAGGGGTACTATGATGATGCCATTACCCTGCTGAATCAATGCATCGACAAATTAAAATCCATTGTCGAGCAGAAAAAAAAGGTAGCCGAAGCATTTTATTTGCTGGCCAAGGTGTATTTTACCGTCGGTGAAGACGACAAGGTCACCAGCCATCTGAACAAGGTTTTCGAAACCTATCCGACATTTGAAAAAGAAGAAGCCGACCTGGAGTTCAAGGACCGGGTGGATAAAGCCCGGGCAAATTTCACGGCCAAGACCGAAGCGCCGCCGGTGACGGAAATAAAAGAGCAGGCGGAAGTTCCCCAAACCGTTGTGCAAACCGAACCCCAACAGGAAGAAAAGATGGATCAGCAGGTAATCGAAAAACCGGTCAAGAAAAAGAAGAGAAAATTCCCGATCCTTCTGGTGCTTGGAGGGCTGGTCATTGCCGGCGTCGCCGCCTATTTTCTGCTGGTCAAGAAAAGCGATAGCGGTTTTGATATCCGCGGTAGCTGGAATTTGAATTTCAACTGGTATGTTCTGAAGACGGATCCCCCCGGAACCGCCGTCATTACCTTTACCGGAAGTTCGAAAAACAGCGGCACATTTACCACCACATCATATACCGGCACCTGGACGGTTACCGGTACCCAGATTCGTTTTGTCTTTTTATCGGGGACTACCTATACTGGAACCATATTGAGCAATACCTACATGAGCGGCACCATGGTTGATTATAACGGATATCCGGGTTCATGGACAGCCACAAAAATCGGTGCCCAAACAAAAGCTGCCCAGACACCTTCGAAGATCTCGGTGAATGAAGCCAGAATAGAAAACAGGTAAAGTCAAGTTTTTCGCCCGGGTTGAATAGCCGTCTCCGGTCGGGAGGATGAACCGGGAAGCCGGATTGCCCTTTTTCCGAGAAAAATCCGCCGCATGCGAAGCAAATCTGTCATCATGCTCATGGCCCTATTTTTTTGCCTGAACCTGACGGGCGCGGACAAGGAGAGTACCGAACCCGATAGGGGAATACCGGTTTCCAAATTTATTCCAGGTGTTTATCAGCTGTTGTCCGGGAAAACATTGAAAGGCGGTGTTTTGCTGGCTGCCTGCCTGGGCACCATTGCCGGGGCCATCATCGAGAACAATCAAGGTAACGATTATTATGAACAATATCTTCAATCCACTGAGATAAATGAGATCGTAGAATTGCGAGGAAAGGCCGAAAAGAGTTTCCGGTCCAGGAATTATTACATTCTGGGTATTTGCGCCGTCTGGTTGGTTCATGTGCTGGATATGAAAATATTCGGAACCAAAAAAGGGGTGATAAAAGGTGAAGCAAAAAATAATTCTATTCGTCTGGGTTTTTATTATTATTTTTGAATCCTGCAAGGACATTATTTTTAACAACCCCCTGGACCCGAATGCGTCCATTGAGACCCTCCAGATCGTTAAGATCGTGCCTACCGGACTGATGGGAGAAGGGGATCTGGCTTATGACGGGGAAAAATTCTGGAAAATAAGCGTCACCGGCGGACTCTATGCGTTTGACGCCGAATCCGGAGCGGTGATACGATCACTGGCGGTAAGGCCGGGAACCGGAGTGGCTGTCCTCCGCGACAAGATTTATATCTGCAATGGGGAGAATATCCTGTATGCCTACGACTCCCTGTCCGGAGATTTGATTGACCAGATATCGACCGTCGAGCTGTACCCGGCATTTTTAACCACCCTGGATGACCGGTTGCTGCTGTATGACCAACGATCAACCAGTTTTTATAGATATGAACCGGAAACCGGAGCGACTGAACTGCTATTTCAAATTTCTGGTGTCGAGATCGGTGGTATCGAAACTTACGGAGACGGCGTGCTGTTTACCGACAAAAAGTCAAACTCCATTTATCAGTACAATCTGGACGGGAACCTGATTAATGCCTACCTGTCTCCGGCGGAAAGTACGGTGGGAATTTCGATTGACAACGGTTCATATATTTATCTTCTGACGCTTGATGGCCAGCTTTACAAAGTGTCTTTGCCTTAGTCTGCTGCTGATGGTCATGCGGGCGGACCTGCTGGCGGAAAAAGACCTTCATTTCAAAGGCGATTACTTTATTTATAGCGACGATCTGGACTACCTTTACGGAGGCGGGCATCTGGTATTGGACACCGGTGATTTTATCATTTCCGCAGATACGCTTTATCTGGATATGAACCGGTTTGAGGGGGTGGTTACCGGGGCTGTTATCATTAAAATTAAAGACAGCCGTGAAGTGCGCAAGGGAGATTTGCTGGTCTTCAGGGGATTCCCTTTTTCATTTGCCTTCAGTCGATTCGGGAAATATATCGATACCCGGGGAGATATGACGGTTACCGATGCCATTAAAAAGATCAGTCCGTCGGGGCTTAAGAAATCGGATTTATACTGGGAATTTTCCGAGTGCAGAATCACCAAAACCAAAAAAATAAAGGCAAAAAAAGTATTTCCCTTTATATTGGGTTTGCCTTCGTTCCCTTTTGAAAGTTTCTCCATCGCCCGGGGCAAGATACCGGAAAAAACCCGTCTCTATTTTAAAAATGTGGGTTTTTCCTCTCTGGATGGGTTATCCCTTACTTTTCTTTACCGGGTGAGGGAAACCTTTTTGAACGGGGACACCCTTTTCAAATTTTATGAGCGGGAGATATTCAACGGCGACAGTGAAATAAAAAGGGGTATCACCATATCCGGGCAGCTGGATTGGCTGGTCAGGAAAAAATCCTTTTTAAATATGTCAGGACTATACAATACCGCCGATGATTCGTTTAACCTGACCCTGATGCATCGAAAAGATTTAAGAAATATCAGCTATTCGTTTTCACAGAATATCAGCAGCCGGGAAAATGTTCCTGCGGTTTATGAGTTTAATTCCTGGATCATGTTTAAAAAATTCGAATTCATGAGCCCAAAATTGGGTTTTTCCCATAACCTTAAAAGCAGTTATTCATATGAGATTTCCTCTCCGTTCAAGGTTTCCAAGACGCTCAATTTTAATCTCTCAATGCTGAGAAAAATCATTCGTGAAGATGTCCAATCCGATACCCGGGATTTTTCCGCCAGCATGGATTTTACCTCTTCGATTTTGAACCTGTCGTCGGCGGTCCATATTTCCGAGAACCTGCTTGAAGCCACCCGGAGCAGAAATTTTACCACCAATCTGCGTTTTCGCCCCCTGAACTTTCTGGAAAAAAATATCACCATCACTATTTCCCCTTACTATATGTTTTCCACCTTACCGGGCCAGGATAATGAGACATCGCGGATAACCCCGGGAATCAATGCAGAGGTCAAATCCATTGGAATGCTTTTTCCCTTTGGATTTTCCATCCTGCCCACCTTGAATGTCAACCATCAATGGAATAACCAGGATGTGGACCAGACCGAATTCAACACTTTTCTATCATTGAAGAAGAAAATCGGCCGGCTGGAACTTTCACTGGACTATTCTCTGGTTTCCCGCTACCGTTCGGAAGGATTCTGGGTCGAAGGGTATAATGTCAAGAGCCTGAATCTCAGTATGAATCTGAAAAAGGAGTCCAGATATTCCCTGGGCTTAAGGCTTTACTATAACAATGATCTGGCTTTGGAGAACATTACCTTTTCCGGAGAAATATATTTTCCGGCCAATATTAAATTATCGTCTTTTCTGTTGTATTATTGGAATCAGGATAAGTTCCAATCGGTAGAGGTTTTTGTTGAAAAAAAATTCAGTAATATATTTAAACTGCAATGCGGCTATTCACTGGCATTAAAAAAATTTTTCGTGAAATTTTTTACCCTGTGACGGCAACCCTGCTGTTGTTATCACCGGGATGCAACCTCCAGGTAAAATTCCTGCCTCAGATTAGAGCGCCCTATATTTCGGAAGTTGAATTTTTAAAGCAGGTGAATCAAAACGGTCCGGAAATCAAAAAAATTCCCTTTGAGAATGGGGTTGTCCCCGTTACTTTTTATATGTTTATTAAATTGGAAAATATAGAAAATCAGGGCCGGCTGAGGGTGCGGTTCTACCGCCGGGTAAAGCGGTTTCCAATCGAGGTGATTGCAGCGGCCAACGCGCGGCAGCGCCGGATTCTGGCAAACCTCTTTATGGTTCTGCCGCTGCCAGTTCCGTCCGCTTGGATCGAATGGACCGATCTGGCAAGGGCAAGCAACGTTGGTGCGGAGATTGACCTCATTTCCGCCTATGGACGGGGGTGTTTCCGGTCCGCTCTCCAGGTCATGGTTTTCCCCCTTATATTCAACCTGGATCATTTTTGTGTCGTCCGGTATGAAAAAAATGGCCGGGAGTTGTTTTTCCCGTTTGGGGAGAATGGAAAATATTATGAATACATTGTGTTCATCGATAAAATCAGGAATTTTGAACCGGGTGATTACCGCTTCGCAATTTTTTTGAATGATCGGTTGATGCTGGAGGATTCCTTCGAGGTGCGTTCGTTTTCGAAAAAAAATTGACACTTTGTTTCCGGGATTATAAAATAAGTTGAACCGTGGTAATATCGTGTTGACAAAAGTAATATTCATGAAGACCGGGGAAAATACCGTAATTTTCCCGGAAAGTTTTTTCGTTTTTGTTTGGGGTATCCGAAAAAATGTTGAAAAATTACCGGAACGGGAGCAAAAGAGGAGGTTAAAATGAAAAAGGTATCAGGGATTGTGATCCTTATCATGGCGGTGTCGTTTATACTATGGCCCCAGGCCATCGATGATCAACAGGCCGGAGAAATCAAGCCGGTTTTCAAAGAAATGTCAGATGCCGAATCCATAGGAGCCGGAACCCTGAAGGGTCTTAAAGCCACCGAGGTGATGGTAAATATTCGGGAATTGTTCAATCCGATTTTCAGCCAGGAAGAAAGCAAAAGCATATCCAGTGAACTCGTCGATCTGGTCAAGACCGGTCTTATCAAATGGGGATTGGGCATTATCAAAGAACACAAAGGTCCGGATGACAAGGATTGGGTGATTTTTGAGGTCAATATCAACCTCATGCAAAACAAGGAAGTGATGCCCGGCGGAGTTACCTATTCGGAAATTTATTTTTATTATATTGAAGTTTCCCTGCGCCAGCTGGTCAGAATCATCCGAAACCTGGCTTATAAAAGCCAGTATCCCATTCCCACCTGGACACAGTACGCCATGGGAACAGCCAGTTCCATTGAAGAGTTGCACACCTCCCTTCGGAAAGTTGTGGCGGATCTGAGTTCCGATTTCATAACCGTTTTCAAACTTGCCAACAGGCGATGAAGCCGTATTTATCGATACTTTTCATTTTTAATGTCTTGGAAGGTGTTTAAACGGTAGGTTGCGTATAGGTGATAAAATGTCAGGCCGAATGGAAAAAACAGAAAAAACGTTAAAGATTATCAAACCATTCATTACCGCCCTGAAAAAGCAGGGCCTGGAGATGGCGCGGCTGGCCTGCCTGGGTAGGGAATACCGGTATTCGCCTGAGAAAGGATTGCGGCAAACCGGTATGGAACCGGTGGAAATCGACTTCCCTGAGCCCGTGAAACCGGAAAAGGCTGCCGGCAGATACCCAAAAGAAAAAAAGATGCCATCCTACCGCCTAACCCTGGTCCTGCTGTTTGTTGCCATGGTTCTTTTTATCGGTATCATATTTCTGAATCAGCGGTTGTCACGGAAAGACATGGAACCGGTGGAAGTTGTGAATCCATCGGCTGGAGAAAGCGCTTCCGGTATCCTTATACCGGAAAAAGAAAATGAAATGGCCGGTGATGAAATGAATCAGGACCGGCCCGCATCAGATGGGCAAAGGCCTACCGGTGAAGATAGCAAATCAAAGCCGGCAGGGGCGCCTGACGTTATATCCGGGGAA
>CAZOWT010000148.1:0-7142 GCA_964583345.1 uncultured Clostridia bacterium
ACAGTGAAATTGAACAAAGTTTGAAAAATTTCTTCATTTATCCTCCTTTGTTACTATTTTAATCGATTTTATTTTGCAATGAGGAAATTGTAAGAAAATAATAAAATATATTCAAGAAAAAAAAATATTTTTTTCGGAATCCCAAAAACACCAGATATAACAAAATTGAAAATTATTTCGGTATGACTCTCACCCGGGTTCCATATTGCTTCCGTAAATAAAAAAGGATGGATTCCTGATTTTAAAAAATGTTCACGGTCCCTGCTTTCTAATTGCCGGTCGCGGAATTCAGCGCATATCGCTAATCCGCAGAGTCCACTCTTCCCCTGCTTCATCCTCAACCAGTTGATAGAGCCGACCATTGGAAATGGAATACATGAAGGGTGTGACCATATCCCGGTAAACCAGCGGAAGGGTGATGGTTTTTAAATAATTTCCCCTGGGATTGAACACCAGAAACCGGGTGCCGGCGCCATTTTGGGAAAATGTCTGGACATAAACATGACCATCTGATACCAGAAAGGTTTTAAAGGGCGGCAGGTAATCGGGAAGCTTGATGGCATTTTTGATGTTGTCCCAGAATAATTTGTAGAGCGGATGATTCTGGTAAACTTTCCACAATCTGTCCTTCCCTTCTGCGGACAGTTTTACCCCGGGTTCATTGCTTTTGATCGAATTCAGCAAGCAACCATCCCGATCGTAGATGCCGATTTCAAACGCCTGTTTTCCCGACACATAAATCAAATCACCGGATATCCGGTACTCGGGAATGATCTGGGAAAGCATATCCAGCAATGAAACCGAACCGGTTCCCTGAAGCAGAGGCAGATCATGGCTACAAATTTCTCTAATTTTATTGCCCATGCGATCATAGAGGATAAATTCCCGTTTAAATCCCTTACTGTCCTGATTAATTTTCAGGGATGAACCCACAAATTTCTCTCCGAAAGGGTTCATGCGTCCCAGGGTATCGATCTTTTTTTCCTTTATATACTTTCCATCCCGGGTAAAATAAGAAATCTTTCCGATGCTGTTGACCACGATGGTTTCAGGGAATATATCAATCTCAAGACCTGATCCCACCGGAAGCAACCTGAATTCTTCGGGACCCTCCCCCTCCTTGCCGAAAGTCTTGATGATTTTGAAATCCGGCAACGCGTAAATGGAGATCAAAGCCTTCTGTGCGACCACCATGATATCGGAATCGATTTTGAAAATATCAGGATTTAGTATTTCAGGCAGGGGGACGGTCCGGGTCCCCGCATTCAGAATAGCACAAAACCAGAATATCAAAATGCACAATAAAATCAAAACAATTCGTTTCATTTCATATTCCTCACACCTTTTTTCATATCCTTCACTATAGTCTATTACGTTTGAACCTTGTCCCAGGTTAACAACCCGGCAAAAAATTGATCACCGGATATGATTGGTTTATTGACAAATATAAAAAAAAACTATTTTTTCAACTCTTTCCCGATCCAGATGGCCACCCCGAGAATATACTGCAGGGGTGAAGACTTTTCAGCCATCTCGATCACTTCCGGACGGTAATCCTTGTTGTCCGGGAACAGCCAGAGATCGTTTTCCTTTATAATGGAACGCTTGATGGTCAGGGACAGCTCCTCGCCAAAGGGAGTGGTGTTGATCAGGTAAATCTGGGTGTCGGCCGGTTTGATGAGTTTATCCGGATTCCGGTCAAACAGTACCTGGTCGCCTTCGGCAATGGTGGGGGCCATGGAGTCCCCCAGGGTTCGGGTGATAAACGGTTTGAAGGTATCGCGTAAATAGGGCCGTCCGAAGACCCGGTAACCGACGATGTGATCGGCCGTAATGTTGGACAGGTTGCCGCAGGCCACCGGTTCTATCTCGGGAACCAGCCGGAACTCTTCTTTGAATGTCGAGCTCTTTTCCAGGATTTCATCAACCCGCGTTCCCGGGATCAGCTTTTCGGTGGCCAGCAGGTCGTAAACCGGAATATCCAGAGCTTCTGAAATCAGATTCAGATGGTTGAGGGTAAAATCTTTTTTTGAGGGCACATCCACAGCCTGGTATATCGTGGCTTTGTCGATGCCTACCGACTGGGCAAATTGCTTCTTGTTCCGGAATCGGTCAGCGATTATCCTGCGGATGTTGACCTTGATAACACCCTGCAATTCGTCATAGGTCATTTTTTCACTTCACCCCTATTATAATATTGCAATAAAAAATCAAAAAATCAAATATATTTTTTATTTTAATTTATTTTGTTGAATATTATTACTTTTTATATTATTATAATTATATATTATTTCTATTTGCAATATTGATAATATTTTAAAAATGCAATTATATAACCCGAAAGAAGGAGCGAATATGCAGGCAACACCGATTAAAAAGTTTGAGAAGATTTCTTCTGAAACCAGGGATTCCAAGCAGCTGGTGGTCTATAAAATTACCGATTATAAAGACGGATCCATCGTTTACGAGGTCAGTGATTCCGGAAATAAACTTTTTTTCAAAACCCTGCAGGAAGCCAGAACCCATATCAAACAGATCCCTCCGGAAACCGCCCGGCCACTGTTCAGGCTGGAAACCGTAAAGAATTAGACCCGGTCTTTCCCCCCGATTCCCCGGAAATCATGCCATAGGGTAACCGGAGCAGTCCGTTTTTTTCAATTGGCAGGGTTGCCATTCAATATATGATCCCTTAAAATTAATTTTTCAAGCCCATGAAACCTGCTGATGAAAATATTTCGGTCCGGTTCGAATGCCGGGATCTGAGAAAATCATACCTTAAAAAAATTCCCGGAAAACCGGAATTTCGGTTCCCCGCCCTGGATGGAATTAATTTGACAATTCTCGAGGGCAAAATCACATCGCTGTTCGGCAAATCCGGGGCCGGGAAATCCACCTTGTCCCGCATCCTGATGAAACTTGAAAACTTCGATTCCGGCAGGATTCTTTACCGGGGAACGGATATCGAACAGGTCAAAACCCGGGAATTCCGGAAGAAAAACCAGATTTTGTTTCAGAATCCCTACCTGTCGGTCAATCCCGTTTTCACGGTAACCCGCATTCTGGCCGATCCCCTGAGGGTAGCCAGGTTGGAAAAAACCGAAATCAGGAAACGGATACGGAATATTTCGGAAATCCTGGAAATTCCCGAATCCCTTCTGAAACGCCGGCCCCGGGAATTATCCGGGGGACAGTTGCAGCGCATTGTCCTGGGCCGCTCCCTGATCCTGAATCCCGAATTTGTGGTCCTGGACGAGCCCTTTTCTTCTCTGGATGAAATCATGGCCGGACGCCTGGCCGAGCATTTCAAGGCCATATTCCGGCAGATGAAGGTGGGGGCGCTGTTCATATCCCACCATGTCCGCCGGGTAAAATACCTGTCTGATTTTGTGGTCCACATCCGTAAAGGAAAAATTATTTTCCAGGGCAGTAAAGAAGAATTTTTTAGTTTACATGGCCGTAATTTTAAATAGAGCTGACGTCAAGTGTGAAGAGTAAAGAAAAATAGGTAATTCAATAGTAATTCAGTTATTTTTATTGTTGAGAGGGTGAGAAAGTTAAAAAAGGTAAAGGCTAAGGTAAAGGTAGAGAAAAAGAAAATAGCTCTTCAACACTTTGCCTCTGCCTTTGCCTTTACCTCAGTACACGTTTAGGGCGAAAGGAAAACACCAACCCCCAAATCCTGAATCCTAAATCCAATCATGGGACTAAAAACATTGGACTGTGATATGCAATGAATCTCGCATTGTCAATGGTTTGGAAAAAATGTCAAAAGATAATATAATATAACTCTCGGAGCGATAACATCAAAAAGGGGAAATAAAATGTTCAAGGAACACATAAAAGGTATCCGCCTGATCATCGCCGGTATTGCCATTCTGTTCGTGCTGATTGTCCTGGTCAGGATCTTTTTCGACGAAAGCAAGCATTTTTCGCCGTTGTTTATCAACAGCACGGCCGTGATCATATCCCTCTGGACCATCATCATTCTCTTCAGCCTCACCTTTCTGTTCATCCTGCTGAGAAATATCATCAAGCTCTATTATGGAAGGAGCAAGGATGAAAGCGGCGGGCAGTTTAAAAACCGGCTGGTTTTTTTCTTTATCGCCTTTTCCATTATTCCCACCCTGCTCCTGTTCTTTTTCGCCACCGACCTGATCGAAAGGGGTATCGAGAAATGGTTCAGCATGGACATCGACGGCATCATGACCAAGATCGAGGAACTGGAACCGGGTTATTACCAGCGGGCAAAGGATGAGTTGAAGCACTTCTCCAAAATCATGGCCGCCGACATCAAGGAATTCAAAAAATATACCTATGAGAACCGGATATTCCTGGACAACTCCATCAAGAAAAAAATGAAGGAGTACAAACTGGACGTGGTTAACATCTACCGCAACGACAAGGAAATTCTTACCAAATTCAATCCGATCATTCCCCTGCAGGAATACAAGGACCTGCCCCGGGATATTGTCTTCAGGAGCCTTGGAGGTGACAACTACTTTCCCATTGATTCACTGAAAAACGGGGTGCTGATTCGAAACGGGATGCGCTTCAATACGGTCGAGGGGGACCGGATTCTGGTCATTACCGGAAAATACTACCCGGACAAATACATCAAAGACCTGAAATCACTCTCACTCATGGTTCAAAATTACAACCAGCTCAAACCCATCCGCACCCCGGTCAAAACCACCTATTTTCTGCTCTTTTTGTTTATCACCATCCTGATTATCTTCTCGGCATCCTGGCTGGGATTTTATCTGGCCAAGGGAATCACCACCCCCATCGAAAAACTGGCTTCCGCCGCCTCGGAAATCACCAAGGGAAACCTGGATGTCCGTATCGACTATGCGGCCAAGAATGAATTCAGCTCGCTGATTAACGAGTTTAACAAGATGGTGGCCGACCTGAAGGAGAACCGGGACAAACTTCAGAAAAGAACCATCGAACTCAAACAGCGGCGCAGCCTGACCGAAAATATTCTGAACAATATCACCTCTGGCGTGATTGCCTTGAACTCCCAGGGTGAAATAATCGATATCAATCCGGAAGCCGAACGCATGCTCTCTGTCAATGCCAGGCAGGTGACAAACAAACCTATCCTGGATGTTCTCTCCGAAAACCATTACCGGGAGATCAGCCAGCTCATTGAAAAAGCCTACAAGACCAAATTCAAAATCATGGAAAAGGAGCTTAACTTCAAAATCAAGGGGAAAATATTAAACCTGGCCACCAAGGTCACCCATATCAAAAATCCGGTGAACAACAAATTCTCCGGGCTGCTGGTGGTTCTGACCGACCTTACCGCCCTGATGAAAGCCCAGCGCATGCTGGTATGGAGGGAAGTGGCCAAGCGCATTGCCCATGAGATAAAGAATCCCTTGACCCCCATTCAGATATCCTCCCAGCGAATTCTCAAGGCCCTGGAGCTGCCGGACAACCAGTTCAGGAAAATCGTCGAAGACAGTCTCAACATTATTCTCCAGGAAACCGAATCCATCACCAATCTGGCCAAGGAATTCTCCCTGTATGCCCGGCTGCCGGAAGTCAATTTCACCAAGGGAGATATCAACCAGATTCTTGAAAACCTGATTTCGGTTTACTCCTCAATATATACCACCATCGAATTCAAGGCAAACCTGGATGTGGAAATTCCGGCCCTGGTGAAAATGGACACCGAACAGATGAAACGGATTTTCGTGAACCTGATCGACAACGCCGTCGATGCCATGAATAAAAAAGGGGTAGTGGAAATTTCCAGCAAATATGTCAAGGGAACCCAGTTCATCAAGGTGGAGATCGGGGACAACGGACCGGGAATCAGCGATGAGGACAAGGAAAAGCTCTTTACGCCCTATTTTTCCCGGAAGACCGGCGGTACCGGCCTGGGCCTGGCCATCGCCCATGCCATCATCGAGGAACACAATGGACAGATTTCTGTCCGGGATAATACCCCGCAGGGAACCCGGTTCATCATCGAGATTCCGGCCTAAGGGATCAAGGTTCAACGTTCAACGTTCACCGTTAAAAAATAGCTTACATAAAGTGTAAAACGTAAATTGTAAAGAGTAAGCGATTAGCCAGTCACTTTACTCTTTACGACTTACGATTCACGACTTACATTAATAACTTTGAACCTTGAACCTACTTCACCCCTTCCTTACTTAACTTTTCCGACACACTGGTTTCCATCTGGTAAATGATGGTCATGATCCCATATTCCGGATCATGAAGAATGGATTCCTTGACCTCATGAAAATAGTCCAGGATATTTTGACGCAGCACCGGCAGGGCCTTTTTCCGGGTCTGGTAGTGGTCCCAGACATCCCAGATGATGATGCCCACGGCAATAATGGTGCCCAGAAATCTTCCGCCCATTCTGGAGGCCACGATACCACCGGTCTTGGTGGCCATGCCGGCTGCGGATTTCGCCGCCATGCGGGCTGAAATTTTTCCCGCGATCCGGGTAATAATGGTCTTGATGGAGCGGAACATCATCACCATGCCCCCGGCGGTTACGCCGGCGATGGCCTTCAGGGAGAGTGCGGTCTGGCGATTGGCTTCCACATTTTTGACCATAACGGCGATATCGCCCAGGTACCGATCCCAGTCGGCCGGTTTGATCTGATATTCTTCGGGAATTTTTTTAAACTCCCGTTTCAACACTTCAGAGAAATGGGAAATCACCTCATTCAGGATCCGCTCCACTTCCATCTGAGCGATCTGAGGCCGGAGTACCCGGTTGGCAAACTCCTCCTGCACCTCCAGGGTAATGCGTTCCGCCGGCGGGGGGTTATCGCTATCCACCCAGTTTAACACCTGGTATAACAGGCTTTTTAACCCGATTTTCTGCTGGGTCCAGTAACTGAAGTACCACTCCAGGAAATCACTGTCCACCCGCTCCATGTGTTTTTCGATCCACTGGTCCAGTTTTTCGGAGGCCATTTTCTCCGTCTCCAGCCGGGCCCGATTCATGATCTTTTCCACTCTCTGGTTGATCCGGCCCCACTCCACCCTGGTGATCACCGGTTTTTTTATGGGTTTCGACCGGTCCCGGAGACGATCCGGGGATTTGAATAGAAACAGTTTCCCCAGCACCACCATAACAATCAGGATAACCACCAACCACAAAATTTTACTGA
>CAZOWT010000149.1:0-7125 GCA_964583345.1 uncultured Clostridia bacterium
CAAACATCAACAAGCCTGAATAGGTCATCCAGTGGGATGTGAATCCCTTTAAACGGTGTTCCAGGGAAATCCCTTCCCTGATAATGTAAAATATGCCGATGAGTGAAGAGAGTACCGTCGAGAATAAAATGGTTGCCATTGAAATATTTATGCGTTTCCGCGAATCAATGACCAGCAAAAAAATGGGGATTAAAAGAAAGATGAAAATTTCTTTGTTGTCTTTCAGGCTGTTGAGTTTATCGATTGAAAAAATGGTGGAAATCAGGGTGAATATCACAAATATAATGAAATATTTATAATAAGGCGGTCGTCCGGGAAGTTTTTTTTGACGGATGGTAAAAATGATCAAATTGACAGTCAACCAGCAAAAGATAAAATATCCGGCAAAAATTGAAAAATGTATTGAAATCAGGAAAAGAAGAACCAGCAGAAAAGAGATGGAACTTTTTATGTCCAGGGCATCAGTGAGAAAATCTTTTAATTTTTTCATGAACGTCATCCACACTCAGGTCTTCGATACATTTAATTGTATCATAAATACATTTTTTTTGAGAACATGGCCGGCATTTCAGTTCGGTCTCAGCCAGTATGATGTCCTTTTCTCGCCAGGGGCCGCTTATTTCCGGAATATTGGGGCCGTATAAGGCAACGATTGGGGTATCGGTCAATGATGCCAGGTGGAGCGGGCCTGAATCGAATCCCAGGTAAACATCGGCTCGGGATATGAGATAGAGGACCTCTTTTATGGACAGCTTCCCGGTAAAATTAAATACCGGATAACGGTGTTTCAACTCATGCCCCCTTTGAATCTCTTTTTCGCTGTTTCCTATCAGAAAAACCAGGAAGTTTTCCCCAATCAACCGCTCTATCAGGGCGGAAAAACGGCCTTCCCCCCAGTCACGGAAACGATTTCCGGCACCGATATGAATCACGATTTTTGGACGCTTTTTTTTCAGGGTATTCTTAACTGGCTGCGAAACCGTTCCTGCCGGGATAGGGATCTTGGGATAGGGGGGGATAAAATTCTGTCGATCCTTGATCCTGATACCCAGATGTTCGAGTAACATGGCCTGGTTATAAGTGGAATGGGTGGGAAAATCATGCGGTCTCCTGGGAATCAAATGATTGTACGCCCAGTTCCTGTTGGGTGTCCGGTATCCGATTCTGGTTTTTATACCGGTTGCAAAAGTTAGCAGGGCACTCTTGGGGCCGGAGTGAAAATCCACCACAGCATTGAATCCGATTGCCTTTATTACTTTACGGAAATTTAAAATTTCAGGGATGCCCATTTTATGAGGGACGACCAGGACCCGGTGGATACCGGGTATCATTTCGGCAATTTCCCGGAAATTTTCCTCCACCACATAATAAATATGATTGCCGGGAAAGTGCTGTTTATAGATCTGAACTGAGGGGATGGTAAATATGATATCGCCCAGCAGTCGCAGCCTTATAAAAAGGATATTTTCCACTCAGGGATTGCTGGACGTGATGGCATCATCGATCAGCATGACCGGAATGCCGTCTTGGATGGGAAAGATACGGAAACATTTTTTACATTTTAATCCGTGATGATCCGGTTTGTATTCAATCAGATCCAGGTCCGCCTTGCATTCGGGGCACACCAGTATTTCCAGCAATTCCTTGGAAATAATTTCATTTTTCGTCCCGTTCATTTTTTGTTTTCTTTGAATTCATTCTCTCATGTTGCCGGATTCATGTCAATAGTGGGCGTTATCTCAAACGCGTACCCAAAATGTCCAGTTAATCAGCCGGGGCCGGGATTGGGTTAAAAAAGATAACCAGGCAATGAGATATCTTTAAACAACTTCAGGGCGTACCGGTCTGTCATTCCGGCGATAAAATCAATGATTCTTCTCTCGGTAGAGTCCTGTTCAGGGTACGGGTATATATGGGTTTCAGGTGATTTTTTCAGCTGAGCGAATATGGTGAATAATATATTTCTGATTTTCCCCCGGATGTCTTCATCATCTTCTCTCCAGTATACCCGCTCGAACAAAAATTGTCTCAATACCACGATTTCCTTCACAATGTCATCGGACATGGATATATATTCCAGGTTATTTCTCATGCTGGTATCAATCACATCGATGACAATGGTATCAATTCTTTTTGCAAATGTTTTTCCCAGTTTCTGTCTGCATGAAACGGGTATCTCATTTTCATTGATAATGGCAGCCCTGATAGCATCGTCAATATCATGGTTCACGTAGGCGATGATATCCGCCAACCGGACAACCTGTCCCTCCAGGGTTTGCGGCAATTTCAAGCGGTTATCGAGCAAAATCGGTCCCATGCCTTTGGAATGGGAAACGATGCCATCCCGGACTTCGAAAGTCAGGTTCAGCCCTCTTCCGTCATATTCCAGATGGTCGACCACCCTTAAACTCTGTTCGTTGTGCCTGAATCCGTTTTCTGATAGTTCGGCCAGGACCTTTTCACCCATATGGCCGAAAGGCGTGTGACCGATATCGTGTCCCAGAGCGATCGCTTCGGTCAGGTCTTCATTCAAGTTCAGGGCCTTGGCAATGGTTCTGGCAATCTGGCTGACCTCCAGGGTATGGGTTAGCCGGGTCCGGAAATGGTCACCTTCGGGAGCCACAAAGACCTGGGTTTTGTGCTTTAACCTGCGGAAGGATTTGGAATGAAGAATGCGATCCCTGTCCCGCTGGAATTCCGTCCGTACCGGTGATTTATTTTCTTTCCTGCTTTTTTGGCTGTCGACGCTTCTGGCGGCGCGGGGGTGCAGCCGTTCTTCATCTTTCTCCAGTCGTTCTCTGATATTCATGGCTAAATTCTATAACGGAATCTCAAAATAGTAAAGTAAAGAGGATATCCCGATACCGAATAGCAGCCGTGATTTGATTTTTGCTTTTAATTGGTTTATTATTAGAATTATTAACCGGGTTTTAAACCATTTGGAGAAATCAAGATGACTGAAACAATAAAAAACTATACCAAAAGATGGAAAAAATGCTGGGATGTGGCACCTGATATTTATTTGCTTTTGAAAGAGAGCCGGAGCCTGGAATCAGCACGCCATAAAATCATGAATTATTTGAATTCCTCGGAAACCGCTTTCCGGAATGATTATTTTGAACTCTCCAATTCGGATTTCATCTTGTTTAAAAATGGATTGAATACCCTTAAAAATCTCTTTACCAAAAGATATGAAAGAATTGCCGGGACATCTCCTCTCGATTTCTTATGGAAAGCTTCCAGAAACGGGGACGGTGATGTCGATGATGCGTTCATCGATGAATTTGAACACCTGTTCAGATCGATCAAGGGAAGCGCAAAAGTTTATCCCTCTTTTCTGACCATAGGTATTGTCAGCCCGGATTTCGATCAGTATCACGGCCGTGAAGCTGCGAAAAAAAGATCGGACTATCTGGATTTGCTTGGAAGCAAAGTGGATGATTTCTTAAAACGGTACCCTGATGGGCTGGAACCTGAAATCATAAAAAAGCGTGAAAAAAACAAACAACGGATATTGAAGGTCTTTCAGGCTTCTGAAAAAGATTGGGAAGATTATCGCTGGCAATTCCGAAATGTCATCAAAAGTAAAAGAGGATTGGAGGTGCTAAAGAAAATCGTTGAGATCAGCGAAACCCAGGAAAAGGCGATTTCGCTTGCGATTGAGCACAAAATCCCATTCGGGGTAACACCGCATTACCTTCACCTGATGGATGAGAAACCTGGTCCCTTTGATCATGCGGTTCGGCGGCAGGTTTTTCCGCCGATGGACTATATCCAAGCCATGATATCCCACCAGAAGGACCGGTCACACGTGTTTGATTTTATGCGGGAGCATGATACCTCACCGGTTGACCACGTAACCCGTCGGTATATCAAGGTGGCCATTGTCAAGCCCTATGACAGCTGTCCTCAGATTTGTGTTTATTGCCAGCGAAATTGGGAGATAACATCTCCATTTGCGAAAAACGCGCAGGTGCTGAAGAAAGATATCGACCGGGCGATAAGCTGGATTGCCCGTCATGACCAGATCATGGATCTGCTGGTGACCGGCGGCGATCCTCTGATCATGTCCAACGATGTGATCGAAAACCTGCTGGCTGAGCTGTCGAAAATTCGCCATTTGAGGAGCATTCGGATCGCCAGCCGCATTCCGGTTACCGTTCCGCAGCGAATCGATGATGAACTGATTGACATATTGTCACGCTATAATCAGGGTTATGAACGGTTCATTTGCCTGGTCACCCATTTTTCGCACCCCTATGAGATAAACCGGGAAAGTGCGATGGCGATAAAGAAATTGCGATTGAGAGGGATCGATATTTATAACCAGCAGGTTTTTACTTTTTCCAATAGCAGGCGTTTTGAGACCGTGGCCCTGCGAATCGCAATGAAAAAGATCGGCGTTGATCCCTATTATGTCTTCAATCTTAAGGGGAAATCGGAGATGGTAAATTATGCAGTTCCGGTCTCCAGGATTCTTCAGGAGAGAAAGGAGGAGGCGAGATTGATTCCCGGTATTTACCGTTCGGATGAACCGGTCTTCAATGTACCCTTCCTGGGCAAGAACCACATGCGGTCCTGGCAGGATCACGAGTTGATTTCTTTGCTTCCGGACGGACGGCGCGTATATGCCTTTCATCCATGGGAAAAAAATATCAGGAAAGTCGATTCGTATATATATACCGATGTCTCTATTCGAAAGTATCTCGACCGGTTGAGCGGTATGGGTGAGGATATCGAGGAATATCAGAGCCTGTGGTACTATTATTAATCGATTTGGCGAACATTCGAATAAAGGTAACGGATCCGGTTCCCGGCAAAAATTTCATTCAAACGGGAAACATGAAACTTTCAATCGCCAAGTTTCATCTATGATATAGGGATGAACACATGATAAAATATATGGAATTTCCTGAGAAGCAGGAGGAATGAATGAAGAGATTAGGTTATTTGGTATTATCGGTATTGCTTTTGTTTCTTTCTCTCCGTTCAGAACAAAAGATTGCCGAATTTGAGAAGGAAATAAAACAGATAAAAGACATTGTCTCTCCGTCAATTGTAAAAGTCATTTCCGAAAACCAGAAAAAATATGTGGCCACCGGTATTGCGATATCCGCTGATTTGATTTTAACCAGCACACTCATTACCAGGCATCACTATGAAAAAATTTATATCCAAACAGTCGGTGGAGAACACTATGATGCCAGGATACTGGGTAAGGACCGGCGATATTCCCTCATCGTTTTAAAACTGAAGGATAAGGTTATGAAACCGGTGAAAATATATTCCAAACCGGATGTGGGTGATTGGATTGCCCTGGTCGGGGTTTTTTACGATAAATTTCCTTCCATCATCCAGGGAATCGTGAGTAGCCTGTCGGACGAAGAAATGATTTTGAACGCCCCGGTGTTTCCCGGCGCATCTGGCGGAGCGGTGGTTAACAAGCGTGGGGAACTGGTCGCGGTTATCCGGGGGCGTTTCGGGATTGCCATTGATCCGGACATATCGATAATCGACCACCAAGGGGAGCTCGTACTGCACGGCCAACGAATGCAGGCCAAAAATTTATGCTATGCGGTTCCGTCGGAAAGGGTGTTGGAAATTGCCAACCAGATTGAAAAGCATGGCCAGGTCCAGAGAGGATGGCTGGGGATTTTTTTCCAATCCAATAAGGGTGGCCGGAAAGGATTGATCACCTTTGTGGTAAAGGATTCTCCGGCCGAGCGGGCGGGATTGAAAAAGAATGATATTATTGTGTCGATTAATGGCAATGATATTCAGGAATATTCGGAAATCAGCCGTATCGTTCAACAGTTGCCTCCCGGAAAGGAAGCCAGGTTCAACATCATTCGCAACCATAGCCCTAAAACATTAACCGTTAAAATAGGCCTTCCCCGTTCGGTCAACCAATATGAAATGGATGGTTTTCGCATACGGATACCGGAATCATCTCTGATTATTCCGGAATTCAACGGGAATCTTCCCCAAGCCCAGAATTTCATATTTTACCGGAAAGGTTCGAGAACGCTGGGTATCGATGTTATGGAATTGACACCGGAGCTGGCTGATAAATTCAAGATCAAAGAGGGTTTCGGTTTGATGATTGCCAAGATATATGACAAGAGTGCGGCCCGAAAGGCAGGCCTGGAAGAAGGGGATATTATCGTCCGGGCCAATCGGAATAAAATGAGAACCCTGTCCGACATTCGAAAAAAACTGAGCGAACTGGTGGAAAAGGAACCGATACTTATCGAGTTTTACCGAGAAGGCAAGATGCGTTCATTAAGCATTGAGCCGGAGGTGATTGCGCCCCGGCCTTCCGGTTGGAATGATTTCATTTCAAAATTCCATATGTTTTCCCGTTATCTGGGGGATGCATTTTCTACTCAGTATCGGAATGTTTTTAGAAGACAGCTGGAGGCGCTCAAACAGGAGTTGAGCCGCTTAAAGGCCGGTAATAAAAAAATTTCCGGTGATGAGTTGAAGCGGATTGAAGCGGAAATCGATATGGTAAAAAAGAGATTGAGGGAATCGTACAGCAGGGAAATGGACAGGATTCAGCAAGAGGAAAAACGGATATATGAAGCAAACCGCAAGGTCCGGGAAGAAGAATTGCGGTTGTTGAAAGAAATAGAGCAGATTAAAAAAAAGATAAAAGAAAAAACCGATAAGGACGACTCATTGCCCTGAGATTTGAGGTCGCCGGTCCTGTCGCGGAGTTTTCTTCCATTTTATCAAACCGGATGGCGAAGGATCGTTTTCTTTCTTGCCTATTGACCTGAAATTGATTAAAATCATAAGACATGAATAAATCCTGGATGATTTTTTTTCCCCTGATGTTGTTGATGCTTCATTCCGCAAAGGCGAATGAAGAAGTCTATAAATGGCCGCTGAAAATTTTTAACGGATACAGCAGTTCGTTTCAGGAATTTCGTAGCAATCATTTTCATGCCGGGATGGACCTGCGGACTTATCAGAAAACCGGTTTCCCGGTCCATGCCATCGCCGATGGCCGGATCGTGAAGATCAGGAAGGTTAAAAATGGAAGCGGAACTGGACTGTATTTGAACCATGATGATGGAAACACATCCATTTATTTTCATCTGGATAAATTTGCTCCAAAAA
>CAZOWT010000150.1:0-7123 GCA_964583345.1 uncultured Clostridia bacterium
AAAATAAATCCGTATCTCCTGAATTGAACCGGATTATCATGAAAACCCTCTCTCCGGACCTGTCCACCCGTTATAAAACCGTAACCGAGGTGATCAAAGATCTGGACAACCTGGAAAAACATTCGGACAACAATACCGCGGAAATAAAGAACATCAAAGACCGCATCACCGCCCGGAGCCAGCGGACCGATCATGTTTGCTGGTACTGCCATAAGACCATGCCCCGCAAAGTGAAAAAGTGCCTCTACTGCGGAACCGACCAATAGCCCGCGGGGTGAAAACCCCTGCAAAACAAATATCTTTATGCGGATTTCTTGTTGGCCGACTGGATCTTTTTCATCCGGTAATTGTAGAAATAAACCCGTATTGAACTCAGGACAATGGTAGCGGTAATCACCATATAGACCGTATCGATAACCATGGACCCGGGATCCAATCCCCTACGGATAGCCATCAAGATGATGACCGCTGATGCAATCCCCCGGGCAAAAAGGGAATTGACCAGGAACCGGTCTTTTTTATCGAGCGCTCGGAGAAACAGCGAAGACAATTTTCGGGTAAACATTAACAGACCGGCAATGGCGATCCCCAATGCCACCGCCTGAATATTTTTCACATCCAGTGATAATCCGATATATACAAAGAAAAAGGTTTTGAGAAAAAAAGAAATTTCATCATAAAACATCCGTTCCTGCCGTGTCACCACCGGATCAATACCGCATACCGACGTCAATCTTCCGGCTGGAATTTTTTTTCTTCGAATCCGGTTCAACAACTCTACCAGCAGTTTGGAATTGGCCAGAATCATCCCGAGAAAGAGCGCGGCAATAGCCCCGTTTCCTTTTAAATATTCGACCAGCAGATAAACCAGAAACACGTAGGATATGGTGACCAGGTAATACCGGTCCTTTTCCACAAATTTCTGCTCCAGGTAAATCCATAAAAATCCGGCGGCGGTTCCGATCATTCCGGCTACAGCGAACAGGGTAGCAATCTGGGAGAGTACATTCTTCAGCTGGAAATGGCTGGACACATCCAGCTCAATCATGGTCAGGGCCAGAACGATGGCCAACACATCGGTGACCGCGGATTCCAGAGTCAAAATCGAATAAACCTGTTTCCTGGGTTGCACCTTTTTCAGTACCGGTATGATAAAAGCCGATGATACACCGCCCAGGCAAAAGCCTACCATCATCGACTCAACGGTTTGGAAACCGGCCAGCAGGAAAATACCGCTGATGAGAATGGCAGAGATCAGGAAATTAAATACGGCAATGGTAATACCCGGGCCGAGCCCCTCGGCAAACGATTTCAAATCAATGGTCAGTCCGCCGTCAAACAACAGAAAAACCAGGGTAATGGTAATCAACAAGGGCGCAACAGCCGAAAGCGATTCGGGTTTGATATAATTGAGTCCCCCGGGACCAATGAAAAAACCCAGGATAATTAAAAACAGGGTATCGGGAATGCCCATTTTTTTAAAAATCAGCTCGCTGAAATATCCGAAAATAACAATCAGCGAAGCCAGCAACAATACGAAACCGACATTCATCAGATTATGACCTGAATGGCATCATCCGCTCTGGAAAAATCCTGATTGGGAAAAAATAGCTGATCCGGAGGTATCAGCCCTCATCTGAGGCTGATTCCTCCTCGTTTTTTACCCTTTTTACCGGAGTAACTCCCAATCCTTCTTTCTGCAGGATCTGGGTTTTTAATTCATCAAAGAGTTTTCGATTTTCCTCCAGCAACTGTCTGGCGGCTTCCCGGCCCTGGCCCAATCGGTTTTCACCGTACGAGTACCAGGCTCCGGTCTTGGAAATAATTCCGTGCTGCACACCCAGATCAATGATCTCCCCCTCCTGGGAAACACCCCTGCCAAACAGCAGGTCAACTTCTGTGCTCTTGAACGGGGGGGCCACCTTGTTTTTGACAATCTTAAGCCGGGTACGACCACCCACCACATCGTTCCCGCTCTTGAGGGTGAGAATCTTACGGACTTCGAGCCGGATCGAACTGTAGAATTTCAGCGCCCGGCCTCCGGTGGTGGTTTCGGGATTTCCGATGAACATACCGATTTTTTCCCGCATCTGGTTCACAAAAACAAAAGTGGTTTTCGACCGGGCGACAATGGCAGTCAGTTTCCTAAGGGCCTGGCTCATCAACCGGGCCTGCAACCCCATATGGCTGTCCCCCATATCGCCTTCCAGCTCGGCCTTGGGTACCAGGGCAGCTACACTGTCGACCACGATAATATCGACGCCACCTGATCTGACCAGAATTTCGGCAATTTCCAGGGCCTGTTCCCCGTAATCAGGCTGTGCCACATACAGTTCATCTATGTTGACCCCGAGCTTCTGGGCATAGGCGGGATCCATCGCATGTTCGGCATCGATAAAAGCGGCATTTCCCCCGGCTTTCTGGGCCTGGGCAATCGCCTGCAGCGCGATGGTGGTTTTCCCGGACGCTTCCGGGCCGAACACTTCAATCACCCGTCCACGGGGGAATCCGCCCACACCGGTAATAATATCCAGCGAGAGACTTCCGGTTGAAATCGCCGGAACATTCACCACACTGTCGCTCCCCAGTTTCATGATCGACCCCTTGCCAAATTGTTTTTCAATCTGGGAAATCGCATTGCTAACGGCAGAAGCCTTTTGATTTTTATCATCAATCATGTGTTCCTCCAGTTTTCTTTTATTTCCGGATCACTCCGTGTTGTATCTCACTTTCGGGCAATTGCCGCTATCGTTTCAAATACTCGACCTTTTCAAATTGTTCATCTTCTTTCTGATAGGATTTAATCAGTTCTTTTAACGAATTGAGCATATTGACCAGGTCGCTTTCAATTTCCCGCCTTTTGAATTTCAGGCTCCTGATTTCCTCTTTCAAATCTTTCTGCCTGTCGATGGCGTTCTTGATAATGTCTTCAGCCTTCATCTCAGCCTCTTTGATGATGAGTTCGGATTCTTTCTGGGCATTTGATTTTATCTCGGTAGAAAACTTCTGGGCGGAAACCAGTGTGTCGCGTAAAATTTCCTCCCGCTTCTCGAATTTTGCCAGTTTTTCATTGGCATGTTCCATTTTCTTTTTCAAACTTTCCTTTTCCTGAATTTCGTTTTCCAGGGTTTCGGCAACCTGGACCATAAAATTCTTAACCTCTTCCTTATCAAAACCCTTGACTTTCACCCCGAACTGCTGAGTCAATATATCCTGAGGCGCGATTTTCATTTTATCTAACCTCCTGTAATAAGTTTTGCGGAATATTGCATCATGATTCCGGTAAACAAATTATCAACGAAATACAATAAGATTATAATGATTACCGGAGAAATATCAATGCCTCCGATAATTGAAAACGGAATATACCGGTAAAAAAGACGAAAAACCGGATCGGTCAACCGCCGCAGGACGACCACAAAACGGTTGGGCGGGATATTACCCATCCAGGATATAATCGCCCGGGCGATGATAATGAGCACGTACAGCTGAATCGCCAGGTGAAAAAACTGGGCAAAGGCTTTCAGAAAATATCCGGCAATCATTGCATTCGCTTCCCGAATAGCGCGGTTCCGATCCGCAGCATGGTTGAGCCCTCCTCAATGGCAATTTCAAAATCATCGCTCATTCCCATCGACAGGTGATTCAAGGCAAAGTTTGTCAGTTTCATGCCGCGCAACTCCTCCATAAGCTCCTTCATTTTAATAAAATAGGGCCTGGTTTTTTCATTATCCCCGAAGAAGGGCGGGATGGTCATCAATCCGGTTATCCTGATCCGGTTTAAATGCGAAATATAATCCAGGCCCTTCTTCAGGCCCTCAACCGTAAAACCCGATTTGTTGGCCTCATCTCCGATATTGATCTCGATAAACACCCCGGTTTCCCGGTCTACACGCTTGTTGATGTGTTCCAGGGATTTAACCCCATCCACCGATTGTATGAAATGAAAGTTTTTCAGAATTTTATTGATTTTGTTTTTCTGCAATTTCCCGATGAAATGCCACTCAATATCCAAGTCCTGTAATTTACTCTGATGGTTCTCGGCTTCCTGGGTTCTGTTTTCCCCCATCAACCGGATACCGCATTCATAAACCCGGATGATTTTTTCCACCGGTTGACTCTTGCATACCCCGAGCAGCGTAATTTCAGAGGGATTTCTGCCGGCCCGGGAGCAGGCCTTTTCGATTCTCTCCATCAGGACATCATAGTTTTCTTTAATGGTTCTCATCCTTTATATCCAACCCCCATAATTTACGGGTATTTTTCCAATGTATATTATATAACAATCAGGAACAGTTTTAAAGTTTTTAACCGATATTCGCTTCCGGCCGCCGAATCCGGGATAAAAATATGGCCGGGGAATCGACCGGATATGGCCGGCTGTGCGGCAAAGTCGGGAAAGTTAAGGCCAGTAAAATACTGGTATAAATTCCGAATATGGTGTACAATCTCCCTCTGTTAATCTGCCGGAGACCCGACATGAAGGAAACAATTAAGAATTTTAAAGGAATTTTCACTTCCCCGGGCCCCACACTGGGGAAACTGATGGAAAAGAAACAGTGGCTGGCCGCGCTGGTTCTGATTCTCGCCCTGGTGTTTATTTTCACCTATCTGGCAACCCCCGAACTCATGAATAAGGCCAGGGATTCCGAATATCTTTATCCCGAACAGCTTGAATACCTGGGTAACATATCGGGTTTCAAACTGGTTATGGCAGGTTTTTGGGGCATGTTTATCACCCTGCTCACCTTTTTCGCCGCCGCTTTCCTCACTTACCTTTTTTTCGGTATCGCCAGGGCCGAAGGGACTTACGCAAATTATTTCTCCCTGGTGGTCAACACCTCGCTCATCGGCAAGGCCTTACCGCTAATCCTGTCCATATTATCGGTTCTCTTTAGATTACCGCTTACGGAATTTTCAAACCTCGCCGCCCTGATCCCGGTTTCGCCCGGCAGTCTGGCATTCATGATCCTGTCCAAATTTGATATCTTTTATATTTGGTATCTGGTGGCAATGGCCGCCGGGGTATCGGTATATTCAAAAATGAATTTACGGAAATGCCTGGTGGTGGCTCTGCTCTATTTTGGTTTCGTTTCTACCGTAAAAATTGCCTTTTCCGTTCTTTTCTTCAAGCTGCTGGCGCTGTGAAGCGGTTAGCCATTCAGGATTTATAGTGTTTCAGTTCCCTCTCAGCCAACCGTTTTATATCTTTTTCCTTTATTTTCTGTTTCTTTTCCCAGAGGCGCTTTCCCTTGCCCAGTGCGATTTCCAGTTTAATTTTTCCCCGGTCATTAAAATACATTTTCAGGACCACGATACTCAATCCCCTTTCCTTTACCTTCTGATCCAGTTTTGAAATTTCCCTTCGGTGAAGGAGAATTTTACGCTCCCTTTCCATTTCGTGGTTATTATAGCTGGCATTTGAATAGGGACTGATATGGGAATTCAGCAGAAACGCCTCTCCATCCCGGATGCTCACATAGGAATCTTTCAGGCTGACCCGGCCCTCACGGATAGATTTGACTTCACTCCCCATCAGGGAAATACCGGCCTCATATTTATCGGTGATCTCATAATTATGCAGGGCTTTTTTATTTACGGTTATGATTTTCATGCTGTTTCTCTTCCGGGCAGATTAAATCATCACCATTATACGAAATTTTTTCCCCGAGGACAATCAGCAAGAATCAGAAATCATCCCTTCTCAGGAGCAATTCTTCAATCTTTCGATCACCCATCTTCTTAACCTTCAGTTGGATTCCTTTGAGGTTAATGGCGGACTCAACCTTGGGAAACTTGCCGTAATGATAAATGAAAAGTCCGGATATGGTTGCATAATCCTTCTTCTCCGGCAGAGTCAGATTAAGCTGGCTGTTCAGGACTTCCACCGACACATGACCCTGAATAAGATAGGTCCGGAAATCCACTTTTTTTATGGGATTTTTCTTGATTTCAATCTCTTCAAAAATTTCCCTGAAAATATCATTCAGGGTGACAATACCGATGGTGGCGCCGTATTCATCCAGAATAACCGCAAAATTCGAACGGGATTTTTTGAATTCTTTCAAAACATAATTAAGGGAAGAATATTCGGAAACAAAAACCGGTTTCTCAGCCAGTTTTTTTAGCTGTAAATCCTTAAAATCACAGGTCATCAGGTCAGCCAGGATCTTATGGGTAAGAATCACACCGGTGATATTGTTCAGGTTATGCTTGAACAGCGGGATTTTGGACAATTTTTTTTCCACGATGATTCTCTTCAATTGTTCCATGTCCGAGGTTTCTTCCAGGGCAATGATTTTTGGCCGTGGGGTCATGACATTACGGATATCTTTCTGGGCAATATCGATAATCTCATGAACAATTTTCAGGGTTTCCGGGCTATATTTGAAAAATTGAATTTCAGATTCCAGGAAATGCTTGATTTCTTCGGGAGAAAATTCCTTTTTCTGGGCATCCAGGATTCTTTTTTTAAAAAAGAAATTGGAGAAAAAAGAAAGCACCTTTACCAGAGGAAAAAACAGGATCCGGAAAAGATTGATTGGATAGGCGTAGAAATAGGACAATTTTTCGCTGAAACGGAATGCGTAGGTCTTGGGGATGATCTCGGCAAAAAATAAAATAACAGCGGTGGTGCAGATGGTGGACAGCAGCAGGATAATATTCTCATTGATACCGGATATTTTGGTGAACAAAAAGGTGGATATCGAAGCTGCCGCGATATTGACCAGGTTGTTGCCGATTAAAATGGTGGAAAAAAACTCGTCTGGTTTCTCCAGAATACCGGAAAGCAGCACGGCCTTTTTATTTCTGCGTTTGACCTTATGGGCCAGTTTGATCTTGTCCAGTGATAAAATCGAAGTTTCCGCCGAAGAAAAAAAGGCACTGAAAATAATCAATGTAAAAAAAAGCGACACATAAATCGAAAACATTTTTCCCCTCGTATTATTTTAATTCAATAGAAAAATCCTATTTTTTATGGTAGATCTGATAAACAATTTTATAAAGCGAATCGCCTATACAGTCGTTTACCAGTTGAATATTCCTGGCATTTCGAGGAACCCAGAGGATTCGCGGAGCGAAAATAACAATGCCCATGATTCCGCGAGCAATTAATTTATCC
>CAZOWT010000151.1:0-6982 GCA_964583345.1 uncultured Clostridia bacterium
AAAATATGCTCATTCTGGCCGTATATATTCAGCAAATTCTCAGCCTTTTCTTTCAATACCGTAAAGGGAACCATTTCTCCATTAATAAAAGAAACGGATTTGTTTTTCCCGATTTCTCTTTTCAATACAAATTCTTCATCATGTTTGCTAAACAAAGCCTCAACAATCAATTTGTCTTTCCCGCTCCGTATGGCATTATCAGAAATTCTTTTTTTTAAAAACAGAGAAATGGCGTCGATCAGAATCGATTTCCCGGCGCCGGTTTCACCGGTAAAAATATTCAAATGGGGGGAAAAATCGATTTCCACTTTCTCAACCACTGCAAAATTCTCGACTCGGAGACGGGATAACATTAATCGATCGGGAAAGGTCCCAGCAATGTTTTCAGGTTAATCCTTCCGTAACCCATGACCTCATCAACACCGGGATACAGAGTATCGTTTACATCATCGGACGTATATTTGATCAGGTCCATCACCTGGGAACTGGAAAGGAACGGTTTATATGAAAGCAGCAAAGCCGCTGCTCCGGAGACATGGGGAGCAGCAAAGGAGGTTCCGCTGCCCCATCCATATGCCTGGAGATTATCCGGTTCATCGGGTAGAAAAAGAGCGCCGAAGACATAGACCCCGGGAGCAACCACATCAACCTGGGGACCTTGATTTGACCAGGAAGCGATGAAATCCCGGGCATCGCTGGCCCCGACGGCAATACAATATGCGTCGTAGCGGGCTGGAAATAAAACATCGGAAGATTCATTGCCGGTAGCCGCCACCAGCACGCAACCGTTCTCAAAGGCATATCGACAGGCATCTCTCAGGATGAAGCTGTCATTTTCCCCTCCGAAACTGAGATTGATAACCTGAGCCCCGTGATCAACAGCAAAACGTATACCCGCGGCAATAGCCAGATAATCTCCATTCCCGACGCTGTCAAAGCATTTCACCGGCATTATCCTGGACATCCAGCAAACTCCGGCACTGCCAAAATTATTATTGGTTTCCGCCGATGCAATCGAGGCGACCAGCGTGCCGTGACCGTTGTCATCGGCGGCATCAATGCGGTCATGAATAAAATCATAACCGGGAACAATTTTATTGACCAAATCTTCATGATTTAAGGCGACTCCGGTATCCACGATTGCGATAATCACCTCTGATGTACCCATCGACCAATCCCATCCTTCCAGCGCCTTGATATCGCTGCCGATTGTCCCGCTGACCCTGCTTTCGGGATAATAAATCTGGCCATAATTGAACAGGGCATACTGAAAATGAAAAAAAGGATCATTGGGTTCTTCCAACTGGAGACCGGCATAATAATTAAGTGAAACTTCGGCAACCAGGGGATCAGCGGAAAGGACTGCCAGCAATTTCCCGGCATCAGTTCCGGGGAATAAATGAAGAACATGATAACCGGTCAGGGAATGAAAGTCGATTGCCTGTATTTCCGCTCTGTATCTGGATTTCAATTTTTGGGTGATAGATCGCTTCGGCAATTCCGGGGATACCAGTTTGACAACGATCTGGTCGGGAACATATGCTCCCGAGGGCTGGATTTTGATCGGTTCACCCTGATGATACAGTGAGAAATTTGAATGGGGAAAAGAGAATTGAAAAACAGAAAGCAAACCGATGAAGACCAGGATGAAAAATCTTTTCATAAAAATCTCCTAAAATGCATAAAAAATTCCCGCCCCGATCGAAAACCTCGAGAAAAAACTGATCTCCAGATAAGCCTCCCAGTTTAATCCGAATTCAATCGCCATCCCCCCCAGAGCGCCCACGATATTTTTCTGGCGATATTTCAGTTCAACTTCCTCGGAAATATCTTCGATGGTCTCGGAAACAAAAAAATTTCCGTCAAGAAGATTCAACTGGGGCCCGAGATACAAATCAAAATCTCGAAATCCATGGTATTTCAACACCAGATCAAGCCCGCCCTGATAAAAAGAATTTTTGGTAACAGACGTCCCGGTAACTATTGACAAGGGAATTTCCGATTCCTGACTAAACCGTTTGAAATAAATGAATTCGGCTTTGGCAAAAAGTGAAAAGTCACCGGAGGAAAAAAATTCTGATTTTAAATTTATGCCAAAGATCATCGAGTTGCTGGTTATCCCGTTAATCTCAAGAGAGAGAGGAAGCGATATCACCGGCAGGGAATTGAGGAAATGGTTCCAATTGTAGCCGGCGATGATCCCGACAATCAAATAGTCAGAGATCTCGACGTCGACTTCCAGCGCGGTGATCATCGCGATCAGGGAATTTTTCTCATCGGATTCGGTAAATATGATACCGGTATCCGAATACACCGCCCGGAAACCTCCGGAAAAATCCACTCCCGGAGATAAATCCGACAGTTCAGCAGAAAACAGTTGGATAATCGAAAACACCAGTATTATTAAAAAAAAAATCTTTTTCATCGCGTCCATGCTTAATTATAAAAAATATACAAAAAAATCATATAAATGTCAATTTGAATTCCGGGATTCGCCGGGCATCCGATCTTCCAAGCTGAAAACCACAAAAAACATGATCGCCGGATTCGGTGAATTTTTATCTGTTCCAAATCCTGGTTATTTCAACTTCCGGATAATCGTTAATTTCAGTTCGACCGCATGGTCCTGACGGTCGTTTTTATGCTTTCTATTCCACTGCCAGCGGAATACCTGTGATATGCGGTTCTCCCGGTACAAGCGATTTTCCATTATGCCAATCACATTGGATCCATCCAGGATGTAATGATTATACCGGCTCCTGAGGTTGATCCGGCCGTTTTCATCACTGCAGGGTAAAACAATTTTAACCGGAAGGTATTTATCTCCGGCCTGAAGGGGAAAAATTTCGAAATCAAAGCAAATTTCTTTTTCTTTCCGGATCACATAATGCAATTTGAATTCCGGATGCATCGCCAGGCTCACATCCAAATTTTCTTTTCCTCTTTCTTCCTGCCAGTTCGACCGGATAATATTCTTTTCTCCCTGATAGAGGATATAATCACCATTATCCCGTTCCATGGACCCCAGGCAACTGATCAGAAAATAATATCTTCCCGCCAGGTTGAGCGGATTTTCCTTCGCATAATAGTGCCCCGATACGGTGGCAGTGATCTGGATGGTCCACCAGACCGGGGGGCTGGCATCGGAAAAACCGGTATTAAAATTCGCTCCCAATAAGCAAAAAGCCAGGACAAACCGCAATCGAAGGGATTGGAGCATTGTATATTATGACATGACATCTGGTTTTAATCAATCATGACAGCATCTGCTTCCATATCATTTATTCGCCATTTTGAGACAGGTCCTTGACAAAAAATACCATTCGGGAATCCGGCAATGTTTTAAAAAAAAAATTGTTATACTATAATAAAAAAATGAAAAAGGCCGAAATTTCCATCATCATCCCCTGTTACAATGAAGCGGACACCATAAAATCAACTCTGAATGACATCTCTGGAACCCTGGAGAAATCCCAGGTCAATTTTGAGATAATCGTGGTGGATGATGCCTCCAGCGATCAGACTTCAGGAATATTAAAGCGGTTGACAGACAAAACGATACGCACTGTGACCAACCCCTTTAAAATCGGTTACGGCGCCTCAATCAAGGTCGGAATCGAAAACAGTAAATTTTCCTGGATCGGAATATGTGACGGGGACGGGACCTATCCGGTTAAAAAATTTTCGGACTTTCTTAAATATACCGGAGATTATGATATGGTGGTCGGAGAAAGGACCGGAAAAATCCGTTCCATTCCATTGCTGAGAAGGCCGGCCAAATGGTTCTTGAACCGATTTTCCTCCTACCTGGCCGGAAGAAAAATCAAAGATGTCAATTCGGGCATGAGAATATTTAAAAAAGCAATCGCATACCGATACTGGGATTTATTTCCGGATGGATTTTCGTTCACCACCACCCTAACCCTTTCAGCCATCATGGGTCATTATGGTATCAAAAACATTCCCATCAACTATATGAAAAGAAGTGGCAAATCCAAATTGAATCCCTTTCGGGATACCTACAATTTTTTTCTTTTGATATTAAGAATTTCGATGTTATTCAATCCCCTGCGGGTATTCATGCCCGGATTCTTCATTATCTTTGGGATGACATTGATATCCCTGACCCGGGATATCATCAATGTCAATCTGACCGATACCACGGTGATGTTGTTTATCTTCTCAATGATCATCATGATGATGGGATTGCTGGCTGACTTGATCAATAAAAGTATTTCCAAACAATCCGGGAAATAAAAACATTGGAAATAAATCATATTGATGGCTCAGGTAAATGGCATTGCTAATCGGGTTTTTCCAGTCTTTCTTCCTGTTCGGTGCCGCCATTGGATTTACCTTTATTTTTTTCAAATCTGATATATCCGAAAATTCTTTCACGACCATCATCCTGCGCCTGGCACTGGGATTGGGAACCATATCTTATGCGACACTCATATTTGCCTCGCTGCATGTCCTGAATTTCTGGGTCTTCCTGGCTGTGATTCTGACGGGAAACACCCTCCTGATATTAAATTTCAGGTTCCCAGGTCCGCTCCGGCCAGAATTTAAAATCAATTTGCCGGTTGTGCTGATCGGAATATTTTCCGCCGTCAACTTTTTTTATTGCCTTTTCCCTCCGACGTTTTATGACTCCATGCTCTACCATCTGGCTATTCCCCAGTACTATATTCAACATGGCGGGATCGTTCCCTGGAATTGCAACTTCAACTCAAACCTTCCCCTGAACGGGGAAATGCTGTTTCTGTTTTCTTTGCTTGGGGGAACGGTTTATATCCCCAAGCTTATCTCTTTTTTCTCCGGAATCGCCATTCTGATACTCATGGTCAACTGGTCCAAGAATTTCATTTCCTCCCGGTTTCCGCTGCTCGGGCCCATGCTCTTTTACACCATTCCCCAGATCGGATTTCTATCGGCTTCATCAAAACCGGATATGCTCGGAATGCTCTTTCTTTTTTGCGCGAATTATTCTTTTTTCCTGCATCTGAAAAAACCGGACAAAAACAAGAAACTCTTTTTATGCGGTATATTTTGGGGACTGTCTATTTCGACAAAATATGTTTTCGCCTTTTATTACCTCGCTTTCCTGATATCTGTTTTCCTGGTTACAGGCGCATCCATAAAAAAAAAGGCGGCAACCGTTATCCTGATTTCACTGCTGGTATTCGCCTGTATGGTCCCCTGGATGATAAAAAATATGCTGATCTGCGGGAATCCTGTCTATCCCTATTTCAACCCTATTTTTAAAAGCAAATTCTGGAACAGTGAACAGTCAGAGAATTTCTCAACTGCACTAAAAAGAGGTCAGGAAACCAGGATTACAGATACTTTGATATTTCCGATCGAACTGTTTATCAAACCATACAAATACGGCATGACAGCTGTCTGGGGAATTTTATTTTTAATGTCCCTGCCGTTTCTGGTTTTCTCTGCCAGGGGGATACCAAACCGATTCCTCATATGGTCCTCAATTCTGGCCTTCATGATGCTGCTTCTATTTGCCAGGGTTCCGCGCTATTTTCTGTCTTCAATCCTGCTGCTATCCATACCCGTCGGCTCGGGAATGGAAAATGTTCTGGGAAAAAAAATTCCGGTCAGAAACATAATCATCATCCTGCTCATTTTTGTTTTATCCATTCATCTGCTTCTCCAGATTAATCTCCAGGAATCCTTTTTTCAGGGAATCCACTATGTGAAGCTCAAGGTTGCCGCAGGAAGAAACGCTAAGCCGGTGGAATATTTGAATGCCATTCCATACTACCCGGCGGTAAAATTTATTAACCGGACTTTGACGCGGCAGAATCTGATTATTCTCCTGGGTGAAGAAAGAACATTTTATCTCAAGAGACCATTCATCGCCTGCTCATTTGCTGATTATCACCCGATTATCCGGATGATCAGAAAAAATACCGGTTTCGGAGAGCTTCTAAGGAAATTACATTCCCGTGAGGTTACCCATATTCTCTACAGTGAAAGCGGCCTGCAACGACTGGGCCGATTGTCAAAAATATACAGGCTTTCCGATTTGCAGAGAGAAATCCTGGACCAATATCTGGCCCGACTGCAAATCATTTACCGGGACCTTCGCTATACCGTATACCGCCTTAATTGACACGTTTCCTTCGACTTACCTGACCTGGCCGGACAGCACAATTTTGAAACCCAATCTTCCCAAACTCCGGGGAAGATGCCGGTAAAGCCAGGAATCGATAGTTGTAGCCATTTTGCTCAGCGGCGTAAACAGAAATTGCGGATGAAACACGATTTCAGCGAAAGGTGTGGAAAAATACCCCATGTATTCGCATGATATTTTGCTGATATTGTTTTTTTCAAACAGAGTTATCAGTTCATTTTCAGAAAAAAATATCTGGTCCCGGGAATAGGTCCTATCCAACCGGCCTCTGACCGATCTCAGCAATTGAATAGCGGGATTTGCGGAATGCGGTTCAATAACCAGGATAATCCCTCCGGATTTGGACAACCGGCAGAGGGTCTTTATCACCGAATCAAGATCGGTCATGTGGTGCAAGGCCCCTATGGATAGTACCATATCAAAAGATCTGTCTGGACACTCGAATGTCTTGATGTTTCCGGCAATGAATTGCGCATCCGGATTGCCGCGGTTAAAAATCCTGGCGGCATCAACCATCTGGCTGGATTGATCAATGCCGATATATTTGCGGTAATATCCTTTCAGATACTCCGCCGCTGCGCCAACCCCGCAACCGATATCCAGCAGGATTCCCAGGGACTTCGGCTGTTTCAACCAGGGAGATATGGCATTCAGCAACAAAGTTTTCCGCGGGATAATCGAGGAAGAAAATTTATCTTTTTTAATATATTTGCCGGCAATGGAATCAAACAAAATCCTGTCTTTTTCTTCCTGTTTCATGTTAACCGGGATATTCCATCCAACCAAAACCCATGTTCATTTTACCGGACAAAAAAATTTTTTCCAATGGGA
>CAZOWT010000152.1:0-6967 GCA_964583345.1 uncultured Clostridia bacterium
GTTGTGCTATATATGGGGTGATGAAAAATTTCATTCTAAAAAATCTGAAAATTATTCTTTTCCTGCTAAGCATTGTGGTCACCATGCTGGTCGGATCGCTTCTGGGTATCATTCTGGTCTATCAGAAAGGCTTTCCCAATCAAATCAAAAACCTGGAAGATATAAAACCGGTGGTGATGACCACCATCTACAACGACCGGGGTTCCCTCATCAAGGAATTCGCGGTAGAGAAGCGAAAGGTTTTGAGAAGCTTCGAAATACCGGTTATCATAAAGAAAGCCTTTGTGGCTGCCGAGGACAAGGAATTTTACTCCCACTGGGGAATAAATTTCAAAGGGGTTCTCAGAGCGGTCGGCGGCCTGGTTTTCGGAAAGAAAAAAGGGGGGGGGAGTTCCATTACCCAGCAATTGGCCAGGGATCTCTTCCTCACCCGGGAAATATCCGTATCCCGCAAATTCAATGAAATGCTCCTGGCTATCCAGATCGAAAGGAACTATTCTAAAGATCAGATTCTCACGTTTTATTTAAATAAAATTTTTCTCGGAGCCAGTGTATATGGTGTGGCGGCCGCCTCTCAATATTACTTCGGAAAACCGATCGGGAAAATTACGGTTTCCGAAGCCGCATTGCTGGCTGCCATTAACCCCAATCCAAACCGTCTTTTCAATGTTTTTACCAACCCGGACAATTGCCGGTTCAAACGTAATCTGGTTTTAAGACGAATGCTTTCGATGAATTATATCGACAAAAAACAGTACGATGAAGCCCTTAAAGTCGAACTACCGAAAGAACCCTACGAATCGGTAAAGGAATCCATCGGCGATTATTTTTTGGAGGAAATCCGAAAATATATCGAATCAAAATTCGGAGAAACCCTACTCTACCAGGGCGGATTAAAGGTATACAGCACACTGAACAGTGAAATGCAGAAATGGGCTGAAAATTCATTGCGGGAAGGGTTGAGGGATCTTCAAAAACGAATCGGCTGGCAGAGCAACCCCAAGCCGTTCAATTTGCTGGAAAATCAGCTGGATATTGACAGTTATATCCTGCCGGAATGGAAAAAATCCGAGATCAAAACCGCTGAAATTGTCAAGGGTATCGTGACCAAAGTCAGCAATTCACTGGCTCTGGTTCGAGTCGATACCTTTTCGGGAAAACTGAAAGCAGCCAATGCCGCCTGGCCCCGTAAACCCCTGACCAAAATCCTCAAAACAGGTGACATTGCCCTTTTCAAAATTCTGGAGGTCGATGAGAAAAAAAAGGAACTGGTGCTGGGTTTGGAACAGGAACCGGAAGTGCAGGGTGCCATTCTGGTGGTGGATAACAAAACCGGGGAAATCAAAGCCATGGTGGGCGGATATTCTTTTGAGAAGAGCAAATGGAATAATGCCGTACAGGCATTGCGCCAGACCGGTTCGACCTTCAAACCTATCGTCTATACCGCTGCCCTGGAAAACGGCTATACTCCGGCAACCATTATCGAAGACGAGCCATTCGCCTATTTTGACGAATGGCAGAATAAGCTTTGGGAACCGCAGAATGAGGACAAGTCATTCAAGGGACCGCTGACCCTGAGAAGGGCCTTCGAGTTGTCACGGAATGCCTGCACCGCCAGAATAGTAGAGCAACTGGGTCCGGAGAAGATTGTCAGTTATGCCCGGAAATTCGGAATAACCTCGGACATTAAACCCTATATGGCGATTTCTCTGGGCGTTTTTGAGGTCACCCTGAAGGAAATGGTGGCTGCCTATACCGTCTTTCCCAATCTGGGAATTCGGGTGAACCCTTACCCGATCAGAATTATCCGCGATTTGAACAACAACATCATTGAAGAAAATTATCCCGACCGGAAACAGGTTCTGGAACAGGATACCGCTTATCTGATGAATTACCTGTTGCGGGGGGTGGTCAAGAGCGGAACCGGTTGGCGAGCCAAATATCTGAATGCCCCGATTGGAGGGAAAACCGGCACCACGGACGATTATACCGATGCCTGGTTTATCGGATTTTCTCCATCGGTCACGGTCGGTATCTGGGTCGGGTTTGAAGAAAAAAAATCAATGGGGAACAAGGAAACCGGTTCCAAGGCCGCTTGCCCGATCTTTGTAAAATATATGGAACAACACCTGGAAAAATATCCCGTGATGCAGGAATTCAGGAAACCATCCGGTGTGATTATGGTGGAAATTGACAAATATACCGGCAAATTGTTGACTCCCGACTGCCTGTATCCCTTTAACGAGGCATTCCTCACCGGAACCGAACCGCTGGAGTTCACCACCGAAGAGGACCGGTCCCGGATTGTCGATTATTACTATACGGATAAGGCCATTCCCGAAGATTGACCCGGGGAGTAACCCTTTTTGTTTCAATCGGGTTGTTTTTCTCGACCGGCCCCGGCATTAACCGGCTTTGTTTTCGTCTTCGGTTTGGGGATACGCTTTTTGCGAATCAGCCTCACCGCCACCCGGTTGCTGCAACAGAAAAAACGCCAAATAAATATTATCCGGCCGGGTGATTTGCAGCCGAAAATATTCGTTACCTTTTAACAGCTCTCTTTTTATTCGGAATCTGAAATTCTTGGATTTACCCTGATAGGGCTTTGTAATGGCCATTTCTTCAAACAGAAATTCATTTTTGACATTGAAAACCTTAAAATACATGGCATCTTCCTTCTGGGTCAGAAATACCCGGTAAATCCCCTTGCCAAAATTCTGTTGAGCATGGACAAAAGGGCGCGGAAATTGAATCTTACCCAGGTTTAAAATGTTATCCTCGGCACCCAGTAAAAAAGAAAGAATGATTATCCCGGTCAAGACTAATGCCAATTTTTTCATCTGTCTCTCCTCTAACCTTAATATTATATGTGATAAAATTTTCAAATGTCAAGTGAAGACCTCATTATCCGGTTGTGTAAAATAAAAAAAAATAATATAATTTTTAGAATCAGGATGATCCCTGAAATTCCAGGGAGGTAAAAATGAAACGTTTGATCCTTCTCATATTCAGTTTTTTTTATTTTTTTGAACTTTTTCTGTATGGACAATCCTGGCCGCCTCAGGAATTAAAAGAAATGGAGACCAAGCTCCTTGAACTTAAGACTCAGGTTTCTACTCTGGAGGAATATTCACCCAAGAAATTTCCCGAATTCGAAGAATTGGAACGAACCAACCAGGTTGTCGAACAGATCGATTTCAACAAAAGAAAATTCGACCTGCTGATCGAGCAATACAACCTGCTCGAAGACCGGGTTTTCCCTTTTCTGCTGGAGTTAAATCGAAAATATCCGAAACTAAAAAATCTGATCACCGCCAAACTCAGGGAATTTTCCGGAAACAAAGCCATGAGTATCCTACTCAACCAAAAAGAAATCAATCATGTCGCCCTGCTCATCGACCGGATGCAAAACGAACTGGAAAGGGCCAACCTGATATTTCAGAAAAAGGAAATCATCGATGAAATAAAAGATAATCTCCGAAGCGATAACCAGGCGGTTGATATGTCAACGCTCATCGAAAAATGGAACGACAGACGCAACTTTATTTCCTCGGAATTAACCGAAGAATTAAAAAAACTAAACGATCTGAAAAACAAGAAGCGTCAGCACGAATCGAAAATCGAGGAAAAAAGGAAGGAAATCGAAACATTGCGAAATAAATCGGACCGATCCCAGGATCCCTTTGAAGCGTTGCTCTTTAACCTTTCGGCCCAGGTCAGGGAAATTCGGCTGAACGGACTGGAAATCCCCCGCCTCAACACCACCAAAACCTTTATCTATTTAAGCCAGTCAAAAATCGACACCCTGAAAAAAAAAGAAGCGGAAGCGGAAACAGAAATCGCTTTTTTAAAAAAACGTAAACAAAAGGAATTTCAGAAAAAACTGTTGAAAGGCATTGTGGTCATTTTGATCGCATTTTTACTGGTCATGTTTCTGATCAGGATTTTCCGTCATCTGGGCAAGCGCCTGATCAGCACCATCGGTAAAAGCGAAGGGCTTTCTCCCCAGCGAAAGCAACGCTACCATACGTTGTCTTCCATCATTCTCTCGGTCATCAAAATCACATTGTGGATTCTGGCGGTGCTTTGGGTTCTGGGCGAACTCAACATCGATTACGCGCCCTTCCTGGTCGCTGCCGGCGGCTTATCGCTGGCAATCGGTTTCGGTTCCCAATCGCTGGTTAAGGATATGGTCTCCGGTTTTTTTATATTAATGGAAGAGCAGCTGGCCCTGGGCGATATCGTCAGTATTGAGGGAAAAAGCGGAGTGGTGGAAAAAATTTCCCTGCGCACCATTAAATTGCGGGCCTTGGACGGCACCGTTCATATTATCCCCAACGGCAATATTTCCGATATATCCAATCTCACCCATGAATGGTCCGGGACAATCATTGAAGTGGGCGTATCCTATGAAGAAGACTGCCGGAAAGTGCTGGCGGTTCTGAAAAATCTCTGCCAGGAAATATTCTCCGACCCCGAGTGGAAACCCATGCTCATCCAGGAACCCGTACCGCAGGGAATCCTCTCATTCGGGGATTCGGCTCTCCAGTTCAGGATCCTGGCCAAAACCCTTCCCGGCAAACAATGGGATGTCGACCGCGAGATTAAAAACCGGATCAAGGAGAGATTTGACCGTGAAGGAATAGAAATCCCCTATCCGTTCATGAATGTGGTGGACCGGACCATCAAGACAACGGATCAGAATCCACAATCATCATGACCTGCCCGCGGCCAGGGTCAGATTAAGCCCCGACCCGGAAAAATATTCAATTTATCTGGATATTTTTCTTGAAATTTTAAGCCAAACATGGTAAAAATAAATTTAAATAAGGAGGAGGCATGCCTGCAAAAGGATATGTGGAAATTGCATCGGAAGTCTGCAAAGGTTGCAACCTGTGCGTGATTCACTGCCCGACCAAGTGCCTGGCACTTAACACATCCGATACCAATAGCTACGGTTTGTATTACGCATATTTGGCGGATGAAGACAAATGTATTGCCTGCCAGAACTGTGCAATCGTATGTCCGGATGCGGCAATCACTGTATTTAAAAAAGTGAGCTGATGCCGGTTCTCCTTGACATCCAGGCTGTGGAAATTATTTCAATCGGTTTCCTTGACTCTTGACCATTCCGGCAATAGCTATGGAATCGGAGTTAAACCCATAAGATATTTTTTCGGAGGAAAAGTTGGCTGAAACAAAATTTATGAAAGGTAATGAAGCCCTAGGAGAAGCCGCCATTCGCGCCGGCCTTCAGGCTTACTTTGGCTATCCCATAACCCCTCAATCCGAGGTGGTCGAATACCTGGCCCTTCAGGAACCCAACCATCATTATGTATTGATACAGGCAGAGAGTGAAATCGCATCGGTCAACATGGTGTACGGGGCTGCCGCGGCGGGCGCCCGGGTCATGACCACCACCTCTTCCCCCGGATTCTCATTGATGCAGGAGGGAATCTCATACATAGCCTGTGCCGAGCTCCCCTGCGTGTTTGCCAACGTTATCCGGGGCGGTCCGGGACTGGGCACGATTCAGCCCAGCCAGGGAGATTATTTTCAGGCAGTCAAAGGCGGAGGGCATGGTGATTACCATTTGATCGTACTGGCTCCCAATTCGGTCCAGGAAATGGTCGATCATGTGGGACTGGCTTTTGAACTGGCTGATAAATACCGGACACCGGCCATGTTGCTATCCGATGGGGCCATAGGTCAGATGATGGAAAAAGTGAATCTTCCGGATCCGATTCGCTATCAGCCCGATAAACCCTGGGCAACCACCGGGAAAAAACCGGACCGGGAAAGAAACATCATTACCTCGCTTTTCATCCAGCCGGAAATTATGGAAAAGGTCAACCTGAGATTGCAGGCGAAATATAAAAAAATTACGGAAAACGAAATCCGCTTCGAATCATATCAGCTGGATGACGCGGAATATGTAATTGCCGCCTTCGGACTCTGTTCCCGCATCTCCAAAAAAGTGGTCGATCTGGCCCGGAAATCGGGAATAAAAATGGGACTCTTCAGGCCCATCACCCTGTGGCCCTACCCCGTCAAGGCCCTGGAGGAAATCGCTGCCCGCAGCCAGACCAAATTTTTTATTTCGGTCGAGATGAACGCAGGGCAGATGGTCGAAGACGTCAGGCTATCGGTCAACGGCAAAAAGCCGGTTTTTTTCTACGGCCGCACCGGAGGGATCGTCCCCACACCCGATGAAATTTTAAGTCATATAAAAAACAATTTGCTTTAGGAGAATCAGATGAAACCAGGATACGAACAAATATATAAACGCCCCAGAACCCTGCTTCCCAAACGGATGCACTACTGCCCGGGATGTTTCCATTCGACCATCCATAAAATACTGATGGAAATCGTGGAAGAATGGGATATCCAGGATAAAATCATCGGCGTATGCCCGGTGGGCTGTTCGGTTTTTGCCTATGAATATCTCGATATCGATATGCAGGAAGCAGCCCATGGCCGGGCAGCTGCCGTGGCAACCGGGATTAAAAGAATGCTCCCCGACAAAATTGTCTTTTCCTACCAGGGTGACGGGGATCTGGCAGCCATCGGCACGGCGGAAACCATCCATGCCTGCAACCGGGGTGAAAATTTCACCTTTATTTTCATCAATAACGGCATTTACGGCATGACCGGCGGCCAAATGGCCCCCACCACCCAGGAAGGGCAAAAAACCACCACCACGCCTTACGGCAGGGATCGGCTAACCACCGGTATGCCGCTGAAAATGTGCGAGATGGTATCTCAATTCGACCGGGTGGCATATGTGGAAAGGGTGAGTTGCAATACCCCGGCCAACACCCGCAAGGCCAAAAGAGCCATTGAAAAGGCTTTTAAAATTCAAATGAAAGGGCTGGGTACCACATTCGTGGAGGTGGTGTCCAACTGTCCCTCGAACTGGAAGTGCACACCGGAAGAATCATTAACTTGGATTAAAGAAAAAGTACTC
>CAZOWT010000153.1:0-6958 GCA_964583345.1 uncultured Clostridia bacterium
CCAAATATTCCCAGAAAAGTGATGAGGTTAGGGAATAGAGAAGAGATTCGCCTACCCCCAGGTTGTTTGTCCGGGCAAAATTATAGAAAATCGCTCCGTTCGGCCCATGAGAGAAATTGGTCATAAAAGAATTGGAGTCAAATTTTGTGGCTTCAAGTGTAAAAAACCGAATTTTCTGTTCATCCCAGGAAAACGAATATTGCCAGTCTTCTGCCCATAATCCCCAGCGCCACCAGTAAAGTGCAGCGGAAATGGACATGAAAGTCAGGCTTTCTAAGAAAGCGCGGGAACCATTTTTATATTTATTCTTTACCCGGACGGCAACCGATTTTAGGCGTTGGGTTCCTTTTTCCAAATTTATATTTTCGGCTTCGGCGGTGTGCTGTCTTTTTTTTTTGAATTTTAAAAAAAAAAATGGGTTTGTTGTCGTTGCGGGTTGAATGTCCATTTTAAGGTTAAAATTTCGAAGAAAGCCATGGCTGAATATTTGACGGCTCGATTCGGTTTGTTTACAAAAAACTGCTTGGGTCAGGGGTACCAGCAGCAGGAGTAAACATGAAATTCTTTTCATTTGATTTCCTGTATTTACCGGCTGGTGAAAAAGGATTATCAATTTGTGTTATGGAAAAGTGGAAATATTTTTCGGGGAGGATTAAGGATGTAAAAAAATCTTGCCCGGTTTATCGTTTTAGGATAATTCTTACCCACCTCAACCGTGAGATCCATTTGTTTAAGAAGCCTCAACCGGTGGAATTGTTCTTTAATGCGGAATTGTCTTTTTCTATAATACTTTGTTTCCGCTCCAGTTTAGATTTTCCAGACCCCAATCATCATCCCAGGTTCCGGTTCCGTTCATGGTGGTATCAGTAGTCAGGGTACCGTTGAATATGATATTGGTGTTTCCCCAGTCATAATCTATGTAATTGTACAGAATTTGAACCAGGTTGCAATCCGTGACCGTGAATGTCCCGACCTGACCGGGAGCATAGGCCCAGCCGGTAATGGTTCCGCTTTCGTCGGTACCGCTAAATGTCAATGTCTCTGTCCAGCTCATTGATGGTGCGGCATACCAGCCGGGGATGGTGATCACAATAGACCAGGTCCCAAGAATACTGTAATCACATCCACTCTTGCAGGCGGGGGAGAAGATTAGACCCGAAACGGCAAAAAAAAGCAATAAAATTATCAATTTGGATTTCATATCTTGTACCTCCGTTATCCGAATATTAGGCTTAATAGCATAATGAAAAAAAAAAATCAACGATTTGTTGCCTTGATAAAAAAGAATAATGTTCGAAATTTTGTATCTTTACCGGTTCATTGACAGCTGATTGCGATTGGGATACCATTAATCGATGAAGATTTTTTCTGTGGTTGGTTGGTCCGGCAGTGGAAAAACAACTTTAATAACCCGGTTAATTTTTTTTTTCAAGGCGAAAAAAAAAACGGTTGCCGTTCTGAAAAATGTCCCCCACGCATATTCCCTTCAACCGGAGGGAAAGGATTCTTATAAATTTCTCGATGCCGGAGCTGATCAGGTTTATCTTTCCGGTCAGGGTGAGATTATCAGGATGCAGAGAAGGGAAAAAGGCGATGAAGTCTTGGATATGATTATTCCCGAGCTCCAGCATGTTGATGTCCTGATTCTGGAAGGATTAATCAGGAAAGGGATCCCGGCCATCGAAGTATATGACTCGACCGGAGAAAGAAAACCGAAATTTCCGCCGGAAATACTTTCAGCCGTTATTTCCCGGGAGAAAATGGCTCTGTCCATACCCTGTTTTCATCCTGATGATTTTGAAGATATCGCAAAATTCATGGAGGAGAAAGCCAATGAATGAAAACAACCAGGCGGGTGTCGTTTTAAAAATTGATGGGGAAATCATCCCGCTGAATCATTTTGTGGAAAATATTTTTTACCGTGTGATTCAGGGGATGGTGGATTCTCTGGATAAAATCCCAGCCCACTCTCAAAAAATAGAAGTCATCATTGAGAAGAGCTGAACCAGGGTTTCAGACCATTAAATCCCGTGATGTCTCGCCTATCACCTGATTTTTCCCTGGTTTCCGACATGCCATTTCCAGGCTGTTGAAACAGACATGTTCTTTATTAAAATAATTTTGTCCGCCTTCAGTACAACTCGATAATGTCCGGGGGATGTTCCACTTGTATCCCATCTGACCCGTTGGATTCCCCTGCCGCTTTCGCATTTTAACACAGCAACCTGTTTTCCTTTACCGGTGAAAATTTGAATTTCCGGATTCTTTTTCAGCGGCTCCCTTAAATAATAATAAATAATAATTCCATTGGATTCATTGGGCGTGAATAAATGGCGGTCACCCATGAGACGGTAATTTCCCCAGGTGGCCTGCTGAGAATAGTTAAGCTGGGGCTTGGTTTCAATATCAAAGAGATATGCCTTTTCTTGAAGTTTTTTTTCATTGAATTCGACCAGCGGAGAGATGTCGGTCACATAGGCCCCTCGGCCGAATGTACCTACAATCAAGTCTTTTTCGCTGGGATGAATCAATAGGTCACGTATCGGAACGGGTGGCATGTTGTTCTTAAATGGAATCCATTCCTTTCCACCGCTGATGGAAACAAAAACACCGGTATCGTTTCCAATAAATAGTAAATTCGGATTGGTCCGGTCTTCAGCTATTGCCGAGATGGGGTATTCAGGCAGGTTTGAGGCAATATTTTCCCATGTTTCACCGAAATCGGTTGTCCTGAACAAAAAAGGTTTGAAATTATCATTTCGGTACCCTGATTTGGCCACATATGCGGTTTCAAAATTGATTTTTGAAGCCAGAACCCGGCTGACATATATTTCTTCCGGAACACCTGATTGGGTTAATTTTCCGGTGAATTCCTGCCAGGTCTTGCCGTGGTTTTTTGTGAGGTGAATACGCCCATCATCGGTGCCCACCCAGATAATCCCAGCCTTTATGGGTGATTCCGATATAGTGGTGATGGTATTGTACATCATATGGCCTCTACCAGCGATTTTCACCGGATCGTTATTGGTCAAATCCGGGCTGATTTCCTCCCAGTGGCACCCCTTGTCCAGGGAACGCAGCAGCATCTGGCCGCCGGTGTAGATGATAAGGCTATTATGGGGTGAAATTTCCAGGGGAGTGGTCCAGGTATACCGGTATGGCTGGTGACCTTTTTCAGCTATGGGCATGATATTTATTCGTTCGCCGTTTATCTGGTCAACTCTTTGGTGATTCCCAAACTGGGTGGTGGTATAAAGCCACCTGGGATCATTCGGATCGACCTTGGTGACCATGCCATCCCAGAGGCCGGTAATATACCAGTCTTCGAGGCTGATTTCACCTTTCCAGCTGTTTGACGGCCCCCGCCAGGATTCGTGGTCCTGAAGCCCCAAATAAATATTATATGGTTTGGCCAAGTCCGTTTCCACATGATAAATTTCACCCAGGGGGATGTTATAGAGATGATCGGTAGTTTTCCCACCATCAAATGTCTGGTAAACACCCCCGTCGCTTCCAATCATCATATGCCTGGAATCCCTGGGATTTATCCAGAATGTCCGCACATCGCCGAACATATTTAAGAAAAGTGATTTGGGTGGCCAATCCAGGTCCCTCCAGGTTCGTCCCCCATCGTGTGATGTATTCATATTAACATTGTTGATGAAGATACTTTCCGGATTATTGGGGTCAATCCAAATCTGGTTAAATGAATAAGCTGCTTTTCCGCTCACATTGTCATTATTTGAATTCATTTTTTCCCAGTTTTCCCCGGCATCCCGGGAACGGTAAACTTCACCCCCGATAAGACTATCGAAATAGGGATCTTTCATGGGATCGAATTCCTTTTTCTCTAGGCCATCAATATTCGTTCCGGGTTTTGGATTCAGGTTTTCGAAAACCGCATATATGATGTCCGGATTTTTTCGATACAGGTCAATCCCGATACGGCCGATCTTGCCCGATGGCAATCCGTTGCTCAGTTTTTCCCAGGTTTCTCCCCCATCCATTGTTTTATAGATTCCGCTCGCTTCTCCCCCGGCTTCGAAATGCCAGGGTGACCGGTATTTCTCGTAGGTGGCTGCATATAAAATATCCGGATTGTCCCGGTTGATGGCGATATCGATCACGCCGACATTTTCATTGATGAACAAAATTTTTGTCCAGGATTTTCCGCCATCAACTGTTTTAAAAAGCCCCCTTTCGTTATTTGAGGAAAATAGGTGCCCCATTGCTGCGACGTATACCATATCTGAGTTTGTTGGATTGACCAGGATTTTGGGGATATGGTGGCTATCCTCCAGACCCATATTTTGAAATGATATCCCACCATCAACCGACTTGTAAATCCCATTCCCGGCATAAGAGGAGCGGGTATTGGAAGCGTCGCCGGTTCCAATCCAAATGGTCCGGGGATCAATAGGATCCACACAGATTGCTCCAATTGAATTGACACCGTATTTGTCGAAAATGGGGGTAAAGGTTGTTCCATTATTAATGGTCTTCCAAACACCGCCGTTTCTGGCAGCGATATAAAATGTATATTTTTCTTCTTCTCCCGGATTTTCCGGAACATCAATGTCCGAAATCCAGGCGCCTGCCCGGTAGGGACCAAGCTGCCGGTATTGAAAAACACCCAAAAGGTCTTCTTGGAAATGGGATTGAGAAAAACCGCCGTGACTCCAGGATAAAATCAGGAAAGAAATGATAGAAATCTTTCTCGCCAATAGCCAGTTGAATCCTTTTTTTTCCATGGTACACTCCTGTATTGATTATAGTTTATTGTCATTGAACTTGTAAATTATATTAAACAGAAAAATATTGATTGAGGGCATCCTTTCTTTAAGCTACTTGACAAACAAGCGGGAAAAAAATATGATGAGAAAAAGCGCGGATGTTAAAAGAATTCATTTTTTAAAACAAACTCAGGTGAAATACCCCAAAAAATTGAATCAATCAATTTTTGAAAGAAATGTTCCCGGAATAACCGGAATTCTAAAAAAAAAAAAAGTGGGTATTGCCGGATTGGGAGGTGTGGGATCCAATGTGGCTGTTTCACTTGTGCGTTCCGGAATTGGGAGTCTGGTAATAGCAGATTTTGATCGGGTTGAGGTTTCCAATCTCAATCGCCAACATTATTTTCTGGATGATGTGGGAAAGAGGAAGGTTGATGCGCTTGCCCGGCAACTGAGGAATATAAATCCGGAATTGATATTGTGTTTGCATGCCGGGAAACTTGACCAAAATAATATAATATCGGTTTTTAAAGAGGTTGATCTTTTAATCGAGGCTTTTGACAAGGCCGAAGATAAATCCTGGTTGATCGAAAAATGGTGTGAAAATTTCCCCGGGAAGCCGGTTATTTGTGCCAGTGGATTGGGCGGGTATGGAAATACCGAAAGTTTAAAGGTCATGAAATCCGGCAATATTTATATCTGCGGTGATGGCCAAAGCGAGATGAGTTTGGGACTGTCCGCATCCCGAGTGGCTATTGTGGCCAATATGCAGGCGAATACAGCCGTGGAACTTCTGGTTGGCCGGGATATGAAGCGATGAAAAACAAATTTGGACTTAATCAATAAACAAAGGAAAAAAACTTATGGAAGGTATTATTTTTCGCTATAGCTTGATTGGCAGACAATTGAATTGGTCCTGACCATGACCCAATAAGGAGTGAAAATGAAAGATTATGCTTTTTTATTTCCCGGCCAGGGTTCCCAGGTGGTGGGAATGGGAGCTGACCTTTTTCGGGATACTGAATTCGGACGGAAAACTTTTAAAATTGCTGATGATATTCTGGGATATCATTTTTCGAAAATTTGTTTCGAAGGCCCGGAAGCGGAGTTAAAACTCACCTTCAATACCCAGCCAGCCCTGTTAACAGTCTCCCATATACTGTTCAACCTGTTGGGCAAGGAGCCCTTTATGGCTGCCGGTCATAGCCTGGGGGAATACTCGGCACTTCTGTCAGCCGGCTCTTTTCCCTTTGAGGATGCCATTATGCTGGTTCATAAAAGAGGGATGTATATGCAGGAAGCCGTTCCGGTCGGGCAGGGATCAATGGCTGCCATCATCGGAGTGGATATCGAAAGAATAAAAGAGGTTTTGGAAACAGTCGATGGTGTGGTTGATATTGCCAACTGGAATAGTGCCAGTCAAATTGTAATTTCCGGAGAGAAATTGGCTGTCGAGCTGGCCGTTCAGAAAATATCAGCTCCCAAGGCGGTTTTCCTTCCGGTTTCCGCTCCCTTTCATTCTCCACTCATGCATCCGGCAGAAGACAGGCTTAAAATTCTTTTGGACCAGACAGAATTTAGAGATTTAAATTTCCCGGTGATCAATAATGTGGAAGCCAAAGAGATGCATAAAGGCGATGAGGCCCGGCAGGCTTTGATAAAACAGGTGTCCAGGCCAGTTCTCTGGCATGGGACCTTGTTGAAATTTCTCCAGGAATATGGAATAAAAAAATATGCCGAAATAGGTTCGGGCAAAGTGCTGGCTGGTTTGGTATCCAGAACGGCCAAACAATTGGGAATAAATATCGAGATTATCAATATCCAGACGCTTCAGGATCTTCAAAACTTCAGTTTAAAATGAAATTCGGTTGGTTTTATCCATCAAAGACCATTGGTTAACGTCAGCTGTTTATAAACCGGTCCCTGATTTGTTCGGCAGAATATGGAATACGGGCACAGGCCAGGTCTATTTTCTGGTTAACTTTAAAATGGATAAAGTGAGGTCCTGCCTGGCCATAAATTTTTCGGAAAATTTTGGTGAATTCTTCTGCCCCATGAATCAGATGTGAGGAATGATAACCCGATACCCTGGAAATCTCTCTCAAATCAACTTCAGAGGATATCGTCGGTTGATTGCCGGTTGTTCCGTAAACTTCATTGTCCAGTACGATATGAATGAAATTTTTGGGTCGCAATGAACCGATCAACGGAAGATTCCCCAGGCC
>CAZOWT010000154.1:0-6880 GCA_964583345.1 uncultured Clostridia bacterium
ATTCTGGTGTTATCGGTACTCCTGATACTGGTGCTGATTGTGGTCTTGTGGCGGTTCTGAAATTACTTTTTCAAACCGAAAATGAACGGAAGTTCAACCGAAATTAATTTCCGGGAATGAAAAAAATATTTTATTTGACCCGGTGGACCCAGCCGTAGGGATCCGGCTTTTTTCCGTATTGAATGGCGATGAGTTCTTCATATATTTTTTTTGAAATGGGCCCGGTTTGGTTGTTGTTGACGGTGTATTCCCTTCCGTCAACGTTCAGTTTCCCAAACGGGCTGACGATGGCAGCGGTTCCGGCACCGAACATTTCGGTCACCTGGCCGTTCAGGATGCCTTCGCAAACCTCTTCGATTGGAATGATTTTTTCCTCTGTCCGGATTCCCAGGTCATCGGCCATTTCCAGGATAGATTTCCTGGTGATGCCCGGGAGAATAGAGCCGCTCAATGGCGGCGTGACTAATTTGTCCCGGATCACGAAGAACAGGTTCATGGCTCCGGCTTCCTCGACATAGCGGTGTTCCTTGGCGTCCAGCCACAGAACCTGGCTGTAGCCTTTATCAAGGGCTGTTTTGATGGCCACCAGGCTTCCACCGTAATTGCCGCCGGCCTTTACCGCGCCGGTACCCCCGTCTGCGGCCCGTGATACCTTGCGGCTGACCCAGAGTCCGACCGGATTGAAGCCCTCGGGAAAGTAAGGACCGGATGGTGAAAGGATGATGTAAAAGAGAAATTCCGATGACGGACGGACACCGAGAACCGCTTCCGTGGCAATAACCGTGGGTCTTATGTAGAGTGCCGTCCCTTTCTGTTCGGGAATCCAGCGTTTTTCCACTTTGAGAAGTTCACTCTCGAAAAATAAGAAATCCGGTTCCGGAATGGTGGGCATGCACATGCGCTCCAGTGATTTATTCATTCTCTTGGCGTTCTCCAGCGGGCGGAAAAGCAGGATATCACCGTCGGGTGATTTATAGGCTTTCTGGCCTTCGAATACCTCCTGGCTGTAGTGGAAGACCAGCGCGGCCGGGTCGAGTGAAAAAGGTCCGTAAGGTTTAATTTCCGGGTTGTGCCATCCTTTGGGTTTCGAATAGGATAGGGTAAGCATGTGATCGGTAAATTGTTTGCCGAACAGGAGCTTGGTGGCATCCTCGAACAGGGGTTTTTGCTTGTCGGGAGATAACAATGTTTTGCTTATTTCCATGTGGCTCCTTAATGCAATCAGAATTGAAATTGATTTTTTGAAATGGTTACTTTAAATATTACCCGGTAAAAAAATGAATGTCAAGGATCGGGATTGCTTCCCGAACATTTTTTAGCAACAGATTCACTGGCCGGGAGTTGAAAAGAATCCCGGTTTTTTTTAAAATAGGTGTTCAGGATCATATATATGGAAAAAACGGAACTGGATTTGAAATCCTTCTGCGCGCCCGGGGCCACGGTCAGGGAAGAGTGGGTCAAAATAGACGAAAATGTCAGGCTTCGGGTTTTCGTTTTTCATCCGGCCAGGTCAACCGGCCAGCCGGCTGTGGTTTTTGTGGCCGGCTGGATGTCGCTGATCGACGGCTGGGAAAAAGTCCTCAGGGAGATGACCCGGGATTTTGTGGTCTATTATTTGGAAACCCGGGAAAAGAAGAGCTCGATCGTAAAAGGCCATGCCGGATACAGCATCTCTGATATCGGTATGGACGTGGTGAAACTGGTCGATTATTATGGCCTAAAAAAAGGCCAATATGTGATCCTGGGGAGTTCACTGGGCGCTACGGCCATTGTGGAATGCAGCCGCTTTTTCAATGTTTCTCCCCGGGCTCTGGTGTTGATCAGCCCCAATGCCGTGTTCAGGGTTCCGAGATTTGCCAAAATTTTAATTAGAATCTTTTATCCGCCCATGTTTGTTCTTTTCCGGCCCTTTGTCAAATGGTATCTGAGAACCTTCCGGCTGGATATGGCCGCAGATGAAGCCCAGTATCTGAAATACTGCCGAACGCTGGATAACGCCGATCCCCGGAAATCCAAAAAAACGGTTATGGCATTGTGGAATTACCGGATCTGGGATAAGCTGGAACAGGTTGAATTTCCGGCGCTTATCGTAGGCGCCTCCAAGGACCGGTTGCATGAACCCGAAAATACCCGGCGGATGGTGAACCTGATGCCCGGGTCGACCTATCTGGATCTGGAAACCAATGCCCGTAACCACAGCAAAGAAGTGGTGGAGCAGATCCGTTCATATCTTTCAGCTCAAGCCGGAGAAACCTGAGGGCGCTATGATTTTCGGAACGGATCAGGGTTGACGATGAATATCGCGTTGTTCGAGGGAGGACTGGGGTTCAGATGTTCAGGATTTTATGGAGGGCTTCCGAGAATTGATTGATTTTAATCGGTTTTTTGATGATTTCCCGGAATCCCAGATCAGTTAGCTGGAAGTCCTGGCTCTCTGAAAAAGCGGTCATGGCAATAATCTTTTTTGCCAGCTGGGGGTATCTTTTTTTTACCGAGCTTAGCAGGGTAATGCCATCCATGTCCGGCATCTTCAGATCGGTGACGATGACGGCCACTTTTTGTGTCTCCAGTATTTCCAGGGCCTTTTTCCCGTTGCTGGCGGTGAGGGTGGCATATCCCAGGTGATTTTCCAGTAAATTTTTCAGCATGGCTCGCACTTCATCATCATCTTCAACCAGCAGAATAGTCTCGCCTGTTCCCTGGTAAATCAGGTTGTGTTCCTCGACAACCCGGTTTTCCTTAATGATCTGATGGCACGGAAAAAAAATGGATACCGTGGTTCCGCCATTCACCTGGCTGGATATCTGGATATGGGCATTCATTTCCTGGATAATTCTTTTCACGATTGACAATCCCAATCCAGTTCCTTTTCCGTGGGATTTCGTGGAAAAAAACGGTTTGAAGATGTCGTTGATGATATTGTGGTCGATACCGATACCGGTATCTTTGATATCCAGCAGTATATAAGAACCGGGCTTGATAAAATTATCCTGGATGTATTTATTTTTTTTCAGATTTAAATTTTTGGTTTCGATAAGAATTTTTCCACCGCCCGGCATGGCATCCCGCGCATTGATGACCAGATTCATGATGACCTGCCGGATTTTTTCCGGAATTCCCTGAATGGGATAAATATCCGGAGTCAAGTGGTACTCGATCCGAATCGCGTCGCCCACAATCTGGGTCAGCAGTTCGGTCCAATCGCCAATAATTTTATTCAGATCGATTACTTCGAAAAGTTGATCCTCCTCCCTGGTGAATGCCAGCAGTTGCTGCACCAGCCCGGCGGCGCTTTCGGAAGCCTTGATAATGGCGTTGACGTATTTGTTCAGGAGAATATCGTTTCGGGGGAGGTTGTAAGCGATCAACTGGGCATTGCCCAGGACGGATGTCAGGATGTTGTTGTAGTCGTGGGCGATTGCGCTGACCAGGGTCCCGATGGATTCGATTTTTTGCAGGTGATAAAATTGAATTTCGGTTTCCCGCAGTCTTTCTTCGGTTTTTTTCCGTTCGATGGCCGTGGCGATCTGGCGGGAAACAAACATCAGAACATCTTTATCCTGGGCCGTGTAGTAAACATTCTCATGATAACTCTGGACCACCATCACGCCGAAGGTTTCGTTGGCGGATGTCTTTAACGGAATTCCCAGCCAGGATACGCAGTCGGTTCCGATAAGTTCAACTTCTTCTTTTTTCTCGAGTTTATCGGACAGTTCCTGGGTCAGCAGCAGAGGATTTTCGGTTTTCAGGACATATTCGGTTAATCCCTTCCCCAATTTTTTGGGTTCGGGAACCTGGTCGTAAGCGTCAATGAAATAGGGAAAGCTAAGCAGTTCAGTCCGGGGATCGTAAATGGCAATATAAAAGTTCTCGACATTCATTAACTGGCCCAGAATCTGGTGAATGGCCTTGTACAACTGGTTTATATCCTTGGAGATGAATGTTTTTTCAGAGATATCGAATACAATGCGTTGCAGCAATTCTGCCTTTTTCCGGTCCGAAATATCCCTGACCACCGATTGAATCCATTTGAGTTTGTTCTGCTGGTCCAGGACCGGGGTGGGATTGATTTCAACCGGAATGATTTTGTCGTCCCTTCCGATAAATTCTTTTTCATAAACAATCGGTTTTAGGCCCTGTTTTAGCTGGTCCAGTTTTTGTTTTGAATCGTCATGAAAGCTGTCCACCACATATTCCAGATAGGATTTCCCGATTATTTCTTCTTTGGGAAATTCCAGCAGGTCCGAGGTTTTCTGGTTGCAGTCCAGGATGGTCCCGTCGGGGGAGAGTAAAAAAATGGCGTCGTTGGACTGGTCGAACAGGAAACGGAATTTTTCCTCTCTCGATTTCAGTTCTTCTTCATATTTTCTCCGGGAGGTAATATCGGTGACCATGGTCACAATACTGGTAACCTGACTGTTTTCAATGATGGGAATTTTTTTGGTTTCGGTGATGATAAATTCACCCTTTATTTCAGTTGTTTCTTCGGTAATTAAGGTTTCACCGGATTTAAAAACCTTCTGGTATTCGAGGCGAACCCGCTGGGGCAAAAAGGTAAACACATCGAACAGGTACTGCCCCAGTATATGTTCAGGATTCAATCCCAAACGGTCTACCCATTGATAGAACTTTTTATTGAGCAGGGTGATTTTCATGTCCGGGGTAACCATATGGATCAGGGCATCTATGGCATCGATGGTTTCCTGGTATAGTGACCGGGCGCCAATTTCTTTTTTTTCGCTTTTTTTCCCGGCGCTCATGTTTAAACCATTATATCAAAGAATAACCGCCAATTCAAAAAATTGAATTCAGCGTTATGTTTCGGATATTCCCAGCCATTTCCTGGCTTCTGGTTCGGTTCGGAATACGTTGGTTTGAATGGATAAACTTCCCGAGAGCATTTCGAACATTCGGGAAAGTCCGAATACCAGGTCTTCCGGGGCCACGACTGCCCATTTGCATGTCCCTCTGATATGTTGAACGGATTCGATGAATTCTTTGTATCGGTTGACTTTTTCAAAATCAATATCCCGGCTGGGCTTGGCCAGGCTTAAATCCACCAGCGAGTTCATGCCTTTTTTGTATTCCGGGTTAGCCTGAATGGTTTTGGCCTGTTTGATCAAGTCATCGATGTTGATAATCCCTTCAGCCGAGGAGAATATGGTGTTTAATTTCCGGTTGATATGATATTTAAATTTTATCATTCAGCCTCGTTTGTTTACACCCATATTTATATGCTGATATTACTGAAATATCAATTAAAAAGTTTTTTTTGACGCCTTCCGGGTTATTTGATCAGCCTTCTTTTCATCAATTTAACTCCCAGATAGAAGGCAATGACTTCCACAACAAAAATAACCAGGAAATGGAAGATCAATTTTTGGGAATATTCACCGGAAAATACGCCCCGGCAAATGGCGACCGCATGGGTCAGGGGCATGAAAAGCGAAAAGGTTTTCATCCATTCCGGGAACCGGTCCAGGGGGAAGAAAACACCGGAAAAAAACAGCATGGGAGTGATGACCAGTTCCGAATAATAATTGAAAAAATCAAAATTCGGCGCGAAAGAGGTGACAATCATGGCCAGCGAGCTGAACAGGATGCCGACAAACAACATCAGGACCAGTAGAACCAGGATGCTGGCTGCCGAGACCGGGAGAATGCCCATGACAATGGCCACAGCCATCATCAGCGATCCGCTGATCAATCCCCGGAATGACCCCCAGAGGATATCGCCGCTGACCGCATCTTCGGCCGAAACCGGAGTGGCGATCAGGGAATCGTAGGTTCGCTCGTGCACCATTTTGACAAAAGTGCCGTAGAGGCATTCAAAGGTTGATGACATCATCACCGAAGAGGTCAGCACCCCCGGGACCAGAAAATAGAGGTAGGGTTTCCCACCGAAGTGTCCGATGTAGGCACCCATGCCGATACCGAACGTCACCAGGTAAAAAAGAGGCTGGATAACGCTGGCCAGGAATGTGGGAACCACAAACCGCTTGTAGGAGAGCAAGTTCCTGAAAAACACATAGAACATCCGGTAGGAGAGGTTCATTCGACCAGGCTCCTTCCGGTCAACTTGAGAAAAACATCCTCGAGGGATGCCGGCCGGTACATGGTATTGGGCAGATCGAGCTCCATGATCTTTTTTTTCAGCGCCTGGCCGTCCCGGCAATAAAAATAGAGGGTGTCGCCCACCCGTTCGTTGCCGCAGGAGTAAGGAGAAAACAGCTTGATGAGGTGCTTGTCCTGGTTCGGCGAAATCCTGATTTCGGCCACCTCTTTGCCGATCTCATCCTGGATGAGCTTATTGGGAATGCTGGTACGCAGAATTTTTCCCTGGTGCATGATCACGATGCGGTCGCACAGCTGCTGGGCTTCTTCCATGTACTGGGTGGTGAGGATGAGGGTGGCGCCCTGCTTTTTGAGCGAGCGCAGCCGCTGCCAGATCAGGTGCCGGGCCTGGGGATCCAATCCGGTGGTGGGTTCGTCGGCGATGATAATCTGCGGATGGTTGAGGAGGGCCCTGGCAATGAGCAGCCTTTTTTTCATGCCGGTTGAAAGCTGGTTGATTTTGCTTTTCTGTCGGGCTTCCAGTTCCACAAATTTAAGCAGTTCGTATATTCTCTCTGCGGCCTGGTTGCGGGGGATATCGAAAAACCGGGTGAATACCATGAGGTTTTCGTATACGGTCAGGTCGACATCCAGGGAAATCTCCTGGGGAATGACGCCGGTAATTTTTTTGATTTCCCGGTTGTCGATGTGGGCCGACATGCCATTGACCGTCAGGGTCCCGGCCGTTAAGGGAGAGACGCAGTGGATCATGCGCACGGTGGTGGTTTTCCCCGCGCCGTTTGGCCCCAGGAAGCCGAAGCACTCC
>CAZOWT010000155.1:0-6878 GCA_964583345.1 uncultured Clostridia bacterium
TGCTTTAAAGACGTCAGCTTCAGCGGAATTTGATCATGGTTGAAAAAAGGTTATAGACCTGTCTGCTTGGAGGGGTTATTACGGCCGCTATCTGCCTGGCAGGCAGCCAGGTAATTTTCGGTTTTCCCGCAATTAAATGGGGAACGGTATCGGCTACCGTGGCCAACCGCCTTTTACTGGGATTTGCTATCGGAATCAGCGGGTGGAAGATCAACCACCTGCTTCACGGAGCGATACTCGGGCTGGCCTTCTCTCTTTCGGTCTCTATCGGGTTTATCCCCGATAACATGATGGGATTCGCTCTCTATATCGCTGCCGGGATCTTTTACAGCGTATTCATCGAGTGGCTGGCCACCAATATTTTCAGATTACCCATGAAATAAAACTGAACCTTTTCAACATAAAAAAATCCTTCTTAACCGAAATTCGGAAATATATTTTACAAAATTGGCCGGAACTCGAGTAAAACCACACTTGGAAATTTTCTCAACTTGATTTTTTATTTTTTTTTGTACATACTCTGATTATCCTAAAAATAAGGGGGAAACATGCTAAAAAAAACCTGGATTCTTTTTATTGGCTTGATGCTCTTTACTTTTTTGTTCCAGTCAAGTTGTTCCACCGGGGAAAACTGCGATTTTGACATCACCGGAACCTGGCAAATCACCATAACCGTAGCGGGCACTGTGGTCTGGACTTTCACTTTTACGGGCAGCGCAACCGAAGGATCGGTAACGGGTTTCAGCTATCCTGACCCGGTGGTGGGGACCTATTCGGTCAGCAATTGCACATCGTTAACATTCATCTTTGATTACTTTATATCCGGTTACCAGGTGCTGTGGACCTTCAACGGTGTTCTGACTTCCGAGACCACCATGAACGGATCACTCACCATCTATGTGGCTGCCGGACCAGATACCCACTTCGGCACCTGGACTGCCATTAAACTTTAACAAATATCCTAGCCATGAGCGGTCATTTTTGGATTGTAAAGCCACAAAACATATTCCATAGCCCGGATTGTTTCAAGCTGGAGATCGAATGAAAGAATACCGTTCAAACAGCCGAAAGCGGTCACTTGACCGTCAGGAAAAGAAAAAAAATAATTGGAGGGAACCGGTTTCAAAAGGACCTTTTCCCAGTACCCGCATCCGCCGAAAAAGCCGCGCCCGCTGACATAAAAACCCGTTTTTTTAATCGGATCCGGGTGGCTTTATTTTTTTTTGTAAATCGGTTTCCACATCGGCCGTATGATTCTCAATTCCGTGGCCTTGAAGAGCGTCTCCCAGATATCGTAAAACCACCCCTGGCGGGAGTACATTAGCAGCCTTATGCTCGGATCCTCCGGGGTTTCATCATTGACCCCTCCGCGGCTCCAGGCCCAGCCGGCAAGCTTTTTCCGGGCAGCCCGGTCCAGTCCGCTCCAGGCCTTCTGGAACCTGGGTACCCAGTATTTTCGCTCCGGTTCGAAATATTCGCTCTCGGCAATGTTTGCACCCAGTATCCATATATAAAACGAATTTAAACGCATCTTTTCGGTGCAGGCCAGTTCGTAGATAATATGCTGAAGTTCAGAATCACCGCCCCCGAAATTCTCCTGCTGCCAGTGATACATTTCATGAAGTATCGAGGCGCAGAAAACCTCAGGCGAAGGGTCACCGGAACCATTTATAAAACAATCCCGGTAAATAAACAGTCTGACACCGAATTGGTTATTGGTTTCCATGGTTGCCCCATCCGGCGAATGCCTCTCCAGGTTAAAAACAAAGTTTTCGAAGGGAATACACCGGTCCTCGGGAATCTGCCGGTAAAAATACCCCACACAGCCATTCAACAGGACCAGGGCGATTTTTTTTTCAACTTCGACGATCGCTTTCTCAGCTCTGACACGATCATGAGGTTCGTCGGCCTGTTTTCCTTCAAAACGGGTTCTATAATTCTTTATTCTGACGTTCAATTCCGGGAAGAGCGATTCAATCCGTGGCCATATATCATGGTGCTTCGGCCCCTTTAAGATGATAACACCTTCTTGCTCGCCGGATGCGGGAGGATCGTTGTTTTTGCAATTGTCCGAGCACCCCAGGGTCGCGGCATACATGGCCCCTCCCGGAACCGGGCTACCGTCAGCTTCAAAAACCACCTGGAACAGGCAAGTTTTTCCCTGCTTCCGGACCAGGCCGCAGCGGCAGTAATCGGCCAGAGGCGGACATTCCCCTTTTCGATACTGAACATACCGGGATAACTCAGTCCGGGAACTCCCCCGAATAATAAAGGGTGGAAATATAAAAACAATACACACAGATAAAATCAGATATGTTTTCCCCATACTCCGACTTTAACAGAAAAATCCCAGCCAGTCAAAACCGATCATAAGAAACAAAAAAACATCACAGGGTTGTTTTTTTTTGGTTATTGGTTATAATGTGCAGAATATCAGGAGACATAGATGATTATCGAGACCCGGTACCGATCCTGGCTTAAAGCCATCACCTGGCGAATCATCGCCACCCTGACCACCGTGGTGCTGGTTTACATATTTTTCGGCCGGCTCGAAATGGCGGCAGCTGTCGGAGCGCTGGAGGTCATTTTAAAACTGATTTTTAATTTCGTTCACGAACGGATCTGGTTGTGGATCAAATTCGGTAAAAAAAGAATAGAACCTTTTGTCCTCTGGTTTACCGGTCTGCCGGCATGCGGCAAAACCACCATCGCCGACCTGGTTTATCAAAAACTGTCCGGAGGTGAACTCGAAATAGAAAGGCTGGACGGTAAAAACGTCCGAAAGCTCTATCCTGAAGTGGGATTTACCCGGGAAGAGAGAATCGCCCATCTGAAGCGGGTTTCCCATATGGTGCGTATGCTGGAGAAGAACAATGTATCGGTGATCGCCTCTTTTATTTCACCCTACAAAGCAGCGCGCAACGAGATCCGGAAAATGATCAAGCATAATTTTATTGAAATCTATGTGAAGGCAAACATCGAGAGTTGCAAGAAAAGGGATAAAAAAGGAATGTACCGGCAGGCCGAAAAAGGCAAAATAAAAAATTTCACCGGCATTTCCGATGTCTATGAAGAGCCGAAATCACCAGCCCTGGTTCTGGATACTGAAAGCTTTACCGCCCGTCAGTGCGCCAACCAGGTCATAGCATATGTGGAAAAAAAACTGCTGAAAAGATAAATGGCCACCCTGAAGCACCGACCAACCCCGGATCAAACATGACCGAAGCCGTGCTTTTTGATATCGATAACACCCTGATTCTCTTTGATGAAAACGCCTTTTTCAAATCCTATATCGCCCGAATAACCCCGAAATTTAGCGATATCTTACCCCCGGAAGTGTTCCTCGATCGATTGATCGAAGCCACCCGGTCGCTATTGGACAATCAGGGCCAGCGTTCCAATGCCGAACATTACATGAATCATTTCAGCCGGGATTGCGCGAACCTAAAAACCGAATTCTGGAAGCGTTTCGAAGCCTTCTATGCCCGTGAATTCAACCAGCTGGGCTCCATGGTTAAAGTGGTGAAGGACTGCCGGCAACTGTTGAATAAAATCAGCAGCCGGGGAATCAGGCTGGTTGCAGCTTCCAATCCCCTATGGCCTCACTCGGTTCAAGTGACCCGGCTGGCCTGGGCGGGTGTGGATGACCTGCCCTATTCCCTGGTTACCGGCATTGAAAACAGTTCTTTTTGCAAACCCCAGCCTGAATTCTACAGGGAAATCAGCCGCAAGATCGGCATGGAACCTGAAAGATGCCTGATGGTGGGCAATGACCCGCTCAACGACATGATTGCCGGCGCCATCGGAATGAAAACCTATCTGGCCACCGACTCACATGCCCTGGGTTTTACCTCGCTGGCGCTTTCATCTACAATCAGGCGCGCCGGCCAGCACCGGCTACCAGAACCTGATTTCACCGGACCGCTTTCGGATGTAATCAAGGTTCTTGAACCCGGGCCCCCAAAATCTCCATCCCTTAATTGAAAATATTTACCACTTTAAATCGTTTCTTTACTGGGATTTTTCTTTTCGGTTTAAATATTATAAAATGGGACCATGAATAAAAAAATCATTTTACTTTTAATATTGTCTGTTTCATTGATTACTCCAATTAATATCCGCGGGGGCAATATGGCACATTTTTACGATTTTACGGTTAAAGACATTACGGGAAAGGATGTGAAACTGGATATTTACCGGGGGCTGGTTATCCTGGTGGTCAACGTGGCATCAAAATGCGGTTTCACACCGCAATACGAGGGATTGGAGTTGCTCTACGAAAAATACAAAGACAGGGGCCTGGTCATACTGGGTTTTCCAGCCAATAATTTCCTGGGGCAGGAACCGGGATCCAATGAGGAAATCAGGCAGTTCTGCGCCATCAATTACGGGGTGACCTTCCCGATGTTTTCCAAGATATCAGTCAGGGGGAAAAACATTCATCCCCTGTATCATTTTTTAACCTCCGGGGAAACCAATCCGGAATTTGCCGGAAAAATAACCTGGAATTTCAATAAATTTCTGTTGAACCGCCAGGGAGCGTGTATTGACCGGTTTGATTCTCGGGTAAAACCTCTGAGTCCGAATTTGATTGATGCGCTTGAAAAAGCACTTTAAGGCAAAAAAAAATATTATTCGATGCCATAGCTCATCGATATTGAAACAAAAGATTTTTTAATTGATTCAGCAATGGCTGGGCCGCATTTTGCAGTTCATTCAACCCATTGTCAAACTCGGCTGGCTGGTTGAGGAAAACCTCATGCCATTTCTTTTCAATAATTCCCTCTTCAGTACCGGAAGCCAGCGACAGGGCAGCTTTTAATGTCGGTTTTTGCTGGCTGGCCACCTGCTTCTGGTTGTTGATAAAATTGAGTGAAGCCCGGATTCCCTCGACCTGAAACCGTTCGCGGTTCAGGTCACCCTGTCCGGCCTTGACCTTCTGCAGTTGACTCATCATAAACAAGGCCTGTTTGTTCTTTTCCCTGGCCAGGCTCTGCCATAGATCAGCCTGCTCCGGAAAACACTGCTCATAGAGCTGATAGAGCCTGGCAATGGCTTCTTTATGTTGTACCAACAATTCTACCTTGAAAATCTGGAATTCGGATAAAGGCATGAAAACCTCCTGAATATCTTTTTTTTATCCCTAAAAAACGTAAAAATTTCCCTGATTGATATTCTGGCAGAAGCCGTTTGCAATGTCAACAAACCACGCTTTTTTATCGATTTAATTTTTTGTATAATCAAGGTTGAATCCAACCCTCAAATGGAAAACTGGACCGTATATCTGCTGGAATGTGCCGATCACTCCTATTATTGCGGGGTTTGCAAGACCGCCAGGTTAACCGAACGCATCCAGGAACACAACCAGGGCCACGGCGCCCGGTACACCCGTTCACGTACGCCGGTCAGGCTATTGGTCTTTACGCGGGCCCTAACCAAGTCATATGCCTATCAGGTGGAATACAAAACCAAAAAAATGGCCAGAAAACGAAAAATCGAATATTTACAAAATATCTAAAACTGCGGAATGCAGACAACTTGATGATTTTCAATCTGAAGAATGGATATCAATCACCCGGTCCGGAAGATATATTCCCTCAATAATGCCCGGAATTAAAAATCCATATTATTGATATGCAATTCCCACTCCTCTGTTTCGTCATTTTCAATGAGCTGATACAGACGGTTATTTAAAATGGCAAATGGATAGGGTTGCATGGAATATTTCATAACCAGGGGAATGAATTTTTCAGCCAAAAACTCTCCGTTGATTTTATAGATGTAAAATTCTAAGGCATCCGCTTTCCACTCATAAGGGAGAATATAAATTTTATCATCCACCAGATAAAACGATCTGATCTCCGGAAAATACGCCGGATAGGTAATCTGGTTTTTGACATCTTCATAACTGTCGCCATACCTGATTCTGAAATACTTGTCAGCATTTTTTTTATCTTTCGCGGTAATTTTATGCCTTTTGAAATTCTCTCTTTTAATGGAAAATATCAATTCGCCTGAACTGCTCAGACAATCCAGTACAAATCCTTCCCTTCCGGTTACAAATACCCGATCCCGGTAGGTTTGATGCATGAATGCCCGGCGGAAGAGTTCGATTTTCCCGGGTTGCTGGATAGAGGTTTGCTCCCGGTAGAGTTCCTTTCCCTTTTCCAATTTGTCGTTGAACCGGTTTACCGTATAATACAAAAGGCCTTTTTCCTGGGTATAGGTACTACCGGCAAAACCGTCTTCAAGGGGATAAAAATTTCCACTGGCTGATTCGTTTTTTATCTCTTTCAGTAGATTTCCCTGTTTCGTGAAATAGGATATTTTGCCCACACTATTGATCAGTAATTTATCCTTCAGGGGAAATAGAAAAAGAGGAACTTTGAATTCTCCGGGGCCCTCGCCATCTCCGCCGAATTTGTTTATTAACACATAATCTTTCAGTGAAAAAACAAATACTGTGGTTCTCTCGGTAACATACAGGTATTCTGAATCCAGATAAATCCGGTTGGGTTGAAGCAACTTCTTGAACACATGGACCTTCTCCCCCAAAGCATAACCAGCAAGACACGACAACAACAACAATGAAAAAACCAATTTTCTTCTCATTAGGCCATCTCCGAATTACTGATATTTTCTATACGAAGTCTTTTTCAAATAAGTTCAAAATTATTTGGCTTTTCAGGTTTTTCAATGTTTGAAAAACCGCGGCCCCACGGTTTCGACACCTCTCCATCCGAATCGATCCCTTAAAAAATTATTGACCTCTTAAATGTGGTCAATGGTCAGATGGTGCACTCATATACACCCTTAGGAGCCAAACGGACAGCAAATTATCGTGATTCCTCAATTGAAAAATATTGTGGTATTAAACG
>CAZOWT010000156.1:0-6853 GCA_964583345.1 uncultured Clostridia bacterium
ACTTTCCCGGTTTATCGGTTTTGAAGTCGCATCCCTTCATGGGGCAGACATAAACCGGTGTGCATTCATGTTTTTTCAGCTCAATTCCGTGGGCAGGGCACTTGCCGGGTTTGTCGGATTTATACTGGCATCCCTCGGTGGGGCAATAATAGTGGTTTTCGCAGGTGGTTTTTTCGACATACTTTTCCGGATTTTTTTCAAATTCGGCCTTGCATTTTTCACAGCAGAAGTAATAGGTTTTTCCTTTGTACTCCTTGGAAATGTTCATGGCATCCTGGGCAATAACTTTCCCGCTGACCGGGCATTTGACCACTTTCGCCTTGCAGCAGCCCGTATTTTCAGCCTGCGAAAACAGGTTGACACCGGAAAATATGACCAAAAATGTGCTGATAAAGATTAAAACAATCAACAGACCCAAGCTTTTTTTCATCTTCATCTCCTTATGTTCATGATTTTGAATCAATAAAATTATAGCATAATTATCTTAAAATACAACCTAAAAGGTTATATTATAATGGCTTATTAAAAAAAAATTTTTATCTTGACAAGATATCGAAACCGGGTTATAATTGCTAATAACAATAATTGCTAATGGCAAATAAAAACGAAACGGAGGTAATGATGCCAGAAGGAAACGGTGTTTTGAATGTAACCGATGAAAGTTTTGATAAAGTTATAGCTCAGGGAACCACCATCGTCGATTTTTGGGCGCCCTGGTGTTTCCCCTGCCGGATTCAGGGCCCCATCCTGGCCGCGGTTTCCCAGAAAATCGGAGATAGCGTCAAGGTTTGCAAGATGAATGTTGATGATAATATGAGGACCGCCCAGAAATATCAAATTGTGAGCATTCCCACACTGATTGTTTTCAAAGATGGAAAGGTGGATAAAACGTTTGTCGGTGTTCAGGATGAAAACACCCTGATGGAAGCGGCTAAGTAATCATGGGAGCAGGATCAGTATCATGGCAGAGAAACCGGAAAGGGTGACGGACCTGATTTTCCGCCTGAAATCAAAATGCCTGGAAAATGAAAGAAAAATCATGAAGCAGTCCCATCTTTCGGTATCCGAGTTTCATGGAATCGACAAGCTGAATCCGGGTGAAGTGGTTTCCGGAAAGCTGCTGTCGGAGAAAATGGATCTCTCGCCATCCCGGGCCAGCCGTATTGCGGAGAAGATGGTGAAAAAAGGTTTCCTGAAACGGGAATGTGATCCCCGGGACCGCAGAAGGTGCAACCTGGAATTGTCGGCCCAGGGGATTGAAGTCAAACGGAAAATTGAAGACATGAGATCCGGATGTGAAATGAAATTCCGGAAAATATTTTCCCGGAAGGAGTTTGCCGACTTTGCCATTAATATTGAGAAGACGATAGAAATATTATGATCATGGAGGAACAAAGATGAAGCAACAGCCCACTGTCATTGTGTTTTCAACCCCTACCTGTTCGTGGTGCCGGGCCGTGAAACAGCATTTAAAAAAACATCAAATCAGATTCAAGGACATTGATATAAGCCGCGATGAGAATGCCGCCAGAGATATGATCAGGAGAACCGGTCAGCAAGGGGTTCCGGTTACCCTGATTAACAACCGTCCCATTGTCGGATTTAACAAGTCTGAAATTAATCGCATGCTTGATATTAAGGAAATCTGATCGTTCATCCGGGATAAGCGCGGAATAATGGCAAAGATTCCCCGAAAATGGTATTATGGTTGAGAACCAATTCTTATTTTGTTTAAAAAACCAGGGAGGTTTAAATGGATATCAAAGAGACCATCGGTATGATGAAGAAACAGATGGAAGAATTAAAGACCGCCACCGAGAAAAATCAGCTGGCCATGGTGGTGTTCAGCGGAGATCTTGATAAGCTGTTGGCAGCCTTTATTATTGCCAACGGCGCGGTGGCCATGGGGATGGATGTGGTGATGTTTTTTACATTCTGGGGAACCCCGGCCTTGAGGAAAAAGAAATTCAGAGCCCGCGGAAAAGATTTTTTCGGCAAGATGTTTGGATTCATGCTTCCCAAGGGATTCTCCCGGGTGAAGCTTTCAAAAATGAATATGGCCGGTATGGGCACGGCCATGATGAAGAAACTGATGAAAAAGAAAAATGTTCAGAGTCTTGATCAAATGGTTGACCTGGCAGCCGAACTGGGCGTCAAAATCTATATCTGTGAAATGTCAATGGATCTGATGGGTTTCAAGCGCGAGGAAATGATAGACTATCCGCACCGGAATTTTGTGGGGGTGGCCACATTTCTGGAAGTTGCCGGCAACAGCAAGATCCAACTGTTTATTTGATTTTTTATTTGTGTGTGATAAAGTAAGGATGTGATAGGAGGTTTCAATGAGTGAAGAAATTAAAGTTGATGTTGAAATGGATTTAAAGGGACTGGCCTGCCCGCTGCCGGTTGTCAGGGTCAACCAGAAAATTAAAACCATGCAAATCGGCCAAATTCTGGCAGCCGAGACCACCGATCCGGGAGCGCATGCCGATTTCCCGGCCTGGGCCAAAACCAGCGGCAATGAAATCGTTAAGGTGGAAAAGCTGGACTCATCCTCAAAGTTTTACATCAAAAAGTTGAAATAGAATCGAATTTCAACTGATGTCGACTCCAAAAGGGTAAAACGAAGATGTGGAACAGTATCTTTTATTTTGTCATGGTGCCGATGGTTTATATCGCTTTTGCCACCTTAATCCTGGGTATCATTTTTAAATTTTTGCGGGTGTGGTTTTCGCCATCCATTCCCGGTACCCTGGGAATATTCCCGCAAAAAATCCCCCGGCCTCTGGGCGTCTTGAAAGATTCGTTTCTGGTTCCGGCTGCCTGGAAAAAAAGCAAAATTTTCTGGCTGGCCATCATTTCATTTCACATTGCTTTTATTCTGCTTATTCTGGGACATCTGGAGCTGATTAAAGAGATAAAAATAATCCAGGTTATTCCCCACCAGGTATTTCTGGGAGCCGGTTGGGTCGGAATCATCCTGACCATCACCAGCCTTTATTTTTTATTCAGGCGGTTTAGTTCACCGGTGCGGCTGATTTCGGTGCCGGAAGATTATATTCTCCTCATTCTGCTGTTTCTTACCATTATTTTCGGCAGCCATATGCACCTGGCAGCCCGTTACTCCGAGTCCGGTTTTGATATTCAGCTTTCCGATTTCCGGGCTTACCTCAGCAGTCTGTTTGCCTTCAAACCGGCAATTCCTTCGGAGATTACCGATTCGCCTCACTATGTGCTGCTGGTTATCCATATTTTCCTGGCTAACCTGGTAATGATTTTCTTTCCCTTCAGCAAGATGATTCATTCGGTTTTTGTGTTTTTTTCCCAGAATCTAAAGAGGAAGTAAGATCATGGAAAAAAAGAAAATAGCAAAGTTAAGAAAATTGGTTAAGTCCAGATTGAACCGTCCGATGAGGTACTATTTGGATCTCTGCACCCGCTGCGGCATCTGTTATGATACCTGCCATGCCTTCTATGGTATTCCCAAAAAAGAGTATTCTCCGGTTCACCGCGCCGAAGTGGTTAGAAAAATCTATAAAAAATATTTTCGTTCCTCCGGTTTTTTGCTGCCCTATCTCGGGGATTCTACCAAAATCGACGAACAGGTGATGAATGAAGTTCTGGAAGCCGCATTTTCCTGCACCGGTTGCCGCCGGTGTATGGTTCATTGCCCTTTCAGTATTGATATGCCCTTCATCCTGGGAATTGCGAAATTGCTGTTGATCGGGAACGGAACGGCTCCGGAGGAATTGGTCATGCTGGCTGATGCGGCAGTGGAGAAGGGAAAAAGCATCAATGAATTCAAGGAGGGATACCGGGGAGTCATAAAAGATCTTGAAAAACAGGTCCAGCAGAGACTCAAGTTGAAATCGCCGGATGGACTCATCCCCATGGAAAAAAAGGACGCCAATATTTTGTATGTGGGTCTGTCAGGAGCGCATACCATCGTCACTCCGGCCGTTATTTTCAATGTGGCTAAGGAGAACTGGACCCTCAGTTATTTCGAGGGAGTGAATTTCGGTGCATTCCTGGGGGATCCCCAGAAGATGGATTCCATCGCCAAGCGAGTGATAAACGAGGCCACGGAACTGAATGTCAAGGAAATTGTCATCGTTGAGTGCGGAACCGCCTACCGGATCATGAAATATATGATGGGGCCTCTCCCCTTTAAAGTCAGCAGCATTGTTGAAGTGATCCATCGATATATTTCCGAAGGCCGGATTAAGGTTAAGAAGGGTGCGGTCAAGGACGTGGTCACCTATCATGATCCCTGCCAGCTGGGTAGGAATGCCGGTGTATATGAGGAACCCCGGAATATCATCAATGAAATTGCCGTTCATTTTAAAGAAATGAATCCAACCCGGGAGTATAACTGGTGCTGCGGAGGAGGTGGCGGACTGGTGGCCCTGGATAATGAGGATTTCAGGATAAAAACCGGGAAGGCCAAGCGGGATCAAATCGTTGAAACCGGAGCAAAGATAGTGGTAACGGCCTGTGAAAACTGCGTGATGCAACTCAAAACCATCAAAAGCGGATACAACCTCGATGCCGAGATAAAGTACCTGAGTGAACTGGTCGAGGAGAATCTTGTCCTCTGAATATGGAGCCGGAACCGGCAACCGGTCGGGGAGATGCCCGATGATTTTTTTTATAATCAATGGGGCGATCAACTCTCCTGACCGGGGGAGGGGAGCAGATCATGAAGGATAAAACCGATATTTACAAGGATTTCAAGGGCTATGGGGTACTGCCTCTGGCTGAAGCCGAGAGAACCATCAGGAACCGGATTTTAAAAAAATTTAGCGAGCTCATCCTGCAGTTGAAAGGCTGCGAGGAGAAGGCCAGAAGTTTGCGAATGATAAAAATTCTCCAACATATCGTGGCGTTAAAAACCAGAATGAACCGGATGCGGAAACAAATTCAGGAGAGGGACGAATTATTTGTCAAGGCATATTTGAAAACCCATATCAGCCATGTCGATGAGGAAAGGCTGAAAAATATCGAATTCAGATTGGTGGAGTTGATTGCTGAAAACAAGGAAATAATCGATTCATTGAGTTGTGCCGAAACCGATACCCATCTCATGGATAAATTCGAACGGATCAACGATAATTTGCGGGAAATGGAAGAAAATTGCCACCAGCGGGCCATGGCCCTCAGAAAAGAAATCTTATAATTCAGATCGTTTTCACTTTTTTTTGGGTGGCGCAGTATCCGCACCGGTTTAAACCGAATTATAAAATAAAACTTGACAAGGGGTGAAATTTATATTATATTTATTTGATAATGATAATCATTATCAATAAGGAGGTGGCCATGCCAAATAGAAGAGGAAGCGGAGGGGGCCGCGGAATGGGTCCGGGAAGAGGCAGAGGATTGGGTGCCTCGGGGAACTGCATCTGTTTGAAATGCGGATATAGGGTCTCCAAAAATCTGGGCAAGCCCTGTATGGAAGAGAAATGTCCCCGGTGTGCATCGGCACTGGTTCGCGAGGGTGGTGCACACCATCAGCAATCACTAAAAAATCAAAAGAAGGAGGTGTAACATGCCGTACGGAAATGGCACCGGACCCAGTGGAATGGGTTCCCGCACCGGGCGGGGTTTCGGTTTCTGTTCCGGCTTTCCTTATCCGGGGTATTCGGTTGGTCCTGGATTCGGGGGCGGAAGAGGTCGCGGATTCGGAAGGGGTTTTGGCTGGAGAGCAGGATTCAGGCCAGGATTCGGACCTTTTGATTATAGCTTCCCTGAGCCATATGATTATTCTCCTGACCAGGAAAAGGATTTTCTGAAGCATCAGATTTCTGCAATGGAGAAGACCATTGAAAATTTAAAAACAAGATTGGATGAAGTTGACAAAAAAGAATGATGACATTTATCATGAAGAAGGGTCTTTACCTGTTTTGGAAGCTGAAATTATTGATGAAGATTTGATTCAGGAGACAAAACCTGACATAATCCAAAATAGGGAAGTAATTCCGTTTGCTCATGCACTTGGCAGGATTGTTGCTGGGGTGGGGCCCTTTATATTGGGTTTTCTTCAAAATAAAAAATTTTTTGAAACCCGCTTAGGCCATGGAAACCGGGGTAAACAGGGAAGATTCAGAGAGAAAAGAAGAGCAAATAAAGGCTGAAAAAAATAGAATCAAACCTGGGTATAAAGGGTTAACTCATTAATGATAGCTGGATTGCGCTGCGACTGATTCCAAACCGGTGAAGTTTTTTATTCCGGGAATAAGTAAATCGGTACTATTGCGGGTGAGGGTAGAGACAAATATTTTCTATTTTTATTGGTTCTGATAAAATGAAATCCTGAAAGAGGAGGTGAAATGCAGCAAAACGATAAATTTATTGGGATGGAGAAGATATTGAAAGAAAGGGGATTCAGGATGACCCAACCACGCCGCGTTATTCTCGGTTTGCTTTCAAAATCTGACAGTCATTTGCTGGCAAAAGATATATACATGAAAGTGAACTCCAAACACCCGGATATCGGCCTGACCACTGTTTATCGAACGCTTGATTTAATGGTCAGAATGGGATTGATTAAAAAATTTGAATTCGGGGAAGGGCAAAGCCGTTATGAACTCACCTGGGAATTCAAGGAACATCACCACCATCTGGTTTGCTTGTCCTGCGGCAAAATAATCGACTATAATGATTTTATTCAGGATGAGGTAAAGTTCTTTGATAAAATCCAGAAAAGCCTCTCTGAAAAATACAAATTCAATATCAAGAACCACGAAGTGTATTTTTATGGCACTTGCAAACAATGCTAGAAAAAAGGCTGAATTTTTTGCTCGAGGTGAAATGATGAAAAGAGTCGGTATTATTATTTGTGCCCGGTATCTGAATT
>CAZOWT010000157.1:0-6813 GCA_964583345.1 uncultured Clostridia bacterium
CTCCGGGAAAAGAAAGCAACTCCCGGCCCTACGCCCTTTCAGGAAGCGGTTTCCATCAGGAGCCTTTCCCCGGAACTGATAGAGTCCTATCACACCGCCATGAACATCCTGAGAATCGATCTCCCCCGCAAGATAAGTGCCTCAGGCACCTTCAATATCGATCTTTACATCGATAAAAGTGGGAAAGTTTATATGTTTCGCACCCATGATTCCGCGATCGAAATCAATCCGGATTCGAAACGTGACCGGGTGATTCTTCAGCTGAAGCAGATGATATCGGGGCTTCAATTCAAGCCTCCCCGGGACCGAAGCGGGCGTCCGGTCAGGGTGGAGAACTGGCGATTGAATTTTCTGGTTACCCAGTTCAAACGCCGCTTGATTCTAAGGAAGCAATAGATGGAAAATTTAAAGGGGGAGGAGGCGGATGTCTGTTGCTGAAATTCTGGTTATAGTCGGTTTGATTTATACGGTCGTTGCGTATACCGTGGATTTGCTATTTTCAGTTCTGGGAATTTTCTCCATAAAAAATCAGCGAAAAAAATTTAAAACCTGGGGAAATTACCACGGTGTTTATCCCTCGCTTAATATTGTAATTCCCTGCTTCAATGAAGAAAAAACCATAGAAAAAGGAATTGATTTTTTAAAAGATCTGGAATACCCCAATCTGAAAATTACGATTTTGAATGACGGAAGCAAAGACCGTACCCTGGACATATTAAAACAAAAATTGACTTTACGCCAGGTGCCTCTGTCGTATCATCCGCATATTCCCACTCAAACGGTAAAAAGCATGTTTGTTTCATCTGAAGGGGAATTTCTGGTCGTGGATAAATTCAACGGCGGGAAAGCCGATACCCTGAATGCCGGCATCAACCTCTGTGAATCCGATCTGGTATGCTGTGTGGATGCGGATACCATCATCAAGAAAGACGCATTGAAAAGAATGGTACTGCCATTCCTGCACGACCGGAGGGTGGTGGCGGCCGGTGGCAGTGTGCGCATAAAAAATGATTCCGAATCCCTCGGGAATTTCCCTGAACAGCTCAGGGTACCGGAAAAAATCTTGCCCGCTCTTCAGGCCATGGAGTATATCCGCTCCATCAATATTGCCCGCAATGCTCTATCAATAATGAATGCCAACCTGATCATTTCCGGAGCCTTCGGAATTTTTAGAACCGATATCCTTAAACAGATAGGAGGCTATGAAAAATTCAGCAAAGGCGAAGACCTGGAATTGCTGACCCGTATCCATTTTTTCATGCTGCAACAGAAAAAACCGTACAGAATTTCCCAGGTGTATTCGGCCGATGCATTCACCCAGGCACCCGATACCTATCGGGAACTCAAATCCCAGAGAAAGCGGTGGCAGGTCGGCCTGGTCAGCACCCTGAGAACCCATTTCCTCAAGTTTTTCAAGTACCCGTTTTCACCCATCACCCTGTTCTCTTTACCGTATTATATTCTTTTCGAAGTGATTTCCCCGGTTCTGCAGCTGCTGGTCACCCTGTCCATCCCCTTTCTGGTTTTCTTCCGGGTTATCCATATCAATTACCTGATTCTGCTGCTGGTTTCAGTCATCTACAACGCCATGATTAACACCTTTTTTTTGATGCTCGATTTCGGATTCAGCCCTTATTACCGGGTGACCGATAAACTGAAACTTATTTCCTCCTCGTTGATGGAGCCTTTCTTTTATCACCAGTTAAACTGTTTCTGGAAACTGCTCGGAACCCTGGAATACCTTAAAAAAGTATTTGTCAGGGCGGCCTGGACTCCCCCGCGAGGCGACAAGGGCTACCAAAGCCAGATTGGCAAAATGTCGTTGTTTCTCGGCCATTCCCGTGAAAAGGGGCTGGAAATGGTTGCCGATTACAAGAGTCTTTACCATGACGCCATTGTAATTCTTTCCCTTTCCGGTTCTTTCGAAACCAGTGATATCCCGGAATTCGAAAGACTTGTACGGTATTTGCATTCCAAAAATAGAAAAAAAATCATTCTGGAATTCCAGAGTCTGGAAGAAATATCTTCGGATGCTCTGGCCATGCTGGTGCAGCTGTCTATGAAATTAAAGAAGGAGCAAGGCGCCCTGGTGGTGATTCATGCCCGGGAAAGGATCGAGGATGAGTTTAAAATATCCAATGCCATAAAGGCGATTAAGGTATTTAAAAATTATAGTGATGCCATCAAAGAGGTAAAATATGGGTAAATCAAAAATTATGGTTTTTCTTTGCCTGGCCTTCATCATTCAATCCGCATATTTTACCTTCGGGTCCGCAGCGGGTCATGAATCAACGTCCACTCAGGTCCTGGCGGATTTTGATAAGAACATTCGCTGGCTGGAATCCATGGTACGACGGGTGAAAATCGTTGAGAAAGAATATGCTCTGGTACAGAGTTATGAAAACCTGGATGACCGGTGCTGGGTATACGATCAGGCGCTGGCAATCATGTGTTTTGTGGCCACGCGTAGGATTGATCTGAGCAGAATTGTTCTGGATACCCTGAATCGTCTTCAGAATCCTGACGGAAGCTTCTACTTTTCCTATAAAATTTCCACTCTGGAGCCAACATCCGAACGAAAATATACCGGTTCGGTCGCCTGGGTAGCCATGGCTGTCAACCTTTATCGGGAGTTTACGTCTGATACCGCCTATAATGTCCTGTTATGGAGGATCATGAACTGGCTATGCAGCCAGCAGGTCATGGATGAGAAGCAGCCGAGTTTCGGAGGGGTTTCACTCGGGGTGCGAAATGACGCATTTTCCACCGAACACAACCTGGATACTTATTCGGCCTTCACCCATTATCATAACCGGTATTTCCGGAAACGAGCCAGACTGGTGAAAAATTTTATCATGAACCAGCTGTATCAAAAACAGGAAATCCCATATTTTATTACCGGATTCAATGATTTTTCGATCTATCTCGATTGCCAGAGTTGGTCTGTCCTGGCCCTGGGCCACATCTTCTGCCCGGTTCTGCAATTTGCCGAAGCCAATTTCCGGGTCGAAAACGGATCACTCAATAGCGAAACCGGCATCCGGGGCTTTTTCGAGACCAGAGTGGAAACAGCCCCGGTTTGGAGCGAGGGAACCGAAGGAATGGCGCTGGCCCATTTTTTATGCGGAAATCCGGAAAAGGGGAAGGAATATCACAGACAAGTCAAACGAATGATGGGGAAAAAAGGCGGAATAGCCTATTCAACCGAGAATGACTGCGATTTTTCCACCTCCCCATCAGTTGCCGGAACCGCCTGGTATATTTTTTATGAACTGAAACTGAATCCCTTTCGTCCCGGCAAGGAATTGGTCAGGTCAACGAAAAAATTCATGGGTGAATATGAAGCTTTTCTCCGCCGGTCAGTGGCCCCGGGAATTTCACGAAAAAAATAAATTCAGTATTAAGGTTGACAAAAAAAAAGCAATGGAGTAAATATATTGGCAGGATGAGATAGCCTGCCAAGAAGCATGCATTTTGTAATTATTAAATGAGGAGGTTACATGAAACAAAGACTATTTTTTATTGCGCTGTGCGTTCTGGTATTGTTTTTATTTAAGTGCGGTGGCGGTGATGCCGTGGTGACCGAACCTTCCGGTTCTACCAATCTGATATCTTCGGAGCAACTGGTGGTGGATGAAGAGGGGAGAGTCTGGGTGGTGTCTCTATACCGGGTAAGTTATGATGAGGTCAACAACCCACCAGAGGCCATGATCAAGATCCGAAATGAACTGGATCGGAACATAACCCTGGATTTTGACGGTCCCTCGCACTATGTGGTATCTATCGGAGACAAGAAAACCCATACCCTGACCCTTCAACCGGGCACTTATAATGTCATGGCTTCATCACCCGGGCTGAAATATGTCCCCCGGGATTACGGAATAACGGTGGAAGCCTACACCCTCTATGAACAGGTATGGAAACGTTCGGTAAAATCAACCAAATACCGTGATGGTGAATAATTTTTAATAAGGAGGAATTCATGAAAAAGCTTATATTTATTATTTTGATCGCCAGCCTGGTCATTGTCAGCTGCGGACGCAGGGAAGTTGTGGTACCCAGGACCGAAGTCATTCAGAGAGAAGTGGGCCCGAAGACCCTCTTTTATGATAATTTCAATTCCCGGAAGAATGAATGGCAGCAGATCCGGGGCAATTGGAAGGTCGATCCCCGCGGTTTCTTTTTGCAGAGAAGCGCCGATGAGCGGGCCCTGAATTCGGTTATTTATGTTGATCATCCCCAGGCAGCCGATGCCACCTATGAGACCTATGTAAGAATTACCCCTGATTTACCCACCTATATCACCGGTTCCATGCAGGATCAGCGACTGCTGAACAATGTCCGTTATATCATTGGGGCCGGCATCATCTTCAGGATGCAGGATTCCAATAATTTTTATATGTTCCGTTTGGCCGGAGAAGAGGGTGCGGTGCTGGGCAAAATGGTCGATGGCGAATGGATCGATATTGCCAATCCCCGTTCCGCCAATTTCCTTCCCGAGCGGGTAAAATTTTCCGAAGCCAACTGGTATCGACTCCGGGTGGATGCATACGGAAGCAGTATTGTTTGTTACATCAATGATTCGGTGGTTGTGAGCAGTTCGGACACCACATTCACCCTGGGGAATTTCGGTCTGGTTACCTTTAAAACCAAAGCTGACTTTGATTATTTCAAAGTTTATACCCGGCAGGAGCTGGAAAACCGGTAACCAACTGCCGAAATCCTGAACCAACGGAGACGAAAGGGGAAACCCTTTCGTCTCCTCTTTGTTTTCGAACAAACATAAAGAAAAAATTAAAGGCGGTTCCATGCCATTTAAATCAAAAAAAAAGAATCACATATTCAGCTGCTTATCAACCATGATCCTTTTTTTTGGTTTCCTGGCCGGCGGAGAAGACAATCCGGCTGAGGAAAAAGCCATCCGGGAGATTGAATGGACACTGAAATCCATGTCTGTTTACGAGGACCGCTTCCATATCGATGTACTGTTTCATAAAGAGTGGGTAAAATTGAAGGAAGGGCTTATCCGGCTCAAGTCCCGTATCGGTAATGAAATATCCGGTGACAATATTAACACCGCCAATTTGCAGTTTGAATCCCTGAGGCAGGGGATCGATAACCTGATGAAAAAAAAGGATGAGATCAATTTCCGGATATTCACCGGACTGCGGTTTCAACTTACTGGTTTTCAAACGGCCGGCAGTTTTCTAATCCCGGTTATCCTGGATACCTGGCATTCAATTTTTTCGATGGTTGAGGCGGATAATGGCCCGGGAAACGGGCAAATCGATTGTCCGGAAGACGAATCCAGGTACCAGGAGGCAGTGGTTGCCGAAACCAATTCGAACCGTTATCAACCCGGATCACCCGGTTATTCCCGTTACCTGGCAGAAGCGATTCGTCTTTATGATTCAATATCAAAATCGGAATGCCTACCTGAAAACAGCAGCATAAAATCCTATTCCCGTTTTTTTATAACCCAGAAAAAAGAAGAGCTGGAGCTGCTGGTAAAAAAACTGAAAAACGGGAACCCTGACCCGACCGAGAAGCAGAGACTGCAGAATTCTCTTTCTTCCGGAGAGCTGGATACGCTGGGGAAACTCTATCCCGGCTGGCTGGCGTCACTGGGAGTTGATCCCGGACTCCTCGAACGCGACCGGGAACCAATTAAAACCGTTCCCCCGGCGGAATTATCCGGATCCGGAGGAATTTTGGATAAGCGTGAAACCGCAACCGTTCCTCAGGAGATCAAGCCCGTGACCCGGGAACAGATTCCGGAAATTCCCCGGATTTCAACCCACGCTCCCGAATCGGTGCCGGCGATAACCCTGGATGTGTGGCAGAGTGCCTGGGGAAGTTTCGACAATCTTGATGTGCTGCTGTCTTACCTGAGAAAAAACCGGATAAATAAAATCAACCTGAACCCGGGATTGCCCATGGGTCCGAAATTTTATCAGGAAGGGTATGAAAAGCTGAAACCTCTGGTTAATAAATTTTATGAGGCCGGAGTGAAAGAAATCGGATTTCTCTACGCCGAGTTAAATTATCCGGTCGAATATTTTGCCAAATTTCTTCATCTCTACCCGGATTTGCGTATCAATATCCTGGTAGACGACTCTGAATTTGTTGATATATTTTCAAACCGATTCGAGAAGAATGTGAGAGATGTAAAAAAGTATGGCATTTACTATTCCGCATTCGTTACCCTGGAAACCGAGGGAAACAGCGGGGTTAGTGATCAAACCCGTTTTTGGGTGCTGGACCATGTGGATTATCCCATCCTGATGAGTTATTTCGGATGTACGCTGGAAGGCCAGAAGAACAAGCTTGAAAAATACCTCAGTCATGCCGATCAACGGGGAATTCGGCGCCGGGTGGGAATTGCCATTCTGATGGGAAGCAAAAAAGTCGGCCGTGAGGTATCCTGCGAGAGATTGCTGGATGAACATCAGATGAAGGTTTTCCTGCGCGAACTTCACGGCTGGGCCCTGCGCAACCATCCTTCCTACGGGGGAATTATCCTCGAAACCAATTTGAAAATGCCGAGAATCGATGTCCACTGGGATGCCGGTCGTTAAAATTCAAAATCTCTTCCGGATATTTGTTCGCCTGATCCGGCGTTTTGATGTTGCCGAGTGGGGAAATATTTTCCAGCCGGGTCTTGCAATTCAGTCAAATCCATTATAAAATGAGATTTTGGAGAGGTGTCCGAGCGGTTTAAGGAGCACGCTTGGAAAGCGTGTGTACTGGAAACGGTACCGTGGGTTCGAATCCCACCCTCTCCGTTCTGCTTCGCCAAGGCTACGCAGAACA
>CAZOWT010000158.1:0-6707 GCA_964583345.1 uncultured Clostridia bacterium
CCGTAAATACCGATCAAGAAGCACAACAATTTGCAGCCCCGATTACTTATCTGCTCATCATCCCGTTTATTCTCGGCATCATGGTCACCCAGAATCCAAACTCAACTGCTGTAATTTTGGCATCGCTTTTTCCCCTTTTTTCTCCCACGCTGATGTTCATGCGAATCAGTGTCGCGGTACCGCCTTTTTCCCAAATATTACTTTCAATTGTACTTTCAGTGCTGACAATCCTGTTTATGGCCTGGCTGGGAGCGAAAATATTCCGCACCGGTTTGCTGATGTACGGGAAAAAGCCAACCATAAAAGAAATTTTACGGTGGATTAAATATTAATAACGCTCAGGATTTAAATGTCAGGGAGATTCCAAACCAAAAATGATTTCCGTTGCTCACACCGTCAAGCAGCACAAAAGTATATCGGGAAAAGGGAGAAATGATAAATCTTTTGAATTTAAAAAGCAACACCGCTCCCAGGTTTAAATCGCTGAATCCCGTTTCTGTTCCTTCAGCCAGCCATTGGCCGCCGTTGTATCCCAACGATGCAGAGAAAATTGATCCGAGCGATGCTGATAAATTGTGGGCAAAAAATGTTTCCAGCAAAATATAAAATCCGTTTCCGATACCAAAATCATAAAAAACAGTAAGTTTGGGATGAAAGGATAGATTCGGCAACAATGCCGAAATGAAGATTTCCTGGCTGGTGTTTTTATCAAAAGAAAAATTATCGACGAAATACCATCCGTAATGGATGATGCCCGCTGATAACGAGAAATTATCGTAAATTTTAAAATCATAGGTAAAACTGAGATCGATTTCATTATAATCTTTATTGCTAAAAGAAAAACTGCTCCAGAGATTGAAGGTCATTCCGCAATCACCACAACTATATTCAAAAGAAGGTTGGAGAGCTGGCTGTTTGTCGGGATTCAAATCGAATCCCCGCCAGATATACCGGGAAGTAAAATCAACCCGATAAATGAAATCTCCGTAAAGCCGGCCCGATAAAACCGGATATAAAATTAAAGTAATCAGGCACAACAACATCGTTTTTCTCACTGAGCTGCCTCCATAAACCAATTTTCACTTCATTTTTAACTGCATCATACCACCAACAATCCAAAAAATTCAAAAATAACAAAAATTATTTTGGCCGGAAAACCGACTGATACAACAAATGATTTATTACCGCTGGATCGGGATCTATCTCAGGGAAAATATCCTCCCAGGCCTCAAGGTCCTCCATGCATAGATAGAGTGGTATTTCTCGGGAAATCTTCTCCCGGATTTGTTTTTTCATATATCTGAACATTTCCAGTCTCTGGGGTTTGAAATAACGGTACTTCCCGTCATACCCCCGGATTAGCTCCCCCTCGAATAGTCTGGATTGAGGGTGTTTAAAAATAAATTCTCTCAGGGAATATGGAAAGCGAAGCGTACCCAGACTGATCCAAACCAGCTGCTGCGGATCGATAGCTGATGAAATTTGCCTGACAAGACCTTTATAAAGAATTTTCCAGTCTCCGGTAAAAATAATGGGATCAAAATGAATACCGACACGATATCCTCTCTCGGCAATAGCCTTCAAGGCTCGAAGGCGCTGGGAAAGCGAGGGCGTGCCGCATTCCTCTCGCTTAACAATTCCGGATGGATTGAGTGACCAGGAAATAACAACATTTTTTAGAGTCTGATCAGAATCAAGCAGGTTTTTGATATTGACCGATTTGGTCTTGAATTCAAAAACAACGGTTGGAAACATTTTGAAAATTGACAGGATTTCAGATGAATATCGGGTTTGAGGATCATAGGCCAGGGAATCGGAAAGTTCACCGGTTCCAAGGCGCAGTTCATTCTGATTACGGGAAACATTACAAAGTTCCCTTTTTAAATCCTCAAAATTGGTGTAAAAAACCGGAGATTTGTCATTCAAATAACCCTGAAGTATACAATATGAACAGGAATATGGACATCCGGTATGCAAATTCAAATTGTAATAGCCACAGGATACTGTCTCCGGGGAACAGGGACAATGTTTGATGAAGGAGCCTTTCTGTTTTGTGGTGATCATCAAAAATCAGTGTAGCAGTTTATAAATCGGGTTTCAATACCATTAACAAAATCAGGATTACTAAAAATAAAATAGAAGGTATTTTAATTTATAAATATTTATTTTAAAGAGAAAACAAAAAAAATTGACAATATCATTAAAAAATAATACTATATATCCCATGAAATACATAAAATTCATTGTTATTTTTACAATATCTCTCGCATTACTGTTTTTTTTCTTTAAAAATGTCAATATTTCCCAGGTTATTCGAATAATAAAGCAGGTTAATCCGATATATCCCCTGGTTTTTGCAATCGGTTCATTTTTGCAATTTTTCATTCGGGCATACAGATGGGGTATCATATTAAAACCGTATAAAGATGGAATCGCATTATCCACATTGTATAATTTTACTGTAATCGGATACCTGATCAACTTTTTAATACCCGGGCGGGTCGGTGAACCTGCCAAAGGAATATTGCTGGCGCGCCACGAGCATATTCCCCCGAGCTCCGGCCTGGCGTCTGTGGTACTGGAAAGATTGATTGATTTTTTTGTGATCGTGGTTTTTTTCCTGGTTTCCCTTTCATATGTTGAAACCCATAATTCCAAATTTCTGAATCAAATCAAACACATCATATTATATATGCTTCCGGCGATAATTCTGATTTTCTTTATGTTTTATGTATTTAATAACCGAAGGATTCTTCCCATTGTTGAAAAAATTATTGATAAAATGTTCAATATTTTTCCCAAAAAAATAGGGCCGAAATTAACGGGGTTTGCCGTGAATTTCATAAAAGGATTACAGTTGAATTTAAGATTTGTTGATGCGGTAAAATTATTTATTGTATCTATTCTGGTTTGGTTATCCCTGATTCCCTGCTATTGGTTTCTCTTGAAAGGCTTTGGCATTCATCTCGGGCTGTTCGAGGTTTTGCCTTATTTCAGCATTATCGTCATATCGGCATCAATTCCAACTCCGGGAATGGCCGGGACCATTGATGCCGGTTCCAAAATTGCCTTGACCAACCTTTATCATATCCCGGCCGATACGGCTGTTGCCTTCACCATACTGTTCCATTTCCTGGTTTTGCTGGTTTGGACTGTTTTTGGTATCATTGCGATTACATCCCAGGGATTAAGTTTAAAAAATCTAAAAAAAATTAAGGAACTGAAAAAGAATGAAATGTCCTGAATGCGGTAATATTGAAGATAAGGTTGTAGAAACCAGAGAAAGTCGTGACAACCAATACATCAGGCGGCGCAGAGAATGCCTGAATTGTGGCAAACGGTTTACAACCTATGAAAAATTGGAAACCATCCACTTGATAGTAGTAAAAAAGGATGGCCGAAGAGAGGAATTTGATATTGAAAAGGTGAAAAAAGGATTATATCGTGCGGTCGAAAAAAGACCAATACCGGCAAAACAAATCGAACAGATCGCATTTTTAATCGAGGAAATGGTGGCTTCGTCGGAAAAAGAAATAACCACAAAAGTTATAGGAGAATATATTATGGAAAAACTGAAAACTCTGGATAAAGTCGCCTATGTCAGATATGCTTCGGTATATTTTGATTTTAAAAGCCTGGAAGAATTTTTAACCGAATTGCACAACCTTTTAAGAAAGGAGGAATGAATGGCCAAAAGAACATATTCGATATTTGAAATTGAAATCGGGAAAAATTTTCCCAAAGGAATAAGCACAAAAGTAGACTGGGAACCCAGAACAAATATTATCGAAGGAGAAGAAGAATTAATCATTGAAGTTGAACTACCCGGTGTTGACAAGGAAGATGTATCGATTGTTCTGCAGAGAAATCAGGAATTGATTATCCGGGGAATAAAAAAGCAGCCTCGTTTAGACAATCCGCAGGTAACCTACTACCTGTTCGAGAGAGAATTCGGTCATTTCTATAAAAAAATTATCATCGATTTCCCGCTTGACACCTCCAATATAAAATCAATCATGGAAAACGGCGTGTTGAATGTACAGATTCCCAAAAAAAAGACAAAAAAAATTGATGTAAAAATCAGATAATAAGGAAAACCATGGCAAAAAAAAATAGCGAAAAAAAAGAAAAAATAAAAAAAGAAGAAAATGGAGAAAAAATCAATATCCCTGAGAATTTACCTGTCCTGGTATTACGCGATATTGTGGTTTTTCCCTATATGATTGTTCCCCTTTATGTTGGAAGGCCCAAATCAAAAAAAGCCATTGATCGGGTTTTAAATTCAGACCGGATGATATTGCTGTTGACCCAGAAGGATTCCAACATAGAAAATCCGAATGCCGAGGAAATGTATCGGGTGGGTACGGTGGCACTCATTGTAAGGATGTTAAAACTGCCTGACAGCCGGATGAGAGTTCTGGTTCAGGGAATATCCAGGGTGAAAGTGCAATCGCTTCAGGATGATGGAAAAATGATCACATCTTCGATAAAGGTTATTGAAGACGATGAACCCCGTCGCATGTCACTGGAAGAGAAGGCCCTGGTAAAAAATAGCAGGCAAAAGTTCGAGCAAATCGGGAAACTGGGGAAACAGATTCCCAATGAAATTTTTGTCATCACGGAAAATATCGAGGAACCGGGAAAACTCGCAGATATTATCGCCTCGAATCTTGAGTTAAAAATTGAAGATTCACAAAAAATCCTTGAAGAAGAAAATCCCTTGAAGCGGTTAAAAAAGGTGTACGAATACCTTACCTATGAAATGGAAATGCTTAATATCCAAAACCAAATCAATTTAAAAGCTCAGGGAGAAATGGATAAAAACCAGAGAGAGTATTTTTTAAGGCAACAATTGAAGGCCATCCAGAAAGAACTGGGCGATTCCGATGAAATTACCGAAGAAATGAATAACTATATGAAAAAGCTGAATGAAATCAAATTACCTGAGGAGGCCAGAAAAGAAGCGGAAAAAAATATTGAAAGATTAAAAAAAATGCACCCGGAATCAGCCGAAAGTACCGTTATCCGGAACTATCTCGATTGGATGTTCGAATTGCCCTGGTCAGTATCAACTCGAGACAATCTGAATCTAAAAAGAGCGAAACGCATATTGAATCAGGATCATTTCGGGCTGGAAAAAGTCAAGGAAAGAATCCTTGAATATCTGAGTGTGAAAAAGTTGACCACAAAAGCCCACGGCCCGATTCTCTGTTTTGTCGGCCCCCCGGGCGTAGGCAAAACATCACTGGGGAAATCAATTGCCCGGGCTCTAAATAAGAAATTCGTCAGAATTTCTCTGGGGGGTGTTCGGGATGAGGCTGAGATACGAGGCCACCGCAGAACTTATGTCGGGGCACTCCCTGGAAAAATCATTCAGGAAATAAAAAGAGCCGGATCAAACAATCCAGTATTCATGATGGATGAGGTCGATAAAATTGGAATCGATTTTCGTGGGGACCCATCATCAGCGTTACTGGAAGTATTGGATCCTGAACAGAATAATTCATTCATGGATCATTATCTGGGGGTTCCATTTGACCTGTCAAAAGTCCTGTTCATTACCACCGCAAATCTCCTGGAACCCATACAACCAGCCTTTAAAGACAGAATGGAAACTTTGCACCTTCACGGATACTCAGAAGAGGAAAAAATCGAAATAGCTAAGAAACACCTGATCCCCAGGCAAATTGAGGCGAATGGTCTTAACAAAAGAATGCTCGAATTCACCCCCGGAGCCATCCGGAATTTAATCGCCCTTTATACCAGAGAGGCAGGTGTCCGGAATTTGGAAAGAGAAATAGGGGGAATCTGCCGAAAAATTGCCCACAAAATAGCGCTGGGAGAAAAGAAGTGTTATAAAATTACAGCTAAAAACCTAGAAAAATATTCCGGGCTGGCAAAAATGTTTAGAGATCAACTGTTGGAAGAAGATACCATCGGTGTTGCCACCGGTATGTCCTGGACGCCATATGGTGGAGATATTCTTTTTATAGAAGTCAAACTGATTCCGGGAAAGGGAAAATTGATTTTAACCGGGTCTTTGGGAGATGTAATGAAAGAATCAGCCACAGCAGCCTTAAGTTTTATCAAAGCAAACTCAGATAAACTCACCATCGATCCCGATCAATTTGATAAATTCGATATTCATATCCATGTCCCGGAAGGGGCGATTCCCAAAGACGGTCCGTCTGCCGGAGTAACCCTGGCCACAGCTTTGTTTTCCGCCTTCACCAAAAAACCGGTAAACCGAAAGCTCTCAATGACCGGAGAAATTACACTCAGAGGTAAGGTGCTTCCGGTAGGCGGAATTAAAGAAAAAATTCTGGCTGCCAAAAGAGCCGGCATAAAAAATATTATCCTTCCGGAAAAAAACAAGAAAGATCTTCAGGAACTCCAGAAGAAACACCTGGATGGAATAAAATTCATCTTTGTCAACGATATTAAAGAAGCGGTAAATGCCGCTATGGTTGAAAAGATTTTTTAATGAACGAAATTGAGTTCGTCGATTTTTTAAGGAAAAATTTTCCCTTCAGCCGGGGGATCGGAATCGGTGATGACGCCTCGGTCACCCCTATTAAGGGGACCAAACAGCTAATCACGACAGATATCCTTATCGAAAATATCCACTTCAGGCTCAGTGATATCAGCCTGAAAGAATTGGCTTTAAAATCAATTGCGGTGAACCTCAGCGATATCGCAGCCATGGG
>CAZOWT010000159.1:0-6655 GCA_964583345.1 uncultured Clostridia bacterium
GGGAGTGGTGGAATACACCATCGTGAGCGGTAAGATCGTTTACAAACGAAAATAATATTGTTCTCCTATTCACAAAGATATCAATCAATTTTTTTTCCATGGTTCTTTTCCTGAATAATACCGTTGATGTTCTCGGCCGGTTTTTGGAAATTAGCAGCAGGAGATTTTGATGAATTCTTTCCCGGCCCGATCAATTACCCTGAAGGCATCCGAAACCGGCGAACCCACCACCCATATCGGGGAGCCGTCGCCGTTTATAATCAGGGGACAGTAATTTCTCATTTCGGATGGAATTCCGGATACCCGGATCATTTCAAATACTTTCTGACTAAAGGAGGAATTGAATTTCAGGTAACAGTCTGTTTTGATTGGATTTCGGATCAGGAGGGGAAAGCGGACCAGAACCGGATCCAGGATGATTTCAAAATTATCCTTTGGCTTTCTGAATTTTCCGATGGATTTGATCGTGATCTTCCGGTCTATTTCTTCGATGTGAATGATTCCGCTTGATGAAAGTGTATACCGGTATCCGGCAGGGGAAAACCGTTCTGGGAAAAGGTATCCCTTATGAAGTTTGAGGGCCAGCCCGGGGATATGGCTGTCGATACGGCCCTCATGCCAATCCATTAATTTTTCCACGTGACCGAAGTCAATGTCCAGGAGATTGCCTTTCAGCCGTTTTATAAATTCCCGCAGCACGAACCGCCGGAGTGCCGGATGGAGGGATTTCAATTTTGCCAGGGGAAGAACCTTCTCCATGATCAGATTTTTGTCCAGAAAACCCCGGCTCAGCTCCTGGAAGTAATGGTATTCATCCTGGAGCATGCCGACGGTTCTGAATATGTGTTGCTCGAACAGGGGATCAAGTTTGTTAATCTCCGGAACCAGTTGATTGCGGATGCGGTTTCGAAGAAACCGGTTGTCTTTATTGGAGATATCCTTATAATATGTCAGGTGATTCCGGCTGAGAAATGACCGTACGTCCTGATGAGACAGAGCCAGCATGGGCCGGATAATCCGGTCATCCTTGCGGAAATAAATTGAGCTCAGGCCCCGGCTGCCGCTCCCGCGAAATAATTTTATAAGAAAGGTCTCGGTCAGGTCGGATCGGGTATGGCCGGTGGCGATACGGCTCTTTTTGTAGCGTTCGGCCGTTTTTTCCAGGAATTCATACCGCCGGATCGACGCCGCATGTTCCAGGTTCAACCGGTTTTCTTTTTTAAATCCGGGGATATCGGCTTCACCGGAAATGATATCCACCCGGTTGTCCCGGCAAAAGTTTTCAACCCAGTCCTGTTCTGCCTGCTGGTCAGTTCTGATTCTGTGATTGAAATAAGCGGCGATAAGCCGGAAGTTGATATCCTTTTGGCATTCCTTCAGGAGCAGGACCAGGGTAACCGAATCTTTTCCACCGGAGAAGGCCGCAATCACGGTGGAATGATTTTCAATAAGCCGGTGCTCTTTAATGGTCTTCAGGAAAAGCGGATAAATGGTGTTCATGCTAAATTTATATCAAATTTATCTCGGTAATGATAACCGTCTGTCCCGAACCGGATCCCCCGGCAAAGAAAAAAATAGCGGCGGAGGGAATTGAACCCCCGACATAACGGATATGAGCCGTCTGCTCTACCAACTGAGCTACGCCGCCATTTGACGGGGATATTATACCTTAAAAATGGTAGGGGTTCAATACGCCCGGAAATATATCGACCTGGATTGACCTGATGGTTTTTTTTTGTTAAATTGGGGGATGATAATCGAACAATTTTTACCTGCATTTCATTACGGAGACGCCATCGGAAATTCTACCGTAAGGTTTCATGATTATTTGGTAAGCCAGGGAATAGAAAGCAGAATTATTGCCCTCACCATCGATGATAACCTGGAGGGCCGGGCTGAATATTTCGGTGACTACCGGGAGAATCCCCGGTCATTGAAGATACTTCATTTTGCCGTTCCCTCCGAATTAACCGATTATTTCTCCGGAGCCAGGGGGAAAAAAATTATGATTTATCACAATATTACCCCCTCTCATTTTTTTGCTGATTTTTCCGATGAGTTGGTTAAATTTACCGCCGAGGGGCGGAACCATCTCGAAAAACTGAAGAATTGTTTCGATATGGCTATAGCTGATTCCCAGTACAATGCCGATGAATTGAAAACCCTTCAGGTTAAAAATATTAACGTTTTTCCCATCATGCTGAATCTCGCCGAATATTCGGGAATCCACAGCCGGGCATTCTTAAATCTTTTCAGGGATGAACGAAAAAATATCATCTTCGTGGGCCGGATTTCGCCCAATAAAAAAATAGAAGATCTGGTAAAAATGTTGTTTTTTTACAAAAAATTCGTCTCGCCCTCCATACGGTTGATTATTGCCGGCAAAACCAGTACGCTGCCAAAATATTATCTGGCCCTGAGGGATCTGGCTTCCCGTTTTCTGCTGACATCGGAAGATATCGTGTTCACCGGCCATATTCCCTTTGATGAATTGCTGTCCGTATACCGGATGGCGGATGTTTTTGTCTCCATGAGCGAGCATGAGGGATTTTGTCTTCCCCTGATCGAAAGCTGTTTATTTCAGGTTCCGGTGGTTGCCTACAATGCCGGAGCGGTTGCCGAAACCCTGGATGGAGCAGGTGTGGTATTCGGAGAAAAAAAATTCGATTTGGTTTCCGGATTAATCGAACGGGTTTTGCATGATCCGGAGATAAACCGTCGGCTGAAAGAACGGGAGCAGATAAGAATAGAAAAGTACCAATCGGATTCAAATCCGCAAAAGCTGCTTGATTTGCTGAAAAAAATATGAAAAAGATCGGCATCGTGGTTCAGCGTTATGGGAATGACGTGGTCGGCGGAGCGGAAACCCTGGCCAGAAATATAGCCGAACGGTTGAATGCATCCGGTTTTGATGTGACGGTTTTCACCACCACGGCCCGTGATTATGTGACCTGGAGCAATATTTACCCTTCCGGGGAATCCATTCTGAAGGGAGTGGTGATAAAACGGTACCGGGTGAAAAAGGAAAGAAATATTGATCGATTCAACCGTTATTCCCGGGATTTTTTTTCAGACCTTACCGGCCGGCGGGATGAAGACCGCTGGATAACCGAACAGGGGCCGGTTGTTCCGGAGCTGATCGATGCGTTGAAAAAAGAACAGCAGGAATACGATATTTTCATATTCTTCACTTATTTGTATTTTACCACGGTTCGGGGCATGCAGGTGATCAAGAAACCGGTCATCCTTTTCCCTACGGCCCATGATGAGCCCCCGATATTTTTGGAATTGATGAAAGGGGTGTTTCAGCGGCCCGACGCGCTTTTGTTTCTTTCCGCTGCCGAGATGGAATTCGTGCGCAATCAATTCAATCCGAAAAACGACATGCAACTGGTCAGAAGCGGAATCGATATCCATCCTCCGGCCCCAAAAGACCGGTTCCGGGAAAAATTCATGGTTGTCGCTCCCTACCTGTTGTATGCCGGTAGAGTGGAAAAAGGGAAAGGGCTGGAAACCGTCTTCAATGCATTCGAGGTCATCCGAAAAAAACGGCTGATCGATCTGGTTCTGATTGGCAAACAGCTGATGGATATTCCCCGGACCAGTGGCGTCAGGTACCTGGGCTATATATCCGAAAGTGAAAAATTGTCTGCCTTCCGTCATGCCATCCTGTCGGTACAGCCATCGGCATTGGAAAGCCTGTCCATTACCACCCTGGAATCATTTTCCCAAAAAACCCCGGTTCTGGTAAACCGGAAATCAGCTGTACTTGGCGAACATGTGAATTTATCCGGAGGAGGACTGTCTTATGTTGATGAGCAAGAATTTATCGATTGTTTCCTGCGGATATATGATTACCCGGTTTTGCGGGACCGTCTCGGAGAGAAGGGGTATCAGTACCTGAAAAAATATTATTCCTGGGAAGTGGTGATGAAAAAGATCCGGCAGGGAATCGATCGGCTGCTTCCCTGACCAGGCCGGATTTACCGGTAGGATTCATGCTCAAAAGGTTGTGCATGTCCTTTTTGATTCCCGATGTTTGGGCCTTAAACGCTTCGTGCGAACCGACTTGGTGTTGAGCCGATTTGATTTGGACTGAAAAGTATGGTATAAATACTCTTTGAAATGGGGCTGTGGCGCAGCTGGGAGCGCGTCTGAATGGCATTCAGAAGGTCGAGGGTTCGATCCCCTTCAGCTCCATATTTCCTTTTTCCGTATTCTCCCGGCGATGCCAGGGCTCCGAAAAAAAAAATACTTTAAATCAATGAAAAAAACAGCTGTTTTATTGGGGTTTATATTTTTTTTTCTGCAAGCGATACGTCCGTCCGCGCTGTCGATTCATGATTTGAAAAAAATCGTGGTGCAAATCGGAAACCTCACATTCAAAGAGGAACTTCCGGTCAGATATATCAGCAAATCCAAGCTAGAGAAGGTTGTTCTCAAGATATTCGATCAGGAATACAACGATGAATCCGCCCAAAAAGATAGTTTTTTTCTTTATGCCATGGGATTTTCCGACCAAAAAATGAACCTGAAACGAATCAGGAAAAGAATTTTGATCAACAACATCGGGGGTCTGTACAACGAAAAAACCAAGGCGCTGTTTGCCCTGGAAGAGTATCGAAATATGAATTCGATCAATGCCCTGGTTGTGATTCATGAATTACGCCATGCCATCCAGGATCAATATTATGACCTTTCCCGGTTGCTGGGCGGCAACCTTTCGGATTACGATGACCGCCGGCTGGCAGTGCTGTCGGCAATCGAGGGCGATGCCACGCTGGTGATGGTTCAGTTCAGCGGTTTTTCGCCGGAATTGTTGACCTCTTATAATGCCGATGCCCTGATGTCATTTTCCCCGGTTTCGAACCTGAACGTACTCTACAATTATCCGGAAATCGTCAGACACCAGCTGCTCATGCCTTATATCGAAGGGCTCAAATTTTCCAATTTCATTCTGAACAAAAAGAAATGGAAGGGGGTAAATACGGTTTTGGATGATCCGCCCGTGTCCAGTGAACAGATTCTTCATCCCGAGAAATACCTGAAAAAAGAGATGCCGGTGAATGTTAATATTGTCTACCTCCCGGCCGGATACCAGCCCTACCATTCCGGAGTGATCGGAGAATTTTATCTGAATATTCTCCTGAAGGGAGAAGGGGAATACCGTGATTTGGCTGCCGGCTGGGGCGGGGATACTTTTTGTATTTTTTCCAAACCCTCCCATTATGTCCTGGCCTGGGAATCGGTATGGGATCAGGGCAAGGATGCCTCCAGATTCTGGTTCGATTTCAAGCGGTTTCTGGAGAACCGTTTTCTGGTAACCTTCAAGTCGGGTAATAAGAAAGGTTCGCCGTTTATTGCCGGAGACTCGAAATACGGTTATTTTTTCCTGCGCCTCTTCGAAAATAAAGTGTTTTATGTCAGGACCAATGATCGCAAAGAGATGAATACATTCATTAATAGAGGTTACTATGATTAATGCAATCCAAATCAGAAAAGGTATGATTATCCGTTTGAACGACCGGTTATTCCGGGTCGAAGATATGGACCATATTACCCCGGGGAAGGGAAATGCGGTTGTCCAGACCAAAATCAGGGATCTCAATGACATGACCATTCGGAATTACCGTTTCAGAAGTTCGGAAAAGGTTGAACGGGTTACACTCGAAACCCGGGAAGTCTCATTTTCCTATGCGGATGGCGAACACTATGTCTTCATGGACAATGAAACATTCGAACAAATCAGCCTTTCAAAGGATTTTCTGGGAGATATCATCAATTACCTCAAGGAAAACCTTCCCTACCTGCTGGAATTTCATGAAAAAATACCCATGAACATAACGCCTCCTTTGACCCTTGAATTCGAAGTGGTGGAGACTGAAAAATCCCTGAGGGGTGCCACGGTCCAGGCTTCCTATAAACCGGCAAAACTGGAAAATGGCCTTGAGATCATGGTTCCGCAGTTTATTGAGGTCGGGAATGTGATCAAGGTCGATACCCGTGACGGGTCTTATATCGAGAGAATCAACAAATAGGAATTCCTTTAACTCATCTATCCGGTTTCTCTGTCGAGCTTTTGCTACAGGTTTTCAAATTCGTACTTTTGAAGGATATCCCGGACCTGGCCCGGATAGACACCTGCTTTGCGTGCATTTTCCATTGACAATTTCAGGTTATTCTGCAACTCGATTTTAAGGGTTCTTATGTCATTCATCAGCCTGACGCATTCCTCGGTGTTGGCCTTGTTTATCGGATTTCCGAAGGCGTCATAAACGGTTCCGGTGCAGGTGTTGTCATATTCCGACTGAAGCTGGTTGATCTGATCCCGCGTGTCAGAACACTGCCGTATGACATCCTCAAAAATCAGAACTCCCTGTTCCCTTTCCAGGTCCACATCGCTCTTCCATTCCGACTCCTGCTGGGGTCGGTCAGAACCAGTCCCCTTGTTGGTATTATTGGGTCCGGTTACCAGATCTGAATTGCTGTTCTCCGCTGTTTCTGCCTGAATTTCGGGCTGAATGGTGACTTTTTCTTTGGAAGGCTTCTGGAATGGGACTTGATCCGGTTCCGGTTCATCGGCTTTTTCAATTTCACCGCTATGGAGAACATTCCCTGCCGGTTTGGTGACATCGATATCTTTGCTGATTTTCGG
>CAZOWT010000160.1:0-6604 GCA_964583345.1 uncultured Clostridia bacterium
TTCGGCTGTCCTGGAACCCAAGAGCAGATTGTACTTTTTTTTTATATAATTGATTATGGCTTCATCCATTTCATCGGAAGCGGTTCTGATTGATTTTGAAATGACCACACCGGATAAGGATATAACCGCTATATCGGTTGTTCCTCCTCCGATATCAACAATCATGTTGCCGCCGGGCTCAGTAATGGGGAGCTCGGCCCCTATGGCAGCTGCCATGGTTTGTTCGATTAAAAATACTTCACTGGCCCGGGCTCTCAGCGCCGCGTCTTTAACAGCCCGCCTTTCCACCTGGGTAATCTCCGAAGGAATGCCGATTACAATTCTGGGTTTGAGAAATTGGCTTCCGCTTTTTGATTTTTTTATGAAGAATTCCAGCATTCTTTCGGTTATTTCAAAATCGGCAATAACCCCATCTTTCATGGGACGTATGGCGGTTATATTTGCCGGGGTTTTGCCCATCATTTCTTTGGCTTCATTGCCAACTGCTTGAATTTTGCCGGTTTTCTGTTCCACAGCAACAATGGATGGTTCCCGGATAATAATTCCCTTTCCTTTCGCATAGATGAGGGTATTGGCGGTTCCGAGATCGATTGCCAGGTCCGAACTGAAGAGGTTATAGAATTTTGAGAAAATTCCCATGGGTTAGCTCCTTTTCAAACAAATACATTCCCGTCTGAGGTGTCCTGTTCACTTTTTGTTTTATCGATAGAAATATCAAAAAATTTTTTATGTGGATTGATCTGGCTTTATCGCTCAACATCTATGCTACTCATTCTTCAAAAATTGCCACCTGTCTTTCGAAGGAAGTTTCGATTTCGGACGGGGAAATAAGTTTGAAAGTAATGGTTTTTGTGCCGATCGTTTTGAAGGTTATGGTATGGATGAATTTTCCATCCATATCGATTTTGACATATTCTTCGTTTATATAAAGTTGAGAATTGGCGTCGGCTTCTCCCTTTATGAGAACCATATTCCCACTGACGGTCAGAGAGTTTATTTCAAGCTTTGGAGGCTGAAGCAATTTTTCTTTATCGAATAAAACACCTATGATTTTAATTTCTCCCATAGATGACGGGGCACCTTCTATTTTTTTATCGGCATCATAGGGATATACTTCCCAGAAAATTTCGTTTTCATTCTCAAATTTTAGGATATCGATACTTTTTCTGTTGGCGTTGAGGTATTTTTCAAGCAGGAGACTGTCTCGCAAAGATGACGGGTATAATCTTAAAATATATTGGGTGGCACCCGCCACATTCTTCCAGCCGAATTTAATGATGGATTGACCGATCAAATTCAGTTGAATGGTTTTTTTCTCCGGGGTGATAAATTCAGGCGCAGGTAAAACCTCTACAATGGAGATTGCCTTCGATTTTTTATTGTATTCCAGCATTTGCTTTGAATTCAAATGGCGGGATTCATTTCCGGTGACCAAGGTAAAGTCACCAGAATAACTCCAGATTTTGATAAAATTCTCCTCCGCTTTTACCCGTCCGGAATCAGAAAGGATAAATATTGTATTCTCAGGTTGATCTGTCCGGGATTCCGGCGATTGTGCCGCCATCCTTCTGGGATCATACAGGTCCTTTATCCGATCCTCTGAGGAATAATATATTTCGACTTTTTTTGTTTTTAATTCTTTATGCCAGAAAAAATCTCCGTTTAAATATAATTCTTTGGTTTTTAAATGATAGTATAAACTCGATTCCGGTGAAGCGATGAAGAACGTGTCATTGAAAAAAAATTCAAAGGTGGTTTGGGCGTCGGCCTTTAAAAAAATTTCGCCCGAATAATTCAGTTTTTTGATATGAACCGGATCGGTCATGGCCAGATTTTTATAGACAGTCCCGTTTTCTGAAATTCTGGTTATTTGAAATTCCGGAATTTCATCTATTTTTGAATTAATCGGTACATGGAAAGAATTCAAGAAAAAGAGAGAAACCGCAAAAATTAAAAAGAATATCATAAAAAACAAAATTTTTACTTTATTCATGCGAGTATGGTAGCAGAAAGATTTCAAAAATGCAATGAAAACCCTATATAGCTGAAAGATACGATATAATGTATACCTGAAATTTATCGAAGAGTTGTTCAGTCTTCTTCCAGTTCCAGATTGTTTTCTTCCAGCCAGTCAAAAATCCGTTGACGGACGCATTCTTCCTGAAACCTGAACCAAGCTTCCCTTGTTTGATGGTGATCCATTAACACATAGGTAAATAGTCTGAATGCACCTTTACTGGTGATGGCTTTTTTTAATTTTTTTTTTATTTCTTCATTCTCGACATTTTCGGTAAATCTTTCCATATCTCGGTAAGCTTCGTAATAAAGAATCCCCGGAATTTCAATATATTCCTTTTTGTAAAATGGATTGGGTTCACTGATCTCGTTCCCATCCTCGTCAAAAGCACCTCCGAAATTGCTGTGCATAGCGATTTTCCCCTTTTCAATATTCAGGTAATGTGTAACATCATCCGAACTGAAATTGAAGGCCTCTTTTAATTTTTCCAGAGAAATTTTTATTTTTCTCTTCTTGGCTTTTTCCATTGTCCTGGGTGCAGAAAGATATAATTTGCGAATTTTTCCATTCCATTCATTATAGTGATTTCCACAATTTTTTCAAGCCGCATTTACGTTAAATTTTGTTGGTCCCATGATATTTGACAACCTTCGGGACCCTGTGTTATGTTTAGCCTTTCCATTTATCCATGGTGATTGGATGATTGAAGTCATTGATCTGAAAAAAAAATTTGGTTTCCGGCCGGCGCTGCAGGGTGTCGGGTTTAAATTGAATAAAGGTGAGATATATGGCCTGCTGGGTCCCAACGGAGCCGGGAAAACCACCACTCTGAAAATCCTTGCCGGCCTGATTTCCCATGACGAAGGTATCATCAATATAAACGGAAAACGTTACAACTGGGCTTCCAGGGAATTGAAAAGGTTAATTGCCTATGTGCCGGATCAACCTTTCTTGTATGCCAAACTAACAGGCGAAGAGCATATGCACTTTTATGCCGATCTTTACGAAATTCCCGAAGTTGACCGGGATGAAAAATTCGATTTTTATTTTAAATATTTTGAATTCGAAGCCTACAAAAAGGAACTGATTGAAAGTTATTCAGCCGGTACACGCCAGAAACTGGTCATTTCCCAGGCCTTGATGGTCAATCCAAAGATCATCCTTCTTGACGAACCCCTCGTTTCCATCGATCCCCTGGTTGGCCGTAAATTCAAGAATCTCCTCAGGGAGATTTCCAAAAAAGGGACCATTGCACTCTTTGCCACTCATATCCTGTCTCTTGCCCAGGAAATCAGTACCCGAATCGGAATTATCATTGATGGGAAGATTCGGGTCGAAGGCAGTATTTCCGAATTGGTCAACCTGTCCAAAAATGAGAATCTTGAAGATTTTTATTACAGAACCGTGATGGAATATGATTGGTCTCATAAAAGTTAAACTGCGGCAGTTTCGAAACATGGTTCGTTATACCGGAAAGCGCAAATACGTGCTTTTTGGATTACTGGGTTTGTTCATTACTTTTGTGATTGGCTTTTTTTTCATCAAGGTATTCGGGTTTTTATTTCATCAGGATGAGTTTCCACTGCCTTTTAAGCTTTTTCTGAGTGAAAAAATATTAATGATGGTATTTTTAACTCTTTTTTTAATGTTGATTCTATCGGCTTTAATCTCCACTTTGAATATTTTTTTTCTCTCCAGGGATCTGAATTTGCTTTTTGCATCTCCCCTGAAGACTGGATCGGTTTTTTTATGGAAAACTCTGGAGACGACAATAAGTAGCGCATCAATGGTACTATTTTTTTCAATACCGGTTCTCTATGCATATTGCTTTTATTTTGCTCCCAAATGGTATGATATCCTGGGAATCATTTTGGTATTCTTTTTCTATATTTTTTATGGAGTTTTATTCGGGATCCTGCTGGGATTGATAATACCGTCTTTTTTTTCAGTAAAAAAAATGCAGCCTGTGCTTTCGCTGGTATCAATTGCACTGGTTTCCTGTATTGTTGTTTTTCTAAGGCTTTTGCGGCCTGAACGATTTATTAATCCGGATGCCATTGACAACCTGGTCGATTTTATGGCCGGATTAAATATTGGATTTTTTTCTTATTTTCCTTTCAGCTGGATTTCCCGGGCAATGAATCATATTTCTACCGGGAACGGAGGCGGGTACTGGCGGATAATGGGCTTGTTTTCAATCACTCTGTTTTTGCTGTCCGGGATCATTTGGCTATTTCAGAAAAGGTATTATATGAAACTTTTTGACCGTTTGAACGAAACCTCAAGCGGGGCTTTTCATTCCAGCTGGAGAAAAAAAGTCCTGAGGGGTAATTTCGGAACCCTGTGGAAAAAGGACATAAAAACATTCATCAGAACGCCTGCTCAATGGTCTCAGCTGCTTATAATCGGGGCCATGGTAATGGTATTCATCCTGAATATGAAATCTATTCCATTGCCACATCCGGCAATAAAAAATGTGATTGTTTTTCTGAATTTGGGAATGGCGGCCTTTATTGTGGCCGGATTAAATTCCAGATTCACCTTCACGGCCTTACCCATGGAAGGGAAAGGAGTGGCACATGTCCTGGCTTCTCCTTTTGACAGGTCCGAATTTCTGCGCTTCAAACTCGTTTTTTTCGCTGTTCCCCAGATTTTAATTGGATTTTTACTTTTTTTTACCGGAGATTTTGCATTTAAACTTGATCCTTTTTTCCGGTTTTCGGCTTTGTTTTTTCTGTTTCCCGTATTGGTTTTATTATCAATTATGGCTCTTTTTTTCGGACTGCAAATTAAAGATTTTTCCGCGGTTACACCCCAGCATCTGATTGTTACTAAGCCCGGCATATCTTATATGTTATGGAGTTTGTTGGTCATTGTGCTGGGGATGGTTTATTTTGTACGTCCCCTTTTTCTGTTTTATTTCAATCAGTATAAAATGAAGCCGGTTCCCTACCCGGAAATATTGATCTGGTTTTTTGGTTTTTTAGTTATTAATGGCCTGGTCGGTCGATTTTTATATCATAAGAGTCAAAATATCTGGGCCAAAAGAGAATTTCTATAGAAATTCTCTTTTTTTATCTGAATTATGAATGGAAGCCATTTTTTTGTTGACAGAATACCCTATCCGTTCGATAATAAGGATTTTTAGGAGCCATGATGTTTGAGAAAGAACTGGAAATCGGGAAAAAAGCAGTGCTGTTGTCCAGCAGAATCATCAGGCTGATTCAGCGTAAATTAAATGTTTGCGACTCTTTTTCAAAGGCAGACAGAAGTCCGGTAACGGTCGCTGATTTTTTATCACAGGCTATTATATGCGGGATTTTAAATGATCATTTCCCCGATATTCCAATTGTCGCTGAAGAGGATTCTACAGAATTAAAAGATCCCCGAAATGCAAATATTCTTGAAAGAATATTTGATGTGATTCGAAAAGATGATGAATTAAATTTCATTGTCCGGGAAGATAATTTATTTAGCAACATTGACCTGGGAGCAAAATCACCTTCAAAAATATTCTGGACCCTGGATCCCATTGATGGGACCAAAGGTTTCTTGAGGGGCGAGCAATTTGCCGTGGCATTGGCATTGATTATTGCGGGAAAAGTTGAACTGGGGATTTTAGGGTGTCCAAATCTGGGAAATGGTGAATTCGGGCAAGGTTATTTGTTTTACGCGGTCAGAAAAAACGGAGCTGAAATGCTGAATCCGGATTTGAAAAGGGCAGAAAAAATTGAAGTTTCCGGTGAAAGCCGTTTCGAACAGATGAAATTTGTGCAGAGTTATGTGTCCGATCACAGTGATTCCCGTCTCCAGAATCAAATCGCTGAAATTTTAAATATAAAAGCGGCACCAATTCATCTGGACAGTCAGGTGAAATATGGATTAATCGCCTCCGGAAATGCTGAAATTTATCTGAGAATTCCTAATCCCAAAACACCGGATTATAAGGAAAAAATATGGGATCATGCCGCCGGGAGTCTGATCGTGGAAGAAGCTGGCGGTGTGGTTACGGACATTTTTGGTAAAAAACTTGATTTTTCCCAGGGCAAAACTTTAAAAGGCAATACCGGTATACTGGCAACAATTCCCATCATTCAAAATAAAATCTTGGGAATAATCCATCACCTTAAATCGGTTTCATAGAAATTGAAAATGGAATTCGAGGAAGGCTAAATCAGGTCGCTTTTTTTAAAAATGGATTGAAATCGATAACCGCCCGCTTCAATCTTTTCACGGCCGCCCTCTTCTCTGTCAATAACGGACATTATCACCACTACTTCCGCGCCCGTTGCCTCAACTTCAGCGATTCCTTTCAAAATCGAACCCCCTGAAGTAACAACATCATCAAATAATGCAACTTTACCGGTGGCGGGCAAATTACCTTCAATGGATTTTTGCATGCCATGGGCCTTGATTTCTTTTCGGATGATAAAGGCGGATAAGGGTTTTTTTTCCAGGAAACTCAATACGGCGATTGCGGAAACAATCGGATCCGCACCGATTGAATAGCCTCCAACTGCATCAATGCGGTATGGGTTCAACATCTTTAAAAATATCTTCCCGCAGAGATATGAACCTTCTGCATCG
>CAZOWT010000161.1:0-6554 GCA_964583345.1 uncultured Clostridia bacterium
GACCGGAGGCGGAAATTGAGCACAATTTTCGGCGTTAGCGCAGGAGATATTCCCGGAAGCGACCACATTTTTCGTAAATAAACAAGAATAAATGCCGGGAAATATTATGAAACAACCCTTATTGACTTTCGTTGTATCTTGGGGTAAGGTCTAAAGGAGAGATAAAAAATCTATCCAAAAAGGAGTCAATCATGAAAAAATCACATTCATTCATATGGATTTTATTGATGACCACCCTGCTCTGCCTTCCCCTGTTTTCCGATATTCGCAATTTTGAAGGCAGATGGATCAATCAGGATCCCCGCACCCGGGAAATCACATTCATCGATATCCAGGTTATGCCCAGAGGCGAGGTCACCATCCAGGCCTGGTACCAGGGAGAGCCGGAGGATATCGACCTGGGAAGGGTGAATGCCGAGGTATATTCAAATCAGCCCCAGTTAGATCTCTTCCAGACCGCCAACCGGATGATCGCTTCCTTCCAGCCCTGGAGAAATCAGGAGATGCTTCTGATCATCACCCCGGTCAGCCGGGAACAGCTGAGGGTGGACATCATGACCCGGGTCACCAATCCCAACCGGGGAAACAATTACTGGAATTCCTATATCTTTAACAGCTACCGGCAACCGGGAATGAGACCCCCTAAACACCGCCATTAACCTGAGTCCAGCCACCGCGTCGATTTCCGCTGTTTACTGCCGGGATGTGGACTAAAAATCAGTTTTTTTGTTTCTTCTCCAGAAATCCGATGGCCTTGGTGGGGCATTTGGCCACCCACTGCATGGCTTCCTCACTGCCGAGAATATCCAGGCTGTTGATCCGGGACAAGTTGTCGGTTACCACGATTTCATTGTTTTTTGCGCCCTTGGTGCAGATCATGCAGCCGGTGCAGGCGTTCTTGCAGTTGGTCCGCGAGGTTTTCGGAATATCCAGGGATTTGCAAAAGACGAAAAATGTCCGGGATTCCGGATGGAGTTCAATCAAATTTTTCGGGCAGGCTTTTACGCACAACCCGCAGGCCGTACATTTTTCCCGGTCCACCATTGGCAAGCCTTCCGGACCCATGTGCAGGGCATCGAAATTACAGGCCCGGACACAGTCTTCATAGCCCAGGCAGCCGTAGGAACAAAACTTGTCCCCGCTTTGAACCAGGGACGCGGCATAACAGGTTTTAACCCCCCGGTAATCGGCTTTTCTGGCCGCGGCTTCATCGGTCCCCCGGCAGAGCAGAACCGCTACCTTCCTCTCAGTTTGGGTAGCCTCTTTGCCCATGATCCTCGCAACTTCCCGGGCCGACTCGGACCCGCCCACCGGGCAGCTCCCCGGCTCCACTTCGCCCTTGGCAATGGCCTCGGCCAGGGCCCGGCAGCCCGGATATCCGCAGGCCCCGCAGTTGGCTCCCGGCAGGGCCGCCTCAACCTGGTCAATTCTGGGATCTTCCTCGATCTTGAATTTTTTCAGCGCGATGGACAAACCGTAGGCAAAAAAAGCCCCCATGATGCCCATGGTCAGGATGGATATGATAACGTTGTTCATTGAATTTTCCTCTGTATGTTTCGGGTTTCCATTCGGTTAAATCAAACCGGCAAATCCCATGAATGCCAGCGACAAAATCCCGGCCAGAATCAGGGTGATTCCGGCGCCTTTCAGGGGTTCCGGAATATCGGCGGTTTCCAGCTCCTCGCGGATTCCGGCCATGATCAACAGGGCCAGGGTGAATCCCACGCCGGCGCCCACGCCGAAAACCAGGCCCTCGATAAAACTGTACGACCGTAATGAGATAAACAGGGCCAGGCCCAGGATGGCGCAATTGGTGGTGATGAGCGGCAGGTAGATGCCCAGGGCCCGGTACAGCGCCGGGCTGGCTTTCTTGATAAACATTTCCACGAATTGAACCAGCGATGCAATGACCAGGATAAAGACCACGTACTGCAGGATTTCCAGGTGGAAGGGAATCAAAATCAGGTTGTTGACCAGCCAGCTGATGACCGCGGTCAGGGACATGACGAAAATAACCGCCAGGCCCATGGAAAAAGCAGCATCTATTTTTTTGGAAACGCCAAGAAAAGGACAGATGCCCAGAAAATAGCTCAGTACGAAGTTGTTGATGATGGCGGCGGATATAAAAAGCAAAATTAATTCCATTTTAGGCTCCTTTGCTGATCCTTTTCTTGACCACCCCGGAAACCCCCAGGATGATGCCCAGCATAAAAAACGCGCCCGGCGGCATGATCATGATGATCCAGGGTTTAAACATCCCCGGCATGACCTTCATGCCGAACCAGGAACCATTGCCCAGAATTTCCCGGAAGGAGGAGAGGAGCATGAGGGCGATGAAAAAACCGCCGGCCATGCCCAGGGCGTCCAGGAATGACATCTTTACCGTATTTTTGCTGGCAAACGCCTCGGCCCGCCCCAGGATGATGCAGTTAACGATAATCAGGGGAATAAAGGGCCCCAGCGCCTTGGAAATATCATAAAAATAGGCGGCCAGGAAGCGGTCGGCCAGGGTGACAAAGGTGGCGATGATCACGATATACGAGGCGATTCTCACCGATCCGGGGATGCGTTTCCGGAATATGGAGATGATGACCGAGGACATGATCAGCACGAAAGCGGTGGCCAGGGCCATGGCCAAACCGTTAACCACTGTGGTGGTGACTGCCAGGGTCGGGCAGGTGCCCAGCAACTGGACAAGGATGGGATTCTCCTTCCACAGCCCCTTGGCAAATTCGTAAACCGGAGTGCCTTTTTTCATTTGACCTCCCCGATCTGCGCCTGGATATCTTTATTGTTGCGGATTTTTTTCATGTTGTCATTGATGATGGCCAGCAGTTTGGTGGTGGATATGGTGGCGGCGGAAATGGCCTGAATATCGTTGCTATTGGGATCGGGTTTCCGGTTTTTCACGAACCCGATGGCTTTGAGCACCGAAAGCCCCCGGAACTGGTCCTGGAAATAATCCTTTTTCATGTTATCCCCCAGGCCCGGGGTTTCTTTCTGTTCCAGTACCTCAATACCCAGCAGGGACGATATGGCTGGATCAGAAGCTGCCACCACCGATATTTTATCCTGGAACCCAGAACCGGAAAGCAAAAACCCCCACCCTTTCAGGTTTTCATTCTTTTCGCCCCGGTATACGGTGTAGGTTTCGCCCTGTTCCCGGATTTCGATTTTTTTGAATTCATCCGCGTCCGGAATCAGCCGTTTCAGGCCCTGATTGATGGCCTTAACCTTATTGACCTCGATCTGGGGGCGGGTCAAACTATCCACCACCGCCAGCGAACCGCCGGATATGACGGCGATCAAAGACAGCACCACCACCATTCTCATGGATTCATTCATGTTTCACCTCGCCGAAAACCCGGGGTTTTGTATAGCGGTTGAGAAGCGGAACAAAAGCGTTCATAAATAAAATGGCAAACATCACCCCTTCGGGCAAACCGCCGAAAATCCGGATGATCATCAGCACCAGACCGATTCCCACACCGTATATGATCGTTCCCTTTGCCGTGACCGGCGAACTGACCATGTCCGTGGCCATGAAAAAAGCGCCCAGCATCAGGCCGCCGGAAAACAGGTAAAACAGGGGATCGGCGTATTTATCCGGATTGGCCAGGTGCAGGATTCCGGCAAAGACAATCACCGTGGAAAAAATGGAAACCGGGATTCGCCAGTCAGCCATTTTCAGAAGCAGCAGAATAACACCGGTGATGAGGATGAGCAGTGCCGAGGTTTCGCCGATACAACCGCCGGTGTTTCCCAGGAACACATTTTTCAGCGGGGTCAGGTCATGGGAAAATTTCAGCCCTCCCAGGGGTGTGGCCGCGGTAATCGAATCCAGCCTGAAAAAGAACGGCTTGACCCAGGTGGTCATTTCCAGGGGAAACGCCGCCTGCAGGAATGCCCGGCCTACCAGGGCGGGATTGAAAATGTTGTATCCCAGCCCGCCGAAAACCTGTTTGCCGATGGCAATGGCCACCACCGATCCCAGCCCCACATTGAAAAGCGATAAGGTGGGCGGCAGGGTCAGGGCCAGCAGAATCCCGGTGATAACCGCCGAACCGTCCAGCACCGCCGAGGTGTCTTTTTTGCGGAGCTTGAGAAAAATATATTCGGTGGCCAGGGCCACGGCAGTGGCCAGAATGATCCGGTACAGGGCTGCGGTGCCGAAGAAATAGACGCCGGCAATGCACATGGGCAGGAGCAGCGCCACCACCGTGTACATGATCCTCGGGGTGGTCTTCCCGCCCCTTAAATGGGGTGAAGATTCCAGAATGGGAAAAATTTGCTCGCTCATTTTTTATCTTTGCTTGTTCTTTGAATTTCGGTGATGCGGTTTTTGGCCACCCGGATCCAGTGAACCAGGGGAATGCTGGACGGGCAGAGGAAACCGCAGGTCCCGCATTCGATGCAGTTCAGGGCGCCGAACGCCTCGGCTTTGTCCCAGATACCGCCCCGGGCAAAACGCACGATCTTGGTGGGTACCAGGAACAGCGGACAGTGGTAAACGCATTCGGCGCAATTAATGCAGTTGTACTCTTTTTTCTGTTTTTTCGAAGAAAGCACCAGAATGCCGGAAGTGGCCTTGGTGACGCCCACGTCCGGGTTGAACTGGGTCACGCCCATCATGGGGCCGCCCATGATGATCTTGCCCACGTTTCCGTTGAATCCGCCCAGATGGTCGAATAAAAACGAAAACGGGGTGCCGATACGCACCATCATATTGGCCGGCTGCTTCAGGGCATCCCCGCTCAGGGTCACCACCCGCTGGTACAGGGGAATTTTCCTGACCACCGCGTCATAGACCGCGGCAGCGGTTCCAACATTTGACACCACCACCCCCACATGCAGGGGCAATTTGCCGGGCGGAACCCTCAATCCCAGGACGGCATCGATGAGCATTTTTTCCGCTCCCTGGGGATACTTGGTTTTGACCGCCTGCACCCGGATTTGAGGTTCATTGGCGCACAGGCCCTGGATCTTGGCAATGGCGTCCGGCTTGTTCTTTTCGATGCCGATCACCGCTTTTTCAGCCCCCACGGCCTGCAGGATAATTTTCAGGCCGGTGAGGATCTTTTCCGGGTATTCCAGCATCAACCGGTGGTCGGCGGTCAGGTAGGGCTCGCACTCGCAGCCGTTCAGCACCACGGTGTGGATGCTGATCCCTTCGGGCGGGATGAATTTAACCGCGGTTGGGAAAGCCGCTCCCCCCATGCCCACCATGCCGGCCTGCCGGATGGCGTCGATAATCTCTTCCTTCTTCAGTTTGGTGTAGTCGATTTCGGTATCTGGGTCAAAATCAAATTCCTCGGCTTCGCCGGTTTCGATTTCGATGCAGGTATCGCTGGCCATAAGCGGTGTGGGGTATTTCCCGATGTTTTTGACCACCCCGGTCACGCTGGAGTGGACCGGCGCGGATACAAACGCCTCGGCCCTGGCAATAACCTGTCCGGTTTTCACCGGGTCTCCTTTATTGACCAGAGGCTGCAGCGGCGCGCCGATATGCTGTCTCAGGGGAATGATCACCTTGGGGGGACAAGGTGCCTCCCGGATAGCCAGATCCCTTGACGATTCCTTGAATTCCTCAGGATGAATGCCTTTTTTAAATGTTCTTGTATTCACGGTTGTGCTCTTTTGCCGGTAATTTGCCGGAGGGGGGAATCGAACCCCCACAGGGCCAGGCCCCGTCAGATTTTGAGTCTGATGCGTCTGCCAATTCCGCCACTCCGGCGGGTGATGGAACATTATAGTAACAGAAGCCGTTTTTGTCAATCCAAAACCGGCACAATTTTCCAGAATTTTCCAAATATATCTATAATCTCCGATTGCGATCCCTGTCAGAAAATATAAATTTGCTCCATCCCCCACCGTTGTTTTTTATTTGGATACAACTTCACCCGGTAAATAATTAAGTATACTGTCCCTGAATTTTTAAAACTGTATTCACTCAGAAAGCTGTACTATAGAGCAAGAATGAAAAACAAAGAAAAATGAAGATGTCAAGAGGTCAAGCACCCTCACCCCTCTTTCAATGATCTCAGTTTTTCTTCATTGCGAAGTGTGTATCGCAATATGAAGAATACCCGTTTAAAGTAAATTGAAAATGTTTATTGAAATGAAGAACAATGTACATCAAAATTTGCACGTTTGCACGCTCCGGTCCCGTATTTTTTTTTTCGGTGAAATGAGAATGAACTATCGGATCTTTGATTACCGGTTATAATCTCTCCAGGAGATAAATGGAGGACGCTGATGGCTGTCGGCACAGGAAAAATCCAAATCCCGCAGATCTCCCTGCCGGATCAGTTTCAAAACTTGGTCATCCAGGCAGTTTTCCCAGACACTGTTCACTCCATGTCCATGGTTCGGTATGATATAGTGAATATGGTTGGGCAACGTATCGGCCAAAATCTTTCCGTATTCCGGTAGCGTGACCGGATCGAGTTCTCCGGAAATAATTAGGGTGGGAATTGCCAAGGGGGGCGTGTCAAAGAATCCCGCAGGCAAGTCGCCCCGGACCCATAACCGACAGGCATTTTGCTGCTGCTCCA
>CAZOWT010000162.1:0-6467 GCA_964583345.1 uncultured Clostridia bacterium
CAGGATGAGCAGTCCGCTGATATAAGGAAGGCATTTTTTGTGATTTTCAGGATAACCGGAAATCCATTTCATCCCGGCAGACTTAAGGTCGGGTATATAGGCCGGCATGGCATGGATGAAAGCATCCTTACGGGTATGGATACCGGGTTTGGGAGGCATCTCTACCCGGCCTTCCCCCTTCTCCACGAACATGTTCTCCAGCGTATCAATAATTTCGGGCATGGAAAGACCCACTCTTTCCACATCCTTCCGGCTGAGGTAAAGGATTGTCTTTTGTTCTGAAGTCATTGCTTTGGCCAATCTAACCCATGTTAACAAAACGAAAACATTATTTCAATCAGAATGAAACCTGATGTGATGACCTTACCCGGATTGGCAGGCGGGGCAGAAATAGATACTGCCGCCCATATAGTTTTCTTTCACGATCGGGGTTTGGCAGACGGGGCAGGGCCGGTTGGCTGTATTTTTGCTCATTTGGGTTTTATAGCCGCCATTGTTTCCAAAGAGATCCTTTTCCGTGTCCCGGCCACCCTTTTCGGTCATTTCCTTCAGAGTTGATATGAGGGTTTTATACAGCATTTTTTGTTGTTCCCGGGTGGTCTCGGCAATCTTTTTCCGGGGGTGGAGCCGGCTGTTGAACAGGATATCCTGGAGCACTCCGTTGCCCAGGCCCGGTATGCGTTGCTCGGTGGACAGGAAGGCCTTCAAGCTGAGTTTTTTGATCGCTTCGTTACCGATCAGGGAAGCGAAGTATTCCGGAGTGAATGCCGGCGTGAGAACACCTGGTTTTTCTCGGGCGATCAGGTAATATTTATTGTCATATTCGCCGGTCCTTGCACCCACGATGGCCCCGTACATTTTTACGGCCGCGCATAAAAATGATCCGTCATCGAATTTCAGCATCAGCTGATGTTTTTTGGGCAGGGCATTTTCGTCTTTGGTATGAAGCAGGGTGGTGCCCTCGCTCACCGCCAGCATGCAATCTTCAATCTTCAATTCCACCCAGCTGCCGAAACCTTCAGCGTTTTTAAATGTTTTGCCAATAAATAATTTTCCATATTCAGCCGGATTCTTATAAATAAAGGCCAGTTTATGGGGTGATTTCCAGGCATCGACGGCAATAACGGTTTTTCCTTCCATTGTTTGGTTCAACTGCCGGGCCAGCACCAGTGCTTCGGGTATTTCAATCATCTTCGCTTTCGGTAATTCATGTGTATTATATCACAATCTCTCAAATAGGTAAGTTGGTCATTTCATACAGGATGAACACATCGCGATCTTCAATTTCCTTGAAGATCCAGATTAATTTTCCTGACAGGTCGATCCGGTAGAAACCGGGAAGTTCCTGAGGTGGCTCAAGGATATAGACAAACTGCCCCCGGGAATCAAAGACATCAAAAACATATTTCTTGAAACCCAGAATTCGCCGGACTGCGATATGTCCCCGGGGCAGTATTCCGATCAGGTTGATGGCCACGAACGTTTTTGGAAACACATCATTCAGGAGTTTGCGTCTCTCTGGAGGCCAGCTAGAGAATATCTCAGCGATGATGTCGGTTTTATCTGTTTCGGTTAAAACCGCCGGCCGGTGATTCCGGTGGATGACCAGGTCGGTTTTTCCAAGGAGATCTTTTCGAAATATTTGGTAATCGCTGCTGAGAAAGAGATATATGCGATTTTGCCCAGGATCATAGGTATGAAGAATATCGTTGGTAATGGGACCGGAAAAAAAACGCAGTATCTGGATGCTGCCATTATTCTGCATGCGGATTTCAGTGAATCCGGCGTTCTTATCCTCAAAGAGTGGGTTGATATCCTGGCCATTTCGGTCAAAAACCGCACAAATCCTTTTTCGATCTTCGGTCAAGTCATTCTTATAAATATTGCCGATTAATTTTTCCTCATCAGGCATTTCAATAAATGTAATGGTTCGGTTAAATTTCCATTCCCGGATGAAATCTCCGGTCAGGTTGAACCTTACCAGTTTCCTGGAGTGGGTCATCCATAAGCTGTTGTTTAGAATTTGAAAAGAATATATCCCCTGGGGGAATTCACCCGGTCCTTCGCCCTTTTTTAAAAACTGGTTCAACAACCTGCCATCAGGAGAAAACCGGTACATTCGCGGTGTCTGGCGGTCGCAGAGAAAGATATTTTTCTCAGGATCACGGGAAAATAGATGTAATGCCGGTGGATTTTCGGCATCGATGGACAGTGAATCGATTCGAAGAAGTTCTTTGACCCTGAGGGAAATAGTGCCTTTAAGGGGTTTATCAGAATTATAAACATGAACCACCCCATCAATGATTTTTTTCACTGCCAGGATTTTTCCCCCTTTCTGACACCCATTGATTAAAATAAAAATCAAAACCGTTGCCCAAAACATGATTTTTCTCATCTTTCCTCCAACGGATTGTACATATATTGGGGATGGAAAGTTGCTCTCCAGGGTGTTAAGGGAGTTTGAAAAGAATTATTATCCGGTCTATAATCAGATCCATGTGGAAGATGAACATGATTTTTATTTTTATTATTGGCTTGGTCATGATGGCGATTTATGGAGCGAACGGTCAAAAAACCGAAACCGGGGAATTGAAATGCCATGTACTGGTCAAGGATTCCGATTATGTCTACGGTCTCAATATATATCCTTCAGACAAGAACAAGGAACTGTTCCACTGGGAAGGGCTGGTACAAAATTTGAATACCGGGGAAATTATCACCCTGTTCCGGGCCAGCACCATGAGGGAACAGAAAAATGTATATGAACGACTGCTTAGACCCGATGGCGACGCCATAAAAATCACCACATCGATTGACAGGGAGAGACCCCGTATCAGGTATCACATTCAAAGAATGAAAGGTAAGCAGTTAATCTTTTCATATAAAGGAGAGAAAGAAATCATTCTTCAGGAAAACAGGTAAAGTAATTGATTAAAGCAAGTTATCTTGAATGAAAATGGTTTATAATCCGTTTTATTATTTGATAATATTTAAATCAAAGGAGAAAATAACATGAAAAAACAAATCATTGCCGCTATTTTTATTCTTATGACCTGTTTCATGGTCAGCCTGGTTGCGGATGAGAAAGTTGTTGCTGATAAAAACCTTACACCTGAAGAACAGGTAGACCTGCTTTTTAAAAAATGGGACAACCCGGGCTCGCCCGGTGCCGCGGTGGCCATTATCAGGGACGGTATGGTGATTTACCGAAAGGGATTCGGCTCTGCCCAGTTGGAATACAACATACCGATAACCCCTTCGACCATCTTTCATGTGGCCTCGGTTTCCAAGCAATTCCCGGCTTTTGCCATCACCATGCTGGAAGAACAGGGAAAACTTTCCGCTGATGATGATATCCGCGATTACCTGCCCTGGATGCCGGATTTCGGTAAAACCGTGACCATTCGGCACCTGCTCAACCACACCTCGGGCATCCGCGACCAGTGGGAATTGCTGATTTTATCCGGATGGCGGATGGAGGATGTCATCACCCAGAAGGATATTCTTTATCTGTTGAAGAGGCAACGCGAACTCAATTTCGATCCGGGGGAAGAATATTTGTATTCCAACAGCGGCTTTACCCTGCTGTCCGAAATCGTGGCCAAGGTATCGGGAAAACCGTTTGTGGAGTGGGTGGATGAAAATATTTTCAAACCACTGGGCATGGATTCCTCCCATTTCCATATCGACCACCAGCAGATCGTCAAAAACCGGGCGTATTCCTATCAGGAAGACCCGAAAAGGGGACTGGTCAGGAGTATATTGAATTATGCCAATGTGGGGGCCACCAGCCTGTTTACCACGGTCGAAGACATGGCCAACTGGATGCGAAATTATTCGGAAAAACGGGTAGGGAACGATCAAATGATTGCCCGCATGTTTGAGCAGGGTTTGCTGAACAATGGAGAAAAAATCAATTACGGTCGCGGCCTGGGGGTTGGCATATACAAGGGTTTGAAGTATATCGGACACGGCGGCGCTGATGCCGGGTTCCGGTCCAGCATGGATTATTTTCCGGAGGAAAAATTTGGGGTGGTGGTCCTTTCAAATCTGGCGTCATTCAATCCCTCTCAGCTGTCCAGGCAGATTGTCGACATCTACCTGGCTGATAGATTCAAAATCCAACCGGAGGAGCGTAAGCCGGTGGTGCGAAAAGCGATAAGGCTTTCGAAAAAGCAACTTCAACAATTCGAAGGCAACTACTGGTTATCCCGCTCGAAATTATTGCGTCAAATTAAGCAGGAAGGCAAAACATTATTTTATGTCAGATCCGAAGAAAATCGGAGCGAATTGATTCCGTTCGGGAAAAGTGCCTTTTATATGAAGGAGTTTCCGGACGTCACCGTTGAATTTCTGGAGAGGGAAAATGGCAAATCCGGAAGCATCAGAGTGACAGTCGGCAAGGAGCTGCTCGATGGCACCAGAATGGAGCCATTTAACCCGAGCCCAACTGAGTTGAACGCCTATTCCGGAGGTTACCGGTCCGAAGAGATTGAGGTGGAATTCAGATTAACGGTCGATGAAAAGGGTTTGTTTCTGGATTACAAAAAACAGGATGATGACAATCGCCTTCAACCCTTAATTATGGATGTGTTCGCTTTCACAGGTGGCTCAACCCTCAGTTTCAAGCGCGATTCACAGGGTAAGATTGTCGGATTCACCGTGGATACCGGACGGGTCCGGAATTTGAAGTTTGAGAAGGTTGAACCCTGAGTTTTTATCCATACTGGTTTAAGGAAAGACGTTTAGAGATTAAAACTTCTCCGGATAAAGCATCCTGGTTTCGCTTGTTTGTTGACTTTCCATTTGACAATTTTTAAAATAATAACATGAAAAAAACAATCAATAAAAAATTATTATTGACTGTCCTGTTTGTTTTTCTGGTCATGCTTATCCCGGATATTGTCGATGACCTGGCAGCCAGTCCCAACCGCTATACGGTCAGGGCATATATCGGTCCCCGCTGTGAGAAACACAATTCCCGGTTTACCATTCCCACCGGACGACAGGCTGTGGCTTTGAGATTTACCAATTTTTCAGCCGGAACCAGCTGCAAGACCGGCAGCACCATCAGAGACCGATATTTTTCCATATTCAAATGGAATGGAAGAGATTGGGATAGAGTTTTCAGAGTCGTACACCGTTCCGGCCAGCAGCCTGTCCATTATCCCATTCACATCAACGATACCCGGCTTGGACCCGGGTCCTACCAGCTGTCCGTAGCCGGCGGAAACGGGGCACAGGTAAATTTATCCTATCAATTGACTCCCTGACCTGCATTTTTCAATATTTCAGGTTGGTCTGGATTTTATGAAAATCTAAGGTGGCAATATGAAATTTTTATTATATTTTTTTGTATTCACGTCCTTGATCCTGGGGGCAAAGGAAACGGTTAATTTACGTTCATCACCAAAAGAGTTAAATAAGTTTGATGTCAGGGAAATGGTTTTAAAATACAATTTTTTCTCAAAAAATAGCGAGTACGACAGGGACCTCAGTCATCCGGACGGCAATTTTTCCAATGGATTTGAATTAAAAAAGGTGAATGACAAACCGGTGGTCATCGACAACCGAACTGGCCTGATGTGGCAGGCTGGCGGATCTGATGATACAGTGCCATTCGATGATGCCGTGCGATGGATCGACGCATTAAATAAAGACCTGTGGGCCGGTTTTTCCGACTGGCGGATGCCCACACTGGAAGAAGCGGCATCCCTTCTTGAAAACAAACCGAAGAACGGAAATCTTCATATCGATACCTTTTTTCAAAAGGATCAGTCCGTCATATGGACAGCTGATCCGGCTCCTCTCTACAATCAATGGGTGATTCACTTCGTTGATGGCAGTATTTACAGGTATATTCGGGATGTGAATGAAAGTTATGTCCGGTCGGTGAGGTCAATTTACCCTGCCAAAAAAAAGGGTTCAAATCATACAAAAGATTCAATGAAAAACGCAACATTATCCGAATTTGATATTCAGGTGCGGCAATCCCCGGTTAATTATGACCATGCTGTGAAGACATTGAAAGATATGACAGCCGCCACCAGAAACTTTATATCTTCGGTAGAAAAATCGATCGACTCAGACAGCATGTTGAGGTGCATCATTCATTATGGCGATGTCATGGCTGACATCGCTCCCGAAATGAACAGAATTGAACAGGATCATCCGGAATTCAAACACCAGAGTGAACCACCGGAACCATTAAAGGCGCTGGCAAAGGAAATGGAAGTACTCATTCTCAAGGTAAAAGGACTTAAGAAAAAAATCGAGCAATTTCTGAACCAGAAAAAATTCGAAGAAGCTTACGCAAAATTAAAAAAACAAATGCCCAGACTCTTTGATTAGCGGATCTAACGGAAATTTCGGTTTAAAACAGGTGAACAGGGTATATTGCCTGCATGATCCCCTTCAACCCATTAATATCAAGATATTGGTTTGCACAGCCAGACATTTCCGAAGCC
>CAZOWT010000163.1:0-3031 GCA_964583345.1 uncultured Clostridia bacterium
TAACCGAATCCCTTAATATTAACTTGCCTTTTCGGGTCAGGCGGAACTTTCTGGGGATCGGCCCCCGCCCGGTTTTTGACATGTCCATAGTCGATTCCAAAAAACCTCTTTTTTCCAGCTTTTCCAGCCCCAGGTAGATGGAGGTGGTGCCGATGTCCGCCCAGATGCGGTATCTCCCCTCCTGTACCAGCCGATTGAGCTGGTAGCCGGAAGCCACCTTCTTCTCCGCCACCAGCTCCAGCAGCATCAACTCCACATGGGTGATTCCTATTAATTCATTATCGGAATATTCCATCTATTTAATATATTATATTTTATTTTTTTTTCAACCTTGAAATGAAATATAATCGGTTGGCAAAAATCTTAAAAACTTAATGTGACCGTATTTTTTTTAAAAAAGGATAACGTCGGAGATCCCAGAGGCGGATCATCCGGTAGATGGCGGCCCGGGTTTTGCTTTTTTTATGGGTTCTGGGATTATAAAACTCCCAGACAATTTTCCCTGACCGGGTCACTTCAAACACCCGGCCCCGGTCGCTTTCGGTAATCAGGGTGTTTCCATTGGGAAGTCTCTGGTTCCCGCCCCGGGAAAAGGAAAAAAATTTACGCGGCGGGTTTGCCCGGTATTCCCAGACAATTTCACCGGTGAAAGGATTCATTTCAAGTACCCGGGAAAATCCCCGGTTCAGATTTCCATTATCGAAAAGCAAAATATTGGCATTGTCGAGCAAAACCGGCTGGTGTTGCTTTTGAATGATTCCCGGCCCCCATGACCAGATCAGTTTTTCATGACTCAGGTCCACGATGCCGATCAGATCCAGTTCCCGGATCGAAATCAGCAAATCACCTTTAGTGCACAGGCCGGCGATATCCCTCGGGATAATTTCCAGCGAATTGGTATGCAGAATATCCACGGGTGGCGCCGACGGCAAAAAAAGTCCCGTCAGTTTTTGCTGTTTTATCACCTCTTTTTGCCAGAAATCGATACTCAACCAGTGGTAGATCCGTTGAAAATGGTCCGGGGGAATCCGGTCGGCCACCATGGGATAAACCGGTATTTCTCCCAGGGGTTGTCCGGCAGATGAAAGATGGAAGACACAATCGAATACAACCGGATATGGCAACCGGTTATGAATGACAAACTTCTCCCGGCTGGCAATGGCATAAATATCGCCGTTTTCACCGATGGCTATATCATGGTGGAATCGAAATCGACGGATCCATTTCAGGCGGGACTGCCAGTCCAGCCGTAACAGGGCTTTATCTTTGATAATGACCATCAGATCGCCGTTTGGACAGATTTCCACATGGTGCCAGGACCCTCTGATTTCTTCAGGACTCTTCCAGCGATGGATCACCCGGCCATTCATATCCATCAGGCTGGCAACCGACTCATCCCGGGAATTGTAAAGATTGAACCCGGCAAACGATTCTCCCCGGAGATACCGGGTCACCCCCTTTTTATGGATGGAATTTCCGGCCGGCACCCAGGTCAGATATCCCAGGGTTTCCAGCGATTTCCCGCCTGTTGCTGGCGAAGTTACCCTGGATTTTCTCACCAGCAGGAGAAAAAACAATCCCGAAGCGATGACCAGCACGATCAGGATGCGCAAAATATTTTTCATTGAATTCTATTCCCGTTAAGAGACGGCATGACAGCAAAAATCATAACCGAAATGGCCCTTCATTTCAATAACCCGGCAAACAGAGAATTAAAAAACCCCGGTGTCGAATATCAAACACCCAGGCCGGGACGGTTTATATATGGATTTGGCTGTGATAGAATGAAGCCCAAACAAAAGCAGGAAGACCGGAATGATCGGGCAGGTTAAAAGCATCGGCAAGGGTGGACAGGGAATCGTCATGTCTTCGGGCAAACCGGTTTTCATAGACCGGGTTCTACCGGGGGAAACGGTTGAATACACCATTACCGGAAAACGGCATTCGGTATGGTTCGGTTCGCTCCGGAAAATCATCGAGGCTTCCAAAGACCGGGTTGACCCGCCCTGCGGTTATTATTCCAGATGCGGAGGCTGCAATTTCCAGCACATTGCCTACCCGGTACAAATGGAACTGAAGAAAAATATTCTGACCAATAACCTGAAAAAAATTTCTGGGATTCAACAGCTCCCCCGAATTTGCCCATTCACATCGCCGGCCTTCGGATACCGGACCAAGTCCGTTCTCAAAGTCAGGAACGGAAAGATCGGATTCCTGCAGAAAGGAAGCCACCGGATTGTCGAGATCGACAAATGCCTGCTCATGCCGGGAGAAGGAAAAGACTGGATACCGGTTGTCCGAAACCATCCCCGGACAAAAAAAACCATGAACGGGGATATCATGGGTATCGGCAATGAAGGGGAATTTTCAGCCCTGCTCAAAGAAGGCCGGTCCAAGCATTTCCTGACTGAAAAAAAAGAAATAAGATTCAAGGTTAAAGAATTCTCCTACCGGTTCACACCGGATAATTTTATCCAGGCCAACCGTTTCACCCTGGGAACCCTGATCGAACTGGTGCAAAATCAGATAACCGAAAATCTATCCGGCCATGCCATTGACCTTTACAGCGGAACCGGTTTTTTCACCATCCCGTTGTCCCGGGGAAGCGAAGAAGTCACCGCGTATGATCATGATCCGGCCAACCTCGGCTCGCTGCTTAAAAACCTCGAAGCCAACGGCATTTCGAATGTATCCGCCTGGAATGCCGATATCCGGACCGTATCCCTGCCCGAATCCGACCTGGTCCTGGCAGATCCGCCCAGAGCCGGCCTGAATCGACACATCATCCGGCAGATAAGCCGTCCTCCGGTTAAGAGGATCATCTACTTCTCCTGCGATTCCGCAACTTTTTCCCGGGATATTTCCGCATTTTACTCAACCGGATACCAAATGGCCGACCTGGCCCTGATCGACAATTTTCCCCAGACCGATCATTTCGAAATTTTCTGCCTGCTGGTGAACACCGGGAAGAAATAAACAAATCAGGCTGATCAAACTCTTTTTTAATATAAGACCCGTAGGGATTATTGAT
>CAZOWT010000163.1:3041-4076 GCA_964583345.1 uncultured Clostridia bacterium
ATAAAAATAAAAAATTCACAAGACCCGTTGGGGTTGCATATATGCAACCCATTTTCATGTACCAACATGCCAAGATGAAAGACCCGGTCATTAATCAACCATGCAATTCACTTAAAATTACCAAATTTAACTTGACATTTTAAATGAAATAGTATATACAATGTATATACACCAAGAAGGACAACATGCGTGCTGTAATCCAGAAATGGGGCAACAGTTTAGCCCTGCGTATTCCCAAGACTTTCAGCAAAGAGCTGGGCATTGACGAATCCACTCCAGTGGAAATGCGGGTGGAAAAATCCACACTGATTATCAAGCCCAAAAAGAATAAAAAGAAGACGCTTAAAGAATTGCTGGAAATGATAAACAAAAACAACCGCCACGAAGCCATTGAAACCGGCCCGGTGGTTGGCAAAGAGGTCTGGTGATGCCCGTTTATGTACCGAAGCGGGGAGACGCGGTCTGGTTGAATTTCAATCCCCAATCCGGGCACGAGCAGTCGGGACAAAGACCTGCGGTTGTGCTGTCGCCCGAGGGATACAACCGCAAGACAGGGCTGGCCGTATTTTGCCCGATTACCAGTCATGTCAAAGGGTATCCATTTGAAGTAAAATTACCGAATGGTCTCCCGGTTCATGGCGTTATTCTGGCCGATCAGGTAAAAAGTCTTGACTGGCAGGTCAGGGAAGCGTCATTGATTAAAAAACTCCCGCCTCATATTGTAAAAAAGACAACCGATCTTCTGCTTACCCTCCTCACCGGTTAGTTCTCAAATTCATCTCTCAAAACAAAAAATAGGGTCACGTCTTGCAATATAACATTGTTGTAATGCAAGATCTGACCCCAATATGTTGAAACAAGACCCGTAGGAGTTGCATATATGCAACCCAGCAATATAGTATCGGTTTGGTTTCGTGATAATCGAATGTCTAATATCGAGACCTGACCCCGGAATTTATTAATTCAAATGGACATCGCCCAGCAACACCTTTTTGTTCTTTATTTTTGTCGGCCAGGTGAAAAGAGCCGGGCTAC
>CAZOWT010000163.1:4086-6382 GCA_964583345.1 uncultured Clostridia bacterium
CTTTGGTGAGCCAACTGCTTTCTGTACCAAAAGTGAAATTGTCACCGGCTTGTAAAAAATCTTTCGGAATCGAAATTATCAGGATGCCATTCTTATTACTCTTCCCGGTGGGCCCAACGACCTTACCGTTTCGAACCTGCTGGACAACACTTACCTTGTTTTCTACCTTAAAAACCATCAATTCAACGCCCGGGACTGGTTTGCCGTTCTTTCCAACGAGCTTGGCGATAACCACAATTCCATCATTATCATTTTCAGATGAGATATTTGTGGCATCAACAGCCAGAGGGAAAATAAAAGAGATTGCTAACATAAATAGAATAAAATTTAATTTCATTATTACTCCTCTCTATAAAATGATTCATCTTGCGCTAAATTCCTTTTCATCATGTTGGAATATTAGATAAATTGTGGCCTATTGTCAATAATGGTTATGATTTGGAAGTAATCAGCCTGATCTGAAAGATGAAGTTCTGCAATGATATCCGTGCCAATTCTTCGCCGCTGGTTTTCATCTCCAGGTCCATCTGATAGATGATTTTTAAAATTTGCTGAAGCCGTTTGTCTGAAAACCGCTTTACCGAAGCGATAAATTTGTTCAAAATAAAATAAGGCTGCTGAAGCACCTTTCCGATATCGGAAACCGGGAAATTGTGTTTCAATAAAAATTTTGCCGTATAAATCTTGTTATAATAGGAAATCAGGGTCCCGAGGATGAAGGTCGGTTTTACCCCGCTGATAAACAAATACTTTAAAATCTGAAGGTATTTCACCACGTCCTCATTTTCGATGGCTTCGGTCAGATCCCAGATGGAGTGCGGCTCAATGCCGGTGAGTATCTTTTCGATATCCTCGGCATCCAGGCTGCTGACCGGATGCTGGTAAATCTCGAATTTGGGCAGCTGGTTCAGGATGGACGCGTAATCTTCTCCCTTCAACTCAATCATCTTTTCCAGGGCACTGGCCGTGATGGTTATTCCCTTTTCCTTCAGGTAACGCTTGATGTAGTCGGTGACCGAACGTTCCGAGATCCGGTCCAGGTCAACCGAAACCGCCTGGGGCGAATCCAGTTCGGAGAGCATGGAACCGATCTTTGATTTTTTGACCTGCTTGTAGGCATCCTTGGTGGTATTGAGAGAAAAATACAGAACCAAAACCGCGCTGGGATTCGGATTTTTCAGGTAGTTTTTCACCAGCTCCTTATCGGCCTTATTCAATCCGATCCCCTTCTCTTCCCGGATCACGGCCACCAGAATTTTCCGGGTTTGAATAAAAAAGCTCGAACTCTTCGCTTCTTCGATAATCTCTTCCCAGCTGGCCGAACCTTCGGTATCAAAATAGAAGCGTTTATAGTTGAAATCACTCTTGCTTTCCAGAAAATGCCCGCACAGAGACTGGATGACAATCTCTCCCAGGAACTCATTGAAACCATGAAGAATGATGAAAGAGAAATTGCTGTCTTTTGAATTGATTTTTTCCAGAAACTCAAAAAAAGTGAGATCAGTCATTTTTTCATCCAGTCAATTCTGCCGGAATCCCGGCCTTAAAAATTTTCCAGAATTGTGGAAACAATACTGGAAGCGAATTCCTTGGAAATCTTTTCAATGGCCTCGGATTGCTGGGAAAAAAAATCTCCGGTATCGATTTCATACTGCTGCGAGAAAGAGAGATTTTTGTTTTCAAAAATAATCCGGCTGTTTTTCAGGTCGATAAATTTTACGCTCAACCGGATTCTCAGGTTGAACAGGTTGGCCTGGGCGTCCCTGGAATAGGATACCGGTTTGACATCAAAAGAAAGGATTTCGCCCTCCAGGCTGGAATCGGCAAGCGACATATTTTCAACCAGTTTGAGTTTGCTCCGGCTGAGAAATTCACCACGAATAGCAAAGGTAACGAATTGTTCGGCCCGGGTCAACGCCGTGTTGTTTTTAAAATTGGGGATATAAATGGACTGGATATGCTCAGGCACCTGGCTGCCGGTTCCGGAAAGGTGGTACCCGCAATTGACAAGAAAGGCCAGCCCGACAAACAGGCCCACCAGGGCCGTAACCTGTTTCGAATTCATCTATTTCACCACCAGGCTCAACATTTTATTTTTCACATAAATGATTTTTAATATTTCCTTGTTCGCGATGTACGGCTTGACTTTTTCAGAGGCGAAAGCCATATCCCTGACCGTTTCCTCAGATTCACCCGGAACCACTTCGATCTTGTCGCGGATCTTCCCGTTGATCTGAATCATGACATTGGTTTTCTGTTCGGCGATTGCATCATCATCATATTCCGGCCAGCTCTC
>CAZOWT010000164.1:0-6379 GCA_964583345.1 uncultured Clostridia bacterium
GTCTGGAACCCGACCATCCGATGCCAGCCAAACTTCTTGCATGTATTCCGAACGTCCATTGGTGTTAAGCGAAGCTGCTTAAAGTCAAAGTGCAGCGGCAGACTCAGCACTTCAAGCTCACCACCCACATAATAATCGTACCCGTCCGGCCATTGGTACGCTTTCAGTTGTGAAACGATCTTGCCGGTGATCCGGTTTACTGAAAATCCGGTCAGCACATCCGCGGTAACGGTCACACTCCTTTCCAGGTTGAAGTGATTGATCCGGGCCGGGCTGGATTTCAACTCCAAACTGGCAATCTGGTTGAGGGGCACGGAAGCGCCGGTGGCAGTGGGCAGGTATATCTTTTCAAATACCGATAAGTCCGGCCGGTGAACGACATCCGACCGTATCACGATATCATACTCTTTTCCGTCCCGGTCCCGATAGCTTGAAATGCCCAGGCCGGCCACCGCCATCCGGATCGTCCGGTCCACTTCAGCCAGCGGAATTCCCAGCATCCCGGCCTTTTCCCGGTTGATGTTGACCTGGATATCGGTCTTTGATGTCATCAGGGGGTTGTTGATGTTAATCAGTCCCGGAATCTTCTCGAAAATCGACTGGATATCGCCTGCGACTTTTTCAAGGACATCGACCTTTCTGCCCAGAATTTTTATTTCCACCGGTGCCTGTACCGGCGGTCCCTGTTCCAGCTCCTTAATCTCGATTCTCGCTCCCGGATAAATGGAAAATTCCCGACGGAGATTTTCGATTAATCGTTTCATCCGGTTCGAGGAAATACGTTTCAACTGCACGAAGATATGGGCAATCGTACTCTTTCCCTGTTTGTCCATGACATTGTAGTAAATACGCGGATTTGTCCGGCCCACACTGGTGGTGACCTGTTTGATTTCTTTGTGGGATTTCAGCAATGATTCGGCAAATTTCGCTACCCGGTCGGTTTTCTCCAGAGCGGTTCCCTCAGGGGTGGATATGTCCACAAAAAACAGGGGTTTTTCGGCCTTGGGAAAGAAACTGACTCCGATCAGGGGAAACAAAGCCAGGCTGGCCAGGAAAACTGCCAGCGACGCACCGATGACCAGTCCGGGCCGTTTGAGGGTCGCCTGGAGCCAGCGCCGGTAGCGGGTCTGGATAAACCTTCTGACCACAATCTGGAAACGGTTTTCTCGTTTCTCTTTTTTAAGGATCTTGATGGAGAGGTAAGGGGTGAACGTCAGGGCGATCAGCAGGGAAGCCAGAAGCGTATAGATCACGGTCAGGGGCATGCTCCGAATGAATTCCCCGGAAATGTCCTGCATCATGACAATCGGGATAAATGCCAGCACCGTGGTGGCGGTCGCCGAAACGATCGCCCAGCCGATCTGCCGGCTTCCCTTGATGGCGGCATTGAGGTTGTTCTCTCCCAGCCGGATGAAACGGGAAATATTTTCGGTCACCACGATGGCGTTGTCAACCAAAAGCCCCAGGGTAATCACCAGGCCCGCAATGGTCATTTGCTGCAGGCCATATCCGCTGAGATCCACAAACCCGATTCCGATCAGCAGGGAAAAGGGAATGGCCAGCATGACGATTACTGATCCCCGTATTCCGATGGTCAGCAGAATAACCAGCCCGACCAGAACAATCCCCTGAACCAGATTGGAGAAAAATCCGTTCAGCCGGTTTTTCACGCTGACTGACTGGTCATAAACGGTAAACAGCTTCATGGATGGGGGCAAATGCCGTTTGAACCGGGAGAGCTCCCCGCTGACATCTTTTTTGATAGCGAATATATTGGTTCCCTTTTTCTGATTGGCCGTGATAAAAACCGCTTTTTTCCCGTTAAAGCGGGCGAAATAAAGCAGATCCTCATACCCGAGGTGAATATCGGCAATATCCTTTAAAAAAACGATTTTTGACCCGCTGGAATGGATGACGGTGTTTTGAATCTCGCTGATGGATTTGAATGAGCCGCTGGTTTTTATATTGAACTGCCTGCTGCCGGAATCGATGTTTCCTCCCGGGATATTCATGTTGGCGCTCTGGACCGCTCCGATGACCTGCTTGAGCGGAATGCCCAGCAGGGCCATTTTCTCCAGTTTCAGGGAAACCCTGACTTCCTGCTGGGGAAAAGCCCAGATTTTCACCCGCCGGATTCCCCGGATCCGGTCCAACTGCTTCTTCAGGTTATCGGCCCGGTATTCCAATTCACGGTAATCGGATGACTCGGAAACCAGCGCCAGTTGAAGAAAGTTGGTATCTTCGATGGTCCACTTCTGGGTATGCAGCCCCAGCAGGTCAGCGGGCAAATCATCACGTACACTGTTCACCTTCTCATTGACATGGGCGAATTTTTCATCCGGGTCGCCACCAAAGAAGAATTCGACATGAATAACTGCCAGCCCGTCTTCGCAGCTGGATTCGATTCGTTTGATGTCTTCCAGTTCATTGACCGCCTCTTCCAGCGGGGCAATAGCCAGCTGCTCCATATCTGCCGGAGTGGCGCCCGGATACAGGACGATGATACTGGTACCGGGCTTGGATACCGGCGGATCTTCCGTGCGCGGCATGGACAAAAATGAAACCGTCCCGGAAAGGACGAGCAGGATCACCACCATCAGGGTAAACTGTGAATTTTCAATGGCAATTTTCGGTAGTCTCATCTGTTTTTCCGCCTGTCAGCGTACGATTTTCACCGCACTGCCGTCATCCAGGTAAGCGCCGCCGGAAATGACCACATTTATAATGCCTTCCAGCCCGCTTTCCACCGCCACCCGGTCCCCAAAAAGGTTAGCAATCCGGATCTTATGTTTTGCTGCCCTGCCCTCTTCAACCGTAAAAACATAGGCTTCATCTCCCTCGCTGTCCACCAGGGCATCCACCGGGATGATGGCATAAAAATGTTTGATGGCCGGCAATATATCCATTTTCCCGATAAAACCGGCCACCAGTTTCAGCCCTTCATCCTGCAGTTCCGCTTCGACCTCATAAGTGCCGCTCAAACCATCAACCGCTTCGGAAATTTCGGAAACCCGGGCTTTAAAAACCTTATCCGGATAGGCATCGAATGAAACCCGGGCCCGGTCATTCAGCCCGATCCTGACCACATCACGCTCAGAAACGCCGGATCTAATTACCCAGTGTTGCTGGGTCGACCCGAAAATGAATACCGGGTATCCGGGAGCGACCATTTCGTCGACTTCAGCCATTTTTTTCAGAATTTTTCCCCGGGAAGGAGCCCTGATAACCGAATACTCCCGGTTGAAGCGGGCAATGTTCAGGTCGGACTGAGCCACTTCCATGGCGGTCTTTACATTCTGGAACTGCTCCAGGGTGGCGGCCTTGTCCCGGTAAAGGTTCCCCACCCGCTCCATATCGCGCCGGGCTTTGTCAAACGCATTCTGAGCCTGATTTACCCGGGCATCCACCTCGGCCAGATTGAGGGAGGCCAGCAGTTGGCCTTTTTCAACCGTACTGCCCTCTCCGGCCGGCAGCCGCGCGATCAGCCCGCCGGTTTTAAAAGAAAGCTTGATCTGGGCCCGGGGAGAGAGCCTGCCGCTGGTGTGAATCGGAATCGATATGTCTTTCCTTTCCACCTGCCCCAGCTTCACCGGAATTCGTTCCAGATGGTTGGCCTGCTGGTTATCCGGACCGCATCCGGGAAAAAATTGGATAAAGACACATGCTGTCAGAACCAACAATATTTTCTTCATGAATTTTTCTCCTTATGCTCGAAACCGGTTGAGGCGGTGACATATTCAATCTGTGACTGGCATATATGTATATCGAAAATGGCGATGATGTTCTCGATCCCGGCCCGGATAAAATCATCCCGGGTCTGGATATACTCAATCTGGGGAACCATTCCCTCTTCATATTTCCGGGACACGATCCGAAATGCCGCCTGGCTGCTTTTCAGTTGCTCCCGGGTTGATTCCAGGCTTTTCCTGGAAACAACCAGATTGTCAAATGCCTGCCGCACATCCATCCGGATTTTCTGCTCCAGCTCTTCGTATCCGCTCTGAATCCTATTCATGTCCATTCTGGCCTGGGCAATCCGGGATTGGTCCTGGAACCCGTTGAACAGATTCCAGGAAAAGACCAGCGAGGCCATCCAGAAGTCATCTTCTTTGGAAAAACGGTAGCTCTCTCCCTGAAACCCGTAGTCCAGCACCGCAGTCAGGGAGGGGAGGAACCGGGACCGGTGAAGTTTGACCTGATGCCGGGCCGCATCCATGGCCCGCTTCAGCTGGATAAATTCCTGACGGTGCGCCAGGGCCTGATTGACCAGCTGTTGAAATTCCATTTGGCCGTCAACCCGGGGATCCACCTGAGAGGCCGTTTTGATCCGGGAATCCAGGGGTCGGTTCAAAAGGAAATTGAAATACGATGCCGAAAGTACGACATTTTTATCGGCCTCGGCGATTTTCCGGTCGATACGGCTCAAATCCGCTCTGGCCCGGAAGACCACCTCCTCGGTTACCTTCTGCTGTTCGAACAGACTGGCGCTCACCCGGAGATTTTCTTCCAGCAGGCCGCGGATGCTGGCCAGCATTTCTTTGATTTTTACGGCCTTCTGGGAGGTAAAATAGGCAATTTTTATATCGGAAACCAGTTTGCGTTTGAAAGCCTCGATACCGGACTGCTGCAAACGGTTCAGGTCGGCTTTGATTCTGGTATTATAATAAATTTGGGGTTGAAACACCGGCTGGACAATCCGCAGTTTGGTTTCCTGCTCCCGAGGCCTCAAAAAGGGAATGGATTCGTTTTCGATTGACTGGGGAAAGGCCGGAACCTGGCCGTGAAATTCAAGCAATTGGTTCAGGGTTTGATAAACCGGATTCATCAGGTCACCGACCGGGATTTCGATCAGCCGTCCCCCGTCAGCCAGTGAAAACCGCCCTTCGATCGAAATCCTGGGCAGATACATCCCCCGGGCTTCCTTCAATGCCTGCAAACTTTTTTCCAGGGAAAATTGTTCCTGTTTCAAAGCCAGGTTGTTCTCCAGGCCGGTCCGGACATAGTCATCCAGAATCCCGGCCATATCTCCGGCCGGCAGGTCCGGCGTCGCTCCCGGAACCGGGGCCAAGCATATGGCCATTAAGAACAGAAAAAAAATGGTTCTTGTCATTTTTTCTTCTCCTCGACGCGCTGTTCATTTTGCAGGTAGGCTTTCATCAAGCCGAACGCATAGGCGATGGTGTCGTCCGTTCGAATCCCCATGAGCTTCTCCAGCATCTCACCCTTTGATTTCATGATCTGCAGGATTCCGGTGGAATGCCCCCAGAGAATAAGCGAAACCATGACCGGATCCACATCCGGCCGGATCGTTCTGTCCTCCATGCCCTGCCTGACGGCATCCTGAATCAGGCCGAATATCCGGTTTCCTTTCTCCTGGCACTGAAGGATATAGGGGTTATTCTGAATATCCTGCTCCTCGATCTGCTGGATCTCCTGGTGCAGCAGGGCATTGAAATAGTTCGGATGTTGCCTGAAAAAAACCAGGTAAGCCCTTCCGATGGCCTCGATCTTTTCCAGGCCGGTTTTCAATCCCGCCGAAGCTTTATCAAACAGGTCGAAAAGGACGTCCATACCCCGGCAGACAATGGCATGGTACAGGTCGATTTTATTTTGAAAATAGAGGTACAGGGTTCCTTTGCTCAATTCCGCCTCCTCGGCGACCTCGTCCATGGTGGCATTGTTAAAACCCCTGGAGAAGAAAATCCGTTCCGCCGCATCGACTATGTCCTTTTGGCGCTGTTCCTTCTCCCGTTCACGCCGTTCGGCAATACCCATTTTTTCCTCCTTTTACTAAAAATGACCCCAGGTCTGTTATTATATACTATTCTATTTGATGACCATCAGTCATTTAATTTAACAAAGTATAGTATGATTATTCCCCTTTGTCAACATTTATTTTTTTTTTTTGAAAAAACTTTTTCTAAATAAATATCCAACTTTTAAATCTGATCATTATCAATGCCGGGTGATGGGGTTCATTCACAGTCTCGGCTTTGATAACAGCCTTTCATGAACCGCTTGCCCGTCCGGGAATTGACCTGTCAATAGCTCGTTTCGTTAAAATTTCAGACTCGGCCTCCGGCCTCAAACAGTGAAATTTTGTCTCATATGAGACACACTCAACTCACTATTCAGGTGCCCAATTCCCTCCCTGAGGCAAGCTCATCCATGAACGGCTGCTATATTAAAAATAGCTGGAGATGGTGTGAGATAACGCAAACGGAGGGTATGGGAATTTCTTCGAATCGTGGAAATAGCGGGCGGAGCAAACAATCTCCGTAACGGCTTCGGAAGCCAATTTCTCGAATGTCGAAAATTGACGGACGGCTCCCGAAAATGAGCACATTTTCGGGTAAAGTGAAGGAGACTGTTTGCGCAA
>CAZOWT010000165.1:0-6375 GCA_964583345.1 uncultured Clostridia bacterium
TAATTTTTATCTCCCAATACCCCGAAGATCAAGGTGAGATCATTGATATGCTTCTGGTCCAGAAACTGGACCAGTGAAGCAATCCCGGCAACGTTATGGCCTCCGTCCAGGATAATCTGTGGAAAGGTGTTGATAATCTCGATTCGTCCGGGTACGAAATTTTTTTCCACGCCTTCGGTTATGGCCTCGGAGGAAATATGAAATCCCCTGGTTTTAAGAATTTCAATGGTTCTGATGGCCGTGGCTGCGTTCATGACCTGATGTTTGCCGTTCAGATGAATCTCGAATTGATAGCGGTTTAATTCGGTCACAAAGGTGCAACGGTATCCCTGCGGTTTTTCCTCGATTTGCAGCGATTTCTCGGATACCAGAACATCATGGAAAGGCGCATTCCGTTTCTTTGAGATTTCCTGGATAATTTTTCTGGAAATCGATTTGCGTTGGCATCCGCATATCACCGGGACATTTTTCTTGATGATACCGGCTTTCTCAACGGCGATATCCCGGATTCTCTTTCCCAGGGTTTTTGTGTGGTCATAGGAAATATTGGTGATTACCGATACCCGGGGGGTTATGGTTGATGTGGCATCCAACCTTCCGCCCAGTCCAACTTCGAAAACAGCGAAATCGACTTTGTTCCGGTAAAAATAATGAATAGCCAGCAGGAAAAGCGTTTCGAAAAAGGTGGGGATGTTATCGATCAATTTTTTTTTGTCCAGGTCCTCACACATTCCTTTGACCGCGGTAAGCGATTCGGCGAATTCGGCCTCTGTGATCCATTGTTTGTTAATGGTAATACGTTCCCGGATATCCTGGAGATGGGGTGAGGTAAAAAGCCCGACCCTGAATCCGGCGGCCTGGAGAATGGAAGTGATAAAATGAGAGGTAGAACCTTTTCCATTGGTTCCGGCAACCTGGATGAAGTTGATGTTTTTGATGCTGAAAGGCAGATGATTGATGGCTTTCTTGATATTGGATAACGTTAATTTTACAATTTTTTCCTGGATTTTTTCGAGGTACAGAAGGCTCTGAGAGTAGTTCATACCCAGAAATCAGTTTAAACGATTAACTCTGGATTTATTCGCTGGATTTGTCTTCTTCGTCAAATTCGTTTTTGGAGCCCATAATCACACAGGCACCGTCATAAATCTGTCTGACTGCTTTTTTCTGTTCCTGAAGTTCATTGATGGTTTGTTTCACTCTGGCCAGTTCTTCTTCGATTGTCGCATCGATTATCTCGATTTTTTTCTTGGCTTCTTTCAGAGTGGTTTCGTAAAATGATTTGTCTTCGTTTTTTAATGCTGTCATGTTTACTCCTTGTCTTTATTTATGCTTATGGGAATTTGTTTCCAGGTTTTTACCCGGATATTGTCCTTTACGGCCGGTTTATACTTCCATTCAGCCAGCGTACTGATGATCAACGAATTGATCTCCGCCAGGCTTGATTTTTTCAGAAGTTTTACCTTCTCAATATTTCCGTTGTGGTCGATAAGAATACTGACCAGCATATGTTGATTCCCGGTGATGGTTTTTCTGATCCTTTTGGAGATACGGGGGAGGGGGGTGGATACGGCCACCGGTTTGGAATCCAATTCGGTTTCAGCCACGATCTGCCCCGGTTTTATGGTCCTGACCACGGGAATGGGCTGGGGAACGGGCTCTTTAATGGCTTCTTTTCTTTTGGTTTGGGTTGAGGTTTCGGATTCGGGTTCCTTGATTTCTTCCCGGGGTTTGGGAAGCGTTTTCTCTGCCTGGGTGCTGCGGGCATCCGCTGCCGGGGATTCTTTTTTTTCCGTGATATTGCTCCGGTCCGGCTCGGTTTTGGTTTCTTTTTTTACTTTGGGTTTTTCTTCTCCCGCCGGTTTCTTTTCTTCCTTTTTGGGAAAAACCATCATGTCGGACTCTTGTTGTTTCGCCTCTCCAATCGATTTTTTTGCCGGTTCCAATGGGGGGGTGACAGATTCCGATTGCGACTGGCTCAGGGGATCGGTCAGGTCATCCTTCGGCGGGGTCACGGCCTCGAATGGTTGCCCCATGGATTCGGATTCCGCGGCAGAGGGATGTTTGAACTCCGGGGTGGAAGCCGAAGCCGGATTATTGGAAACGGTTTCCGAAGGGGAAGTGGCCGGATGATAGTAAAGGAAATAATATCCCGCTGCCACCACGGCAATGAAAATCACCAGTATGGAGAAAAAAAGAAATTTCTTTCTCTTTTTTTCTTTTTTCTTATCCAGGCTGTCAAATTCTATAAAGGAAGGCCGGAAGATTTTTTTCTCGGCTTCGGAATCCGGTTCGGGGAGGGTGGGCGGAACCCCGGTTCCAGGTTTCTGGTATTCCTTTATAGGCTTGGGCTTCTCAAAATCGATTTCAATGGTCGGGGTAAATTTTTCCTCTTCTTTTTTGGATTCTTCGGGCTTTTCCTCCGGTTCCGATTTGGGCTCCTCGACAACCCGGTCTTCCTGAAGTAGTAATTCTTCCTCTTCGCTCTCTGTTTCTTCCTTATCAAAGGATTCGGGAGATTCTGGGGATTCAGGTTTGGGTTGCTCTTTTTTCGGCAATTTTCGCTTGATTTCAAAGGGAATCGGTTTTAAATCAACCTTGATACTTTCCTTTTCGAACTCTTTTTCAAACAGGCCATAGAGGAAATGGGCCACGTGCAGGGATGTTGGCTGGTGGTCGAAATGGTTCTTGAGGTAGGCCTCGAGATCATCGATCATTTCGGATGCACTCTGGTATCGTTCCTCCCTTTCCTTGCTCAGGGATTTCAGGATGATCCGTTCCAGTTCCCTATTGATATCCTTTACGACTTCACTGGGGTTAATGATTTTTCCATTCTGGACTTTTTTCAGCACGCCCATTTCCGAGTTGTCCATGAATAATTTTTTCCGGGTAATCAGTTCAAACAGAAGTACCCCGACCGAATAAAGATCAGATCGGTGGTCGATGTTTTTTTCGCCCTTGGCCTGTTCCGGAGACATGTATAGCAATTTCCCTTTGAGGGCGCCGGAAATGGTCTGGTGTATTTTAATCGATGCCTTTGAAACGCCAAAATCGGTTATTTTGATATCACCGTTCAGCGAGAGCAGTATGTTGGGCGGAGAAATGTCCCGGTGGACGATTTCCAGGTTTTGGCCCTGGTTATCCTTGGCTGAATGGGCATAACCCAGGGCTTCCAGTACATTGATGACCAAGTAGACCGAAAGTTCTTCCGGTATCCAGCGGTCCTGTTCGGCCAATTTATTCAAAATCAGACGGAGGTCTTTCCCCTGGACATATTCCATGGCAATGAAATAGTAGTCATCTTTTTTCCCCAGGTCGTAAATCTGGACGATGTTGGGGTGGGACAATTCCGCAGCGATTTTCGCTTCATCGACAAACATTTCGATATACTTGTCATCCTCTCCGTATCCGGCAAGAATCTTTTTTATGGCAATGATCTTTTCGAAACCCTTAACACCTTTGCGCTTGGCTTTGTAAATTTCCGCCATTCCTCCCCTGGCGATCAATCCCAGGATATCGTAATTTCCCAGCTCATCGGTTTGCTTTTTGGGGCTTTTCCCTGCCGGGATATCTTTTTTATGTTCCTTGGCGGTTTCGGTTTTTTCAGGTTCCGCAACCAGTTTTGATTTCGGTACTTTTTCGGCAGCCGGTTTTTTCCCCGGGGCTTTTGATTTAATTCCCAATCCCGAGAGCGTATCTTCCAGTTTTTTACTGATATCGTCTTCTATTTTTTTGAATTTCTTGGCATCAGGCAGTTCCTTTTTTTCTTTAAGCAAGCTGGCCAGTTCAGATTCGATTTTGTTTTCCAGGTGATTATCGGGGTGGGCCCGGGGGGGTTGGGGTATGGTTTTCTTGGCTTCGGGTTCTTTTTCGGCAGGTGCTTCCATCTTGATTTCATAGGAGGGGATCTTTTCCACTTCCTCGATGATATCGCCGAAAAGGTCGCTGGACGAGTATTTGTTTTTTTCTTCTTGGGTTTTGGAAACTGCCGGAATCTTGGCGGTATCGGTTAGAGGGACTTTTGTGGCCGGTGATTTGGCGTCCGACTTTAAATCTTCATCGCTGAGATCCAGCAAATCCAGGATCCTTTTTTTTATGACTTCCCGTTGAATGGGTTTTTCGATAAAGTCGTCTGCCTTATACTGGGTAATGGCCTGATGTTTATATTCAATGCCTTTGTATATTCCACTGATAATAATAATTTTCGTGTGCGGAGAGGCGGTTCCGATATACTGGGATAAATTGAATCCGTGAAATTTCGGGAGCATGGCTGCCGTAATAACCAGGTCATATTTCCTTTTTTTTACCAGTTCCTTGGCTTTTTCTCCTTCGTCTGCAAGGTCAATGACGAAGATGGGAGAAGACAGTACTTCCTGAATCAATTCTATGGTGGGTGTATCGTATTCCACCAATAAAATATGCTTTTTCATTTCATTCTCCGTTGAGTGAAATTATATAATATTTGATACCCCAATTCAATGACCGGTTGATAATTTTCATTTTCTTACTATTCCCCAACTGAAAAACACTTCCCCGCTGGTTGAAATATATTTTTATTAACTTGCTTTATTTTGGCAATCAGATTCCGTCATGGTGTCTTCTCAAAATATCCAATTTGCCCCTGACCTTGATTCCCACCGGCATGAGAATGACCATCAATATTGCGGATACCAGGAAAATAAATCCCGTTCTTTCGAACGGCATCCCCAGCCAGGTGATAATCAATCCCAGGACCGGGATCACCTCTCCGATAATCAGTAAAAAAATATCTATTTTTTTCCACTTTTTCAATATTTGAACCAGTGAATCATCATCCTTTATAAATCTGGATGAATAATATATGGTCTTTCTGACTGACAGGATGACAATCAGAATCAGGATGATCACAAAAATCAGCGCCCAATAAATGTTTTCTCTGAGACCCTGCTTTATCTTGAAATCAATTTCTATCACAAAGGCCATCAATGCGAGCAGGGCAATGGAGAAAAGCATGGCGATGGCCAATGCCCTGGACGTCCGGGTTTCAATTATTATTTGTTCTCTTTCTTCCTGATTTTTTTTGAAATCAACTGGCATGGCTACCATTTACCATTTATGGGTTTTAATGTCAAGACAAAAGCGTGTTTTGATTCCCCGCTCCGGCGGTGTTTGGGCAGGCTTGAAAATAAATTTAGGTTATGATAATGTTCTCAAGCTGGCCGGTTTTATTGGGTTTGCGCAGGGCAACACCAGCTTGGATATTTTAATGCATGGAGGTTGGTCGTCATGGAAGAAATGAAGCAAACAAAAGGATTACCCGAGAATGCATATCGAAAATTGAAGGAAGGCGAAGCCTTTTATCCGGTTGTTCCCGAAAATGCGCCTCTCCGGGAAATTACCACATATTCCATTGTTTGGGGAATGGTTTATGCCGTATTATTCTCTCTGTCTGCCGCATACCTGGCCTTGAAAATCGGCCAGGTTTTCGAAGCCGCTATACCGATTGCCATCCTGGCAGTCGGTGTATCTAACCTATTGAAGCGAAAAAACGCTTTGTCTGAAAATGTCATCATCCAGTCCATAGGCGGCAGTTCAGGGCTTATCGTGGCTGGCGCCATATTTACCATACCCGGCCTCTATATTCTGGGAATCGAGGCAAATTTCATCCAGGTTTTTTTGGCATCATTACTGGGCGGATTCCTGGGCATCCTCTTTCTGATTCCCTTCAGAAAATATTTTGTCAAGGATATGCACGGTGAATTTCCCTTCCCGGAAGCCACGGCCATTGCTGAAGTTCTGGTTACCGGGGAATCGGGAGGCCAGAAGGCAAAATTGCTCATCAAAGCGCTGGCCATTGGCGGAATTTATAATTTCATGATCGAGGGTTTCGGCCTGTGGAAGGATAAGGTGTCAACCATCATGTTTGATTGGGGCAGCCGGCTGGCTGACAAGGTCAGGCTGGAATTCAATTTTAAGACCGATGCCGCGGTTCTGGGATTGGGTTACATTATCGGATTGAAGTATTCACTGATTATTGCCTGCGGTTCGTTTTTATCCTGGTGGGTGTTTATTCCGGCCGTTTATTATATCGGTAAATTTAATCCGCTCCCCATTCTCGATGCCGCCAAACCAATTGCTCAAATGATGCCCCAGCAGATATTTGAGATTTATGTCCAGCCTATCGGAATCGGCGGGATCGCTGCCGCCGGAATCATCGGCATCATCAAATCCCGAAAAATCATCTATGGCGCTTTCAAACTGGCCGGCCGGGAAATTTTCGGAGGGAAAATTGCGATCGGGCAAACGGAAAAAAACGGACGCCTGCAAACCGATATCCGCATGAAATGGAATGTGGTGCTTCTGTTTTCCAGTCTGTTGGGTATTTTGGCTTTCTTC
>CAZOWT010000166.1:0-6372 GCA_964583345.1 uncultured Clostridia bacterium
ATCAGGGCTTTCCAGCGAGCTGACCGGGATGCCCGATTACATCCGTCAGCACTGGATTTCCTGGAATGCCACGGAACCGCCACCCAGGTGGGCGATCCGGTGGAACTTGAATCCATCAACCGGTTTCTCGAGAATGCGAACTACCGATCCCGAAGGGGTTCAGCTCTGCCGATCGGATCGGCCAAAGCCATGGTGGGCCATTTAAAAATGGCGGCGGGTATCGTCGGCCTGATTCGTGCCATCCTGGTCATCAATTGCCGGGTAATTCCCCCGCAGGTAAATTTCGAATATCCAAATCCCTGTCTGAATTGGGATAAGGCCCAGGTCCGAATCCCCAGGCGGCCAGAAATCCTAAAAAAACATGACATCCATGCGGCGGTTTCCGGATTTGGATTCGGTGGTTCCAATTTTCATATCGTACTCTCATCGGCCGACAAAAACCTACGGCGCCCCCTTCTGGACGCCAAGACCTATATGCTTCCCGATCTCCCCGGCATCGATAACGATACCGCCTTCATGTTTCCCGGCCAGGGTTCACAGTATGTCGGGATGATGGAAGCGTTTCGCCATGATCCGGATGTACTTCCTCTGCTGGAAAAAGCCGATGATGTTCTATTGAATATGTCAGGCCATTCCCTGACCGAATCTTTGTATCCGATGAAAGCCGGAGATCATTCAGAGCAGAACCTGCGAACCACCATCCTGGCCCAACCCGCCATATTTACGGTTTCTGCCATATTGTTCAACAAGGTGAAGGAAGCCGGGATCGGCAGCGGAATGATTATCGGCCATTCTCTAGGCGAATACACCGGGCTGTACGCGTCGGGTATGCTGAGTTTTGACGATGCCCTTCGGGCAGTGGTCAAGCGGGGTGTTCTGATGTCACAGTCATTCGGTGAGGAGGAAGTGGGCGCCATGGCCTTCGTTTCCGCCAGCCTGGACCGGGTTTCGGGATTACTTGAGCGGGTAAACGGTTATGCTGTCTGCGCGAATCTTAACGCGTATGATCAAACGGTTGTTTCCGGATCCAGTGGAGCTGTGGACGAACTGATCCGATTGGCCCGGACTGAGGGACTGATGGCCAATCGGCTGAATGTCGACCGGGCGTTTCATTCCCAATACCTCAGACCGGTTATTCCGGAAATGCGGGCTTTTCTGGAACAGTTGGTCTTTAAAACCATCGCCATCCCGGTGCCCTCCAATATTAAGGGGCAGATTTACCCATTTTCCGCCATGCAAAATGAGATCGGCCAACCCATGAAGCCGAAGCACCGCAAACACACCATCGATCTGCTTTGTCATCAGATCGACAGGCCGGTTGACTTTCTAACCCAGGTTGAAATCGCCTACGAATCCGGGATCCGGCGATTTGTGGAAATAGGCCCCCGCAGCATCCTGTCCAACCTGGTCAAACAAATCCTGGCAGGCAAGCCCTTTCAGACGGTTTCCCTGGACCACCCAACGGGACATGCGGCTGAGAATCTGAAAACCCTGAGTGAGAACCTGAAAAAACCGCTCACTATTCACCGTCCGCCTGTATCCCCCCAAAAAACCCGATCGGCTGGGAAAAAAGCGACCAAAACAGAAATATCCCCGGGAGCCAGTCTTCCAGACCGGATCCGATCGATTGTATCCCATGTTTCCGGATACAAACCGGATCAGATTGGTGACGACGCCGAATTTGAAAGGGACCTGGGGATCGATACCCTGAAAATATTTGAAATTATCCTGCGGCTACGGGGATCGATCTTGCCCGAAAAATTTTCAAATTTCCGGGAATCAACCAGCATCAATAAAATCATGGCGCTGAGAACCAACTCGATTGATGACAGCATCACCGGTGAACCGATAATAAAAAAAACGGTTGACGTCACGCCTGAATGTTACCGTCACCGCACCGTATCCGCCGGGATGGTCGACCAGGTGCTGAGCAATCCGGTCATATCCGAAAAATCGTTTACCGAAACACCTCCGATCAAAATGCCAGAAGGCATACCAGTTCAATTCAAGAGTTTTATTTCAGACAGGGACAACCATATCCTGCTCATTTGGCCATTTCCGACCGGACCTGAGGAATTATGCGTTCAGGCCATCCCGAACCTGCTGCGATGCATCATCGACCTGTCAGATGTCGTCAAGCCGACCCGCACAACACTCAATATTCACATCATCACCCTGTCTGAACCGGCCAAATTTCAATCGGCCATTTTCAGATCCCTGTCTGCGCTGTTCAAATCCTTTCAGAAAGATATTCGCTGGGTTCGATTTTCCTATTATCACCTGGATAACCCGAATCCGGACAATACCCTAATCATGAGGGTATTGTCAACCCCATTCCCGGGCAGGCATATCACATCCGGGGGCGTGGTCGAACAGGATGAGCTGGTTGAATTCAACCTGAGCCAGAGTGATCCAGGTGATCTGGCCGGCCAACTGCATCCCGATGATGTGGTGCTGGTGACCGGCGGAACCGGTGGAATAGCCTCAAATATTATTCGCCATCTGCTACCCCGGGTTAAATCCAAATTTCTCCTGATTGGCAGAAAGTCCAGACCTCCGGAATGGATAAGATCCGAAGGCGGCGATCGGCTTCAATATCTCAGCGCGGATCTCTGCAACCGCCATTCGGTATCCAAATTGAAGCTGGCAAAGAGAGGTATCTCCCTGATCATTCATGCCGCCGGTCTGAGCGCCGTGCGTTCCATTAAGTCCATCCAAGATTCAGAAATGTCGGGGATTCTTGCGGTCAAGATTCTCGGATTGCATTATATTCTGGATAATCTGAATCTGTCACGGATTCGGGGAATCATTAATTTTTCTTCTATCGGAAGCTTTTTCGGCGGGTACGGACATCCCGATTATGCTGCGGCCAACGCCTATCTTGACGGATTCTCGCCCGCCTCTCCGCCGGTAATGACTATCGGATGGTCGGCCTGGGCGGAAGCGGGAATGGCCCTGACTCCGGAGGTACAGAATTTTCTCGAACTGATGGGCATTGAACCAATCCCCCTGAAACGAGGCATCGATATATTTTGCGATATGACTTCATTTTTCCTGAAAAATTTCCGTGGAGAAAGCCACAATTTCCTGGTGTGCGGTGCAATGGGTACCGCCTTCCTGCTTGCGGAAGATCCTATGGCAAAACCTTTACTGGAGAAAAAATCCTTCGCTAGAGCCGGGACCAATCCGGCGTTTCAGGTAAATGAATTTCCGGGAAACCTGATCGTCCCGGAGAATGATCAATCCGGCAACACCACCATGTTCACCAATATCCGGTTGCTGGGGAAAAGCCGGTTCTTCGACGGTGTGGGATTAATTGTCGCCCCTCTGACCGCCCTGTCTGAATGTGGTCGAGTCCGCTTCGGTTCACTTTATTCCAACCGAGAGCAGGCGGAAATGCGGGCATTAAAGGCAGAAAAACGGAAAACCGAAAAACAGGCCTCCAAGCTCGCGGTTAAAATACTCGTCTGTGAAGCCCTGAAGCGATGGGAAAATGAGAATTGTGCTCTCGGGTCAGTTGAAGTCCTCGTTGATCGGGGGCCGGTCCAAATACGCTTGACCGGCCCGGACCCTGAGCGCCCTGATCTGAGCGACCTTAAGGTGTCGGTCAGTCATTGCCATGACCTGGTCTGCGCCGCTGTCTGTTATCGGCCGATCGGTATTGATGTCGAGAAGTTGAAACCGCTTTCACCGGAAATGGCCGACGCAATCATCGGCTCGGATAAGCTTATCCATGAAGCCTATACCGGAAAACGAAGGCAAACACGGTCCACAGTCAATATTCCCAGAAAATATTTGCCACTGATTGCTTTCACCCAGAAAGAGGCGGTACTGAAAGCTGCTGGTGTTGGACTTTCCCGGGGACTTTCCCAGGTCGTACTGGTCGAATTCAAAATCGGAAGTCCGATGCCGGTTTTTCACAATGAAAATCGATATCAGGTCATGAGTGTAATTGCCGATGGATATGCATTTTCCATAGCCAAAGAAGAGGAAAGAAAGGAAAAGCCACGCCAGGAAGAGTTGATAGAGACTAAAAAAGTCGAACCGTCTGAAGGCCAGAAAGGCATATGGTACCTGGAAAAAATGCGAAATGTGGGTACCTCACACACACTGGGGTGGAAGGAAAAATTATCCGGGCCATTGAATGTGTCGGCTCTGGAAAATGCCCTTAAAGAGTTGATGCGACGCCATGAAGCCTTCAGAACTGTATTCTATGAGGATGACGGGTACTGTCAAGCGATGGTCAAGGGGGCATTCTCCCTGCCCTTAAAACAGGTTGATCTCAGTCATATCGGGCCCGGCCAATTTGACGAAGTGGTCGACCGTCACTGTTTGCAGGAATTAAAAAAACCGTTCGATTTGTCCGGAGGTCCATTAATCCGGGTGGTACTTTTTAAATTAAACCCCCTTCAACATGTCATTCTTTACCTGGTTCATCATATTATTTTTGACGCTTTTTCCGAATACACGTTTCGACGAGAATTGTCTTATATTTACAACCGGTCCCTATCAGGACTGCCTTCGGATCTTCCACCGCCACCCTTTCATTTTTCGGACCATGTCAAACGACAACAGGAAGTCTTGTCCGGCAGCCGATTGAGTTATCTATTGAAATACTGGAAAAACAAGCTGGCCGGATGCACTCCCCTGCTCGACCTCCCCCGGGATTTTATTCGTCCCCCAATCCAGACTTTTGATATGGATTTCATTCCGCTGACTGTGTCCGGAAATCTGCTGAGCAGACTCAAGAATCTGGGAAGGAAACAGGGCGCCACCCTTTTCGTTACCTTCCTGGCCGCTTTTCAGGTTCTGCTCATGAGAATAAGTGTCCAGCGGGATATCGTTGTCGGAGTACCTTTTGTTGGCAGAAACGAAATGAGCGCCATTTCACTGATTGGTTATTTCGTAAACCTGCTTCCACTCCGTTTAAAAGTAGCCGATCAAGCTGATTTCGCGGAAGTGCTTGGCAAGGTTAGGACCAATGTCATGGAAGCACTGGAACATCAGGACCTCCCCTTTCAAAAAATTGTGGAATCGCTTTGTCCAAAAAGAGATGCATCCTATCACCCGGTCTTCCAGGTCGGTTTTCGACTGCTTCACATCAACAACCAGGGCGTAAGTTTGAAAAAAATAAAACATCAGTTTGAAGAAATTCCACCTTCGGGCACATTTCTGGATTTGATCTTGGTTATCAGGGCGGATTCCCGCCAGGCCCTGTGCCGTTTTGAATACAATCCAAAACTGTTCACCCGGGAGACCGTCCAGCAGTTGTTAAAACGTTTTCAACTTCTATTAAAAGCCGTGGTTTCAAATCCAGCTGTTCCAGTATTTCAAATTCCCCTGATGACAGCCGCTGAAAAACACAATGCGGTGATCAGATGGAACCGAACCCGGTTTCCTCTTCCCCAAGCCGGCATTCCTGAACTGTTCCGCATGCAGGTGAAAAAGAATCCGGGGGCCCCGGCTCTGGTCGGCCACCAGTACACACTGACCTATCAGGAACTCAACGAACAGAGCAACCGGTTGGCCCATTTTTTAATTAAAAAAGGAGTGAGACCGGGTATTCTGGTAGGGGTTTCGATGCAAAGGTCACCCTTGATGGTGATCTCGATTCTGGGTATCCTTAAAGCCGGCGGAGGGTATGTTCCGCTCGATCCTGACTACCCCGAAAAAAGAATATCATATATGCTTTCAGACAGTCGGCCGTCCATGGTCTTGATTGAAAAGCAGTTTTACGACCGATTCAGCTCGACCCCCTTACCGGTATACTGCCTGGATGAAAACCGGAGTCTCCTTGCCGCTGAATCGACCGAGAACCCAGGCGCACGCTCCAATCCGGGAGATGTGGCCTATGTGATGTACACATCAGGCTCAACCGGAGAACCCCGGGGCGTGGTTATCGAACAACAGGGAATCATCAGACTGCTTTTCAAAACCGATTACATCCGGTTTCATACCGCCATCAGAACCCTGCACCATTCTCCGATCTCATTTGACGCTTCAACATTTGAAATCTTCGCACCACTGCTCCATGGTGGCGTTTGCGTACTTTTCCCTTCATACCTTCCCCATATTAACCTGCTAAAAGAGGTTTTGAAAACATTCCAGGTCAATACCCTGTTTCTGACCACTTCATTGTTTAACACCATCATCGATGAGGAACCGGCCATTCTCCGGAACCTGGACCAGCTTCTGGTGGGCGGAGAGGTCATGTCCGTGGATCACATGCGCCGGGCCCGGGTACCCCTGCCCGCGGTAAAGATCAAGAATGTCTATGGGCCAACCGAAACCACCACCTTCGCGACATCACATGAGATTCCCCAGAAAATCCCCCCGAATGTCAGGTCTATTCCTATCGGAAAACCGATCGGT
>CAZOWT010000167.1:0-6017 GCA_964583345.1 uncultured Clostridia bacterium
CGAATCAAAGGATTGCCGGTTGGAGAAATTATTTTTGTCCGGTTATTTGATTTCAGCCTGAATGAGTTCGGTTGCGGTTTTTTCAGTATACATGTCGGTTACATCGACGATGATTTCATATTTTCCCCGGGTAATTGAGGAAAAATCCAACGATATCTTCACCTTATCCTGATTGGCGGACATTTCCTTGGTTTCATCATATATGGTAATCTCCTGAATATTATTGATGCGAATTCTAATTTTTAATTTTCCTCCGCTTCCCTGTTTTGTTTTCATGATATAAAAATTTGACAATTCTATTTTCAGTTGTTTGTTTTTGAATGAAACAGAATTAATCTTTACCGGTGGACCTTTTATTTCTTTTTGCTCGAGGAACTCATTTATGAATTCTCCTCTTATGGCATCGTCATATATGACTTTGCACCTTTTCTTATTTACTTTTATCTTTATCTTTCCAACCTGTTCGGGATTTTTCGGAGCGTAGGTAAGCAAATAATAAATATCTTCTTTTTTACTGATGGATTCAAGGGCAGTTTCCAGATCTTTTGAATTAATCAACAAACCTCCGGTATTTTGGCAAATTTCTCGCAGGTTCGATTCTATATCACCGGCAATTTTTATATAATCATTGTCCTGAATGAGTGTCGGGAGATTGGTTCGAATGAAAATCGAATGATATATTGCATTAACTTTATAGAAAATTTTGGTGACCTCATCTGAGGGAAAATCATTGGATATTTTCAGGGAACGGTCAATATCGATGAGTAATTTGTCAATAATCCTGGCAAAGGTGACTATTTCCTGATTGGCGCTAATCTCCCATTCTGCAATTTGATTTCGGATAAACCGTTTGGTGTTATTGTCCAATATGATCCTGGGGAACAACTCAAGTTGATAGAAATTGATGACCCATTTTTCTTTTTTGATATTTTTCAGGTATTGGGAAAATTTATAGTATTCTTCAATATCCGGAACCAGGTACCTGGATTTGTAGTCATTCCAGATCATCAGGTATTTGGATAAAAAATCTTTGACGGCATAGTGAGGTGTGTCTCCCAATCCCGAGCTGGAACTGCTTCTCCTGACTTCGGTTTCAAATTTGGACAGGTTCAGTTCCTGTTCGATCTGGTTGATATACTGAAACATGGCCAAGCGTTCTTTCTCGCTGTCGGTTTTTATGATGTTTTCCATACTTTCTTGAACTGATTTTTTGTCACTCAAATTATTGAATGAAAAACTTTTTTTATTGACCACCAGCAAAATTTGGTCATTTTCATTGATCATATTATTAAAAAGGTAATCCAGTCCCTTTTTGAATTCATCGTTGAAATCGGTGATTTGGAAAATCAATACAAAAAAATATCCGGTCGATGTTTCTTCTTGTTCCGAAATTTTATGGGCAATTATTTTTCTTTTTACAAAAAACCCATTTATGGTTTGAAGCTTCTTTCCCTCATAAATCTTGAAATCATCTTTGGTTAGGTTGTTTACCGGTTCGTTTTTGTAATAAACCCGAACGGGAATTTCGATATTAACCACATTGACTTTTTCTTTTATGGATTCTTCTTCCTGCGAAATCAGAAAAGTCGCCGAGAATATCAATACCGATAAGATGGATATGGTTATTTTTTTCATTATCCCTCCTGGGTGATGATGGGTGTTGTCAGAAATTTCAATAATAGTATCCTTTGATGGTTCGGATCTGGTACCTCTTTTTCCCTTTTACACTGACATTGATTTTTCGAAATCTCTTCATTTTCCCTGACTTTTTGGGCTTGAATTGCAGAATATACTTAGCCCTGATATCACGCTGGATTTGGCGGTAGATGGTTGGCAGATCACTGACGCTATCGAAAAGGAAAGTAAATCCTCCTGATGAAGTCGAAATATTTTTTAAAATGTCCTGATATCGGGCATCATCAAAAAATGCAGTCTTCTTTCCTATTGAATAAATTTCGCAGTTCGAACGCTCGACTTTTTTTATCAAGGTATAAGGATCGATATAAGAACTGTTGTCTTCTCCATCTGAAAACAGGATGACTAAATTCCTCCCCGGAATTCCTTTGAAAATCTTTATACAGTATGCGATGGCATCATAAAGAGCAGTTGCCCCGAAAGGAAAAGCTATTGAGAGTGAATTAATCAGTTCATCCACATTACTGGTGAAATCCGTATCTTCGAATACCTCATGATTAAACATGACGATCATGGCCCGGTCATTCTTGCTGATTAATGCTTCCAGGAAAATTTTTGCCGCATCTTTGACATCACCTATTTTGTCTTTCATGGATGAACTGATATCCATAAGCAGAATTAGGTTGAATTTTGTTTTTCCTTTTTTGTCGAAATAGGTAATGGGCTGGTTAACGCCCTCCTCGTTTATTATAAAATCATCCTGATTCAAATCCTTGATATAATAACCATTCTGGTCAGTCACCACCACCGGCACGACAACCTGGGCAACATCGACGGTTCGGGAATCATCAAACTGGTAAGAATTGATCTGATTTTCCAGGATCACTATTTTGTTGACATCCTTTACCAGCACTTTCAGCTTTTGGTTTTTGGGGATTTGGCCAAAATCGAAATTCATTTCGTATGGCGGTGAATTAAATTCTTTTATCAGTTTTCCGTTAAAATAGATTTCAACTGACCGAATCTTCTCCTGTTGAATGCCTTGCAGTTTAATCTCGATTTTTTTTTCCCCAACCCAAAGGTCATCATTTTTTGGCGAATTAAACCACACCTTGGCTGTCTCGGTATGACCGATCCGGGCAGCAAAGGCGACGGTCATTAGCAAAAATATTATTTTTTTGAATTTGGTCATTTTAACCTCACTTCACCTTTTTCTTGGAGTTTTTGCACGATTTTCATAAGATGCGAATTATTCATTATATCAAATATAAAATATGTGCTGTAATAATCTTTAATATAGTTCTGGGAAAAATATTTACGACAAACGTTATAAAGATATTGAACGAGAAATTCCCCCATCAACTTTGGAGGGAGTAATTTTTTATAGGCGTGATAAGCGGTTTTTATTTTGAATTCATTGATGATTTCCCCGCCTACCCAGTCTGATTCAAAAAGGTTGGATATCTCTTGTGGAAAGAGGTGAATCCAGCGGGATTTAAGATTCCCGAACAAATGAAAATAAATGCCGCCGAAATGGCACAGTTCTTTTTGGACAATATTGAATAAATATGTCTTGGTCAGCATACCCAGTTTATCAAATGCGGAAAATTCATTCAAAAAAATGTTTTTCAGCAAGAAATACTCACCCAGCTTGAATATTTCCGAAAAAAATAAATAATACTCGTTAGATTCATTGTTGAGAAAATTCATGATCTTCCGATAGTGATATCCGGTGGTAATTGTTCCGAGTGCCTTTTTCACTTCTTTTAAAATTAATTCATTGCCTTTTGCTTTTTGAATAAGTTCCAGGCCGAACTCTGCCAGCAGTCCGATGTAGGATTGGCTTTCGGAAATGGCAGGTGCGGGATATAATTCCAGAATATTGAAAATAACCGCTTGAATCTGTTCCTGATCATAAATAATATTACGGCTGAAAAGATGATCCCTCCAGCTCTGGCTGATTTCAATATTGAGTCGAGACAGGCCGCCCTGAAAATAGAAGCCCTCGAATTTTTTTTTGGTTTTCGGTGTTGTGCAATGATTCCATGGCGTATCGCCGTTGTTGTCCTCGAAATCATGAAGCCGGGTTAAATTCGGGTTCAAAAAGATTCTTAGCCGTTCATTTTTTGCGTTCAGGGCGTAAGCGAAGGTTAACAGATATTCCTGAAGATGGTGTATCAGATATTCAGATTGAATTTTCTTTACGATTGATTGTTTTTCCGCTTCCGGAGCGTTTTTTCCGATTTTTTCGACCAGGTTCTGGATTTCTCTATCCAGATCGGATCTTTGGTATTTTTTTACCCGGTTGACGATGAATCTGGGTGCATTATCGCTGATATCAGGGTGGGGCAGCTGGTTGAATGTTTCGGTTAAATCAACTTTTATTTGGGTAGTATTTTTAGCTTTGGCTTGCAATGTTTTATCCAGAGTGGAATTGATATCAACCAGAGTAGATAGGGGGCATACTTCCTGTGATTGAATGACGTCATTCAAAATTTTTTTAAAACTGTCTTGAACGAAGAACTGGTATTTCCGGTTATTCATTTTGATATATTGATTGGGTATTCCTTTCAGAATAGTGTCGGTAAATGTCTGGTCAATGGTGTTTTTGCTGAGGAAGAGCTTCATCTCGTTCTTAACAAAATCAAAAAATCTTTGGTAACATTCGGATTTTGAAAAAGGAATTTTTATCAATTCGGATATGATCCGGTTGTAATCCTGAAGTGTGGGATCAAAATTAGCCTGATGTGAGAAAATTTCAAAGAGGGATTGAAACAAAGCTGTAAAAATAATTTTGTCACTCTTGCTGTTTTTTTCCAATCTGGAAAGCCAATCAACTAATTCGCCTACCAGTTCCGGTTTATTGAAGGGAATTTTTTCTATGAAATCGATCAGGATGTTGTATCTTTCGTAATTTTGATAAAGTTTTTTAATGTTTGTAGCGGTCATGATTTCAGGTCTATCAATGAATTTCGCATACAAATTGATGAACTTTCTCAGGTCACTGAATTCCGTGTTGCGCTGGCTTGAGCGATCCAGCAATTGTTTTAAAAAAGACAAAACCCGGGTTTCCGGGGAGACCGTCTGCACAGGAGAGGGCGGAGGCCCATTGAATCCCTCAATCCAGGATTCAATTCCGCCGGGAAAATATATTGAACCGTCCTGAATCCTGAATAAATAAAGCATTGAGAAAAAATTATAATCTTCCAAACGGGGAAACCGGGAACCCTGTATCTTAGCTTTGCTGTTGAGTGATATCCGGTCGTATAATTCTTTCATTTTTGCCGTGTCAAATTTAAAAAAAACAATTTTCAGTTTCTCTTCCGGAAGGAAAAATGAAAAAATATAAAGGTAGTTCAATTTTCCATCATCTTTTGTGGCGATGGCTTTGATGAATTCGAATGGAGAAGTTGAAATATCATAACCTGATAATTGATTCCAGAATAACCTGGCTTCTTCTCCTCCCGGTAGGACCAGTTGATTGTCATTTACTCGAAGTGCATGGGAAAGTGTAAACAGACCGATCAACAATTTTTTATCTTTGTAGATTTGTTTCCAAGCCTGATAATTTGGCATCAAAGAGCTGATATAATTTACTTCTGTTTCTGATAATCGATACAAAACAGCGAGCAGGAGTGAAAACCGTTCATCTTTTAATAAAGTTTCAAAAAAATTGATTGAATCAACCTCCAATCCGGTTATGGTATTCAAAAATGTGAAATCCCAGGGAATTGGCAGTGGGGCCATTTCCAGTTTCAGATAAAAGCGCTTGGTCTTATTAATCTGCCTTTCCAATTTCTCAATATCCAGACGGGAAAATCGGTAATAGTCGACTATCCCAATTGATGCATTAATCATGATTTTATACTGGTCATTTTCCTTTCTGAGTTCCAGTCCGAGAAATCCCATTAGCTTTTCAATTTGCTTAATACCGTTTTCATTGCTGACATCAATGGATAGGTGCAATTTTGAATCCTGACTCTTTTCAATGATATATTCTTTAAGTTTTTTGTGAATGAATGTCACATTTAACAGTTTTCTCCTGATTCCAGAATCAAAAAGCCTTTCGTTCGGAGGGTCCGAAAACAGCAGGCGGTCATTTAGGTGATAAATGAAATCCTGATCGGGCAAATTGTAGAAAAAATCGGTATAATAACAAATGTTGTGAATATTCTCCGGGATGATAACGGTGGTAGCTTTGAGTGCTAGTGAAGAAACTACCAGGCATGCAATAATAGCAAAGGTGGTAATTGATTTGATGTTCATATCAGTTCTCCGTAAATGTATTTTTCACAATAAAAATATCTTTGATTTTTATGTGCATGTCATTTATACGTTAATTCAAAAAGAATATGGATTATATGGGAAAAATTATTACTGTT
>CAZOWT010000167.1:6027-6307 GCA_964583345.1 uncultured Clostridia bacterium
CTAAATTCACATTTCTGTCAATTTTTTGCTTTTAGGTTAACCGATTCAGCTATTTTTTCGCCAAATTTTCCGAATATATTTTTAAGGTTGTCCGTAAGAGTTTATTGTTTTATAATATTTGATAACCATGGTCTCTAAACTGAATTTTGCTGTGATATTTTTGATGATCCTTTTGTTAATCGGTTGTTCGAAAAAACCAGTTTTATCTCCAGTCATACCGGAAGTAATACCCAGCCCTTTTGAGATCACCGCTCAGAAACTTGCCGAGGAATCCCAATTT
>CAZOWT010000168.1:0-6302 GCA_964583345.1 uncultured Clostridia bacterium
CCTTTTTGTTCAAGGTCCATCAAAATAAAATATTTGTATCCTACTGGGGAGGGGATTTTATACTGGATTGTTTTGACCGGGAAGGCAAACTCCTCTTACGGATAGAAGATAAAAAATTTGAGAAGCGGAAAACCAGCGCCGATGATATCCGGAGAATTCATGATTACTTCAAAACCTACTTCGAGGACTACTATGCCCGGAACCGGGATGCGATTCGTATTGAGAAAAATTGGCCCGCCATCGGCACCTTTTTCCTGGATGGCGACCGGCTATATATCCTGACCTATGTATCCCGGGAAACCGGGCGGGTCGAAGAGTGGCTGGTATATATTTACGACATTGGCGGAAAATTCATCAAAAAACTTTATCTTCCGTTGAAGGAACAGGATGTCTGGCAGGTTTACCCGGCCACCTTCTATGGCGGGAAATTATACCAGCTGCTGGAAAATGAAGAAACCGAGGAATGGGAGCTTCATGCCATGCCTGTCGATTAGCCGGCATGCAGAGTTAATTTATTCGATATGACTGCCTTTTTTTATTGCAGGTTGGATATTTTGGTGGCGTTGGAAATGAAGTTATAGGTATCTGCATCCTCATGGTCGATTCCGCTTCCGTTCATGGCATTGGGGCTGGCTTCCGATGAGCTCATGGTCATGTTGATGTTAACATCTTCCCCCCAAGTGTTGAAGGATATTATAACCGTCAGGGAAAAATCTCCGGTTTTGGTCCAGGTCCCGGTCTGAGGTGGGGCAGCACCGTCAAAGGTGAAACCGGAAACAGATCCTCCGCTTTCACTGTTCGCGAAAGTCATCTGTTCATTGAAAACATATGAATAGGCGGTAAAATTAAAGGTGACGGTCCACAGGCCGGTGGGATCCCAAACGAAGGATTTTTTGCAGGATTGGCTCGATATGGCGACAATAAGCATCAGGGAGAATAAGATAACGGATATTTTTTTCATGTTTTCCTAGTCAATTTTTTAATATTAAATTAAAATAATTAATTTAATATTAGCTAAAATATAGAATAAAGCTGAATGCAAAGTCAATAAAAAAATGAAAGACCTTTAGAAAAAATGGAATTCTTTATCAATTTATTCTAAAATCTACCTGAGAGGAATAACATGAGGCAATTATCGGTATGGGTTTTATTCCTGTTTATCCTGTTTCCTGTCGAGGCTAAACAGATTTTCACCCTTCCTGAAGTGGTTAAGCCTTTCCGGGTCAATGTGGATGACCGGCATATTTTTATCGGAGACGGGCCGGCCATTTTTATTTTCAGCCGTGAAGACGGCAGGTTAATAAAGAAATTCGGAAAGGCGGGTGAGGGCCCCCGGGAATTCAAGCTGTTTCCGGAATTCTCACCCGAACTGGATATTCGGCCTGATGGCATCCTGGTCAACAGCCTGGGTAAAATATCATTTTTCTCCAATAGTGGAGATTTCAAATGGGAAAAAAAATCACCCGGATATGTGCTGGAACATTTCAACCGGTTGTGGGGTGACCAAATCGTGGGGCAACGGGTGGAACGTGACGCTGAAACCCTTTATCTGGTTGAGAAATTGTACGACCTGAATTTCGGGAATGAGCGGGAATTCCACCGGCATAAGTACTACCTTCAGCAGGGAAAGCATAACCCCATTCAACGCGGGATCTATATTTCCAATTTTTATATCCAGGACGGACAGGTATTTGTCGGCGGGGCCATTGATTCGGGTACCATACATGTCTATGACCTGAAGGGAAGGCATATCCGGAATATAAAACCTCCCTTTGACAGGATTCCTTTTACCGCAAAAGACAGACAGGGCTGGATCGATTCCTATATGTCCAACGACGAATACAAGCAGCTCTATGAGCGGCGAAAAAAATGGTTTGATTACCCGGAATTTTTTCCCCTGTTTCAGAATTTCATCGTGGCCGATGGCCGTATTTACATTCAAACCTACAAGCGAAACGATAAGCAGGGAACCAACGAGGTTTTGGTGCTGGATTTGAACGGGAAGTTGATTAAAAAAGTCTGGATTCCGCTGGTTGAATTCTGGGATTTCAGCCCGAATCCTTATTCCATCGAAGACAGCAAGTTGTTTCAGGTGGTGGAAAATAGCGATACCGAAGAGTGGGAGCTGCACATCACCCCGATTAAGTAAAAACCAAATGCGGAGGTTATGATGACATTTTGCACCTCGATTCACTGCATGGACGGGCGGATACAGGAACCGATCATCCGCCAGGTGAAAAAAGAATATTCTATTGATTATGTGGATACGGTTACCGAACCCGGCCCCTGCAAAGTCCTGGCCGAAAACCGGGATAAATTACGGGTTGAATCCATCCTAAACCGGGTAAACATTTCCGTTCACAAGCACGGTTCGAAATTGATATTAATATCCGGCCATTATGATTGCGCCGGGAATCCGGAAGGGGAAAATACCCAGCGGGAACAGGTGAAAAAATCGATTGAACTCCTCCGCAATCACTATCCCGGAATCGATGTGATCGGATGGTGGATCGATTCGGAATGGAACATCAATCCGGTTTAAATCGTTTGTGCATTTGAGGAAAAATCCGGTATAATAATTTCTGAGTCGATGTGATATAACATCATTCATGGGAGGCATTTGTATGAATGAAGAACCCAAAGGCCAAAATAAACAAAAACAGGAAAAATTGAAAGAGATCGTCAGGCGACTGCACGACGGAGTAACGGCAGATGATCTGAAAAAGGAATTTTCTAGGCTGATCCGAAATACCTCAGTGGAAGAAATTGCCGATATGGAAAATGCCCTGATCAGGGAGGGATTCCCTCCGACGGAGATCCAGCGGCTGTGTGATGTGCATGCCCGGGTTTTCGAACAGTCTCTGAAAAAAGCTGGCAAACCCGGAAGAATTCCCGGACATCCAATTTATTCTTTTGTGGCCGAAAACCGGGAAGCCAGGAAAATTTTAAAAAGTCTGAAAAAAAGTGCCAGGAAGTTGAAGAAAAAACAACAAAGACCTATAGACATCCAGACCTTTCAGGATTATTTCCAACGGTTGAAAGCAATCGAAATCCATTACCAGCGAAAAGAGAACCAGCTCTTTCCGGTGCTGGAAGCCAAGAAATTCACTGGACCTACCCAGGTGATGTGGGGAAAGCATGATGAAATCAGGACCATGATCCGTGAACTTGAGGATTTAGTAACCCGGAAAGAATGGCCTGTTGTCATAAAAAAAGTAAACGATATGGCATCGGCTATCAGACGTTTGATTTTTCTTGAGGAGAAAATCCTATTTCCCACTTCGGCCCGAAAATTAAATCCGGCGGAATGGGCAGAAATCAAAAGAGGTGAATCCGAAATCGGATACGCTTGGATCACCCCGTCCAACCTGTGGGATGCCAATCTCGCCGGTTCTGAAACAAAAGGGCAGGTAAAAGAAAAGGAGGAGAGTGACATGGAGAAAAAAGAAGAAGAAAAAATCAAGTTGTCCAAAGGGGAACTGACTCCCGACCAGGTGGATCTGTTACTCAAGCACCTGCCGGTTGATATCACCTTTGTGGACGAACAAAACCAGGTCTGTTATTACTCGGATACCGAACATCGGATATTCCCCAGAAGCCCGGCGGTGATCGGGAGGAAAGTCCAGAACTGCCATCCGCCAAAGAGTGTACACATCGTCAACGATATCGTGAAAAATTTCAAGGAAAAGAAAAAAAAAGTGGCTGAATTCTGGATCCGTCAGAACGAAAAAATCATTTATATCCGCTATTTCCCGGTATTTGACCAGGATGGGACCTATCGGGGTGTCATCGAGGTATCCCAGGAGGTTTCCGGCATAAAAGGCCTGGAAGGCGAGAGACGGTTGCTCGATTGGTGAAAGTGGAATGGGACCCGTTGGGAATCTGATGGGGACAGGCCTTGACAATTAAATGAGGGATGGGTTCCGGATGTGGTGAAAAGCGGTGATGGTTGAAAATCCAAGAAAATATGGCAAGTCGCCGTACCGGGTAGCGGTGCTTCACGGGGGGCCGGGAGCAGCCGGCGAAATGGCTCCGGTGGCCCGGGAACTGTCAGCCGTCCAGGGCGTGCTGGAACCGTTGCAGTGGGCAAGCTCAGTCATGGGGCAGGCAGAAGAATTGAAAGCCATATTGGAAGAAAAGGCTGATCTGCCGGCTACCCTGGTGGGATTTTCCTGGGGTGCATGGCTGGCCCTTATAACCGCCTCCGCTTATCCCCGGTTGGTCCGGAAACTGATTCTGATCGGCTGCGGTCCCTTGGAGGAATCATATGCCCTTAATCTGCTGGATGTCCGCCTGAAAAGGCTGGAGAATGCAGAGCTGGATGAAGTCCGGTTGTTGCTTTCCCGGATCAATGATCCCAAGGTTGAAGAAAAAGATATGCTGCTGGCCAGGCTCGGTTACTGGTTTGCCAAAACCGATACCTTTGATCCCATTACCCAGGATAAGGATAAAATTGACATCAATTTTTCCATCCATCGGCAGGTCTGGGGGGAAGCGGCCGGCTTGAGAAGGAACGGCGAACTCTTGAAGATGGTCAAAAAAATTTCCTGCCCGGTGGTGGCCATTCACGGCGATTATGACCCCCATCCATTCCAGGGGGTGAAAAAACCGCTTTCCGGGATATTGAAGGACTTTCGTTTCATTCTGCTTAAAAACTGCGGCCATACACCCTGGATTGAAAAAAAGGCCGTCAATGAGTTCTATCGGGTTCTCAGGGCTGAAACCTGATGGTGCCATAAACCCGGCTGCTTTTAATTTGGCTCTTTTCGGCATCCGGTGAATTTTCTGAGGGCAAAAATTATCTATTCTTGATTTTTCCTGTACGGTTTGATATATTTTGAGTAATTTTGCCGGTCTGTTGACCCTGCGAAATATAAATGTGTGATGCCCGGAACCAAAAGCAATCCGGGTGTTCAGGAGCAAATATCACATGGGAATTGGCCTTGACCTGACGACCATCATCACCGGAATCGTGGTTTTTTTTGCCCGGGTGGCCGATGTGTCGGTAGGGACCGTGAAAACCATCAGCATTATGCACGGGAAAACCAAGGTGGCGTTTTTTCTGGGATTCCTGGAGGTCAGCATCTGGCTGGTGGTGATATCGGCCGTTATCTCCAAAATTTATCATAAACCGATCCTGGGAGTATTCTATGCCCTGGGTTTTTCCACCGGTACAGCGGTGGGAATTCTCATCGAGAGAAAACTGGCATTCGGGCAGGTCATCCTGCGTATTTTTTGCCTGAAAAAAGGCCGCACCATGGCGCGGGAAATCCGGAAAATGGGTTTCGCGGTGACCACATTTGAAGGAAAAGGAAAATCCGGATCGGTTTTGCAGCTCTATATCATTTGCGGCCGAAAGGACCTGAAAACCATTCTACCGGTGGTGAAAAAAATCGGACCCGATTCCTTTTATATTGCCGAACAGGCCCGGGTGGTCAGCAAGATTATCAGACCCACCATCCAGCAACCCACCGGATGGCGGACGGTTCTAAAAAAAAAATGACATGAAGGGACTCTTCAAACCTTCCACCCGAAATTTTTATGACCAGGGGCAAAAATTGCCGGATTATTCTTTTTTCGATTGGATACACGGCTATGTTTATTCGCGCTGGCCATATTTATATATCGGGGTGGCCACGGGAGAACACCGGCTGTCACGATTTTTTAATTATTTATGGACGGGCATTTCCCGGTTATTCCAATCGCCTGGACACGGAAACGACAAATCCGCAGGCAGCGGTTTTGCCGATACCTATCATGGCAAGGTGGTGCTTCCGGATGAAGCCAGCCAGCTGGTCACATTGAACCAGGATGTTTCCCTGAAAAACCTGGAGCAGGTTATTCCCTATACCCAGGCACGGGACATCATCATTCGCAATCCCGATCATATAATGGTTCTGGAATGTCCTTGCCGGGTATCCCGGGCCAATCCCTGTCATCCGCTTGACGTATGTTTGATTATCGGTGAGCCCTTTGCCGGTTTTATTGCCGAACATCATCCCCGGCGTTCGCGACGGATTTCCCAGCAGGAAGCCGTCGAAATCCTGCAGGCCGAACACCGGAGAGGTCATGTTCATCATGCTTTCTTCAAGGATGCCATGTTGGGTCGATTTTATGCCATCTGCAACTGCTGTTCCTGCTGCTGCGGGGCCATGCAAGCCTGGCAGAATGGTGTCCCCATGCTGGCATCATCCGGATATATTTCCCGCGCTTCAACTGAAAACTGCATCGGCTGCGGAACCTGCGTGGATTTCTGTCAGTTCGGAGCCCTGGCGCTTGATCACGAGCGGATAAAGGTCGAT
>CAZOWT010000169.1:0-6248 GCA_964583345.1 uncultured Clostridia bacterium
ATGTGAAGGTGGGAGATATGTGTTTATATTAAGGGGGAGAGATGGAAAGGCTATTTATGGGTAACATCCTTGTTTTTATTTTTTTGGGTGGATGATTCGCTTATTGCCGTCTTGCTTTCTTTTGATGGGCTTTCTTTTTTATTTTTATAATCGGTAATGTACCAACCGTTGCCTTTAAACTGGAATGCGGATACCGATACCAGTTTTTTTACTTTTCCCCGGCAGTATATGCAGGCTTCCAGGGGGTCGCTGCTTATTTTCTGCAAGACCTCAAATTTTTTCTTGCACTTCAGGCATTCATATTCATAAATTGGCATTGTCTCTCCTAACAATGACTTGGATAAACATATTATTTTTTATCATATATTGACGGTGCTGTCAACCGGATTATTTTTTTTAACCTATGATTTCAAAATCCGGAAAAGCCGAGAATGTTTCAATTTCTTCCTTGACAACCTGTTTTACCGATGAAGAAGGTGACCCATGATTGAGGAATGTTTCGAACTGGTTCATGACCGCCGGATCTCCCTGGGCAAAAACTTCCACATCCCCGTTTGCCAGGTTTTTTACCGTTCCTTTTATGGCCAGTTTGTCTGCCATTTCTTTGGTGTAGTAACGGAAAAATACGCCCTGGACCATTCCCCTGACCGTATAATGAAACATTTTCATCACCCCATTATATGATTTTGAGCAGGCGGGGTCAATAGGTTTCGGTTTACGGGGAGTTGTTGAATAAAGTAAGTCAGGTGAAATTTTTTGTGATATAATAAAAATTCCTTTTTCTGTCCGGAAATTTTCTAAAGTGCAGGAGGGCAAAACATGTTATTGAAATGTCTGGTCGTGGGGCCGATTGCTGCCAATTGTTATGTTATCGGAGATGAAGCCACCGGGGAAGGAGCCATCATTGACCCGGGTGATGACGCGGAAAAAATTGCAGCCGAAGTCAGGAATATGGACCTGGATATAAAATTTTTAATCGGGACCCATGGCCATTTTGACCATACGGCCGCCGTGGCTCCGCTGAAGAAGATGCTGGGTTGTGATTTTCTGCTTCATATTAAAGATATTCCCTTTGTACAGCAATCTCAGAGGACGGCCCGGGAGTGGGGGATTGCCATCGAACAGGTGCCGGATCCGGATAAATTCGTGGATGACGGTGATGTGCTGAAACTCGGGAGTCTGGAATTGAAAATCATTCATACACCGGGTCATTCTCCCGGAGGAATTTCTATTTACCTGCCCGCTGAAAACCTGGTTTTTACGGGTGACACGCTGTTTCAGGGATCGATAGGCCGTACCGATTTTCAGTTCGGTTCCATGGAAGATCTGGTCCGCTCGATCCGGGAGAAACTGTATTCCCTTCCGGATGAGACGGTCGCCTATACCGGTCACGGAGATCCGACTTCCATCGGAGAGGAAAAAAAGCACAATTTTTTTGTCCGGATTTAAAAAAAATATGGAAGACAAGCTTAAACGCTTCAAGGAAATTATCAGAGGCTCGAAAAAACTGGTCGCTTTTACCGGAGCCGGCCTGTCTGCCGAAAGCGGTATTCCCACCTACCGCGGCGCAGGTGGATTATGGAGCAAGTATGATCCTTCCCGGTATGCCAGTATCCAGTATTTTTTGCAGGATCCTTCCTATTACTGGAATTTCTTCCGGGAAGACCGCTACCCCATGCTCAAGGCAGCCCGGCCCAATCCCGCACACCGGATACTGGTGGAACTGGAGAAAAGCGGTCAGCTGTTCCTGGTCATTACCCAGAATATTGATGGACTTCATCAGCTGGCAGGACAATCAAATGTTTGCGAACTTCATGGGAATACCCGGCAGATCAGATGCCTGGCCTGTCGGCGAATCTATCCCATGGAAGAAATTTACCAGAGGCTGGAAAAAACCTTGCCTCCGGAATGTTCCTGCGGCGGAATGCTGAAACCGGATGTGGTCATGTTTGGTGAATCCCTGCCGGAAGAAGCATTGAAAACCGCCTGGCAGGCGGCCCGGACCTGCGATACGTTTCTGGTGCTGGGCAGTTCGCTGGTGGTTTATCCGGCTGCCGAAATTCCGGTCACGGCCATGGAAAACGGAGCCCAGCTTTTAATTATAAATATCGACCCTACGCCTCTGGATGGCCTGGCCGACCTGGTGATTAACCGGAAAGCAATCGAAGTTTTATCCGCTCTATCCGGGAGCTGAAGTATATTCACCTTCCGGTCTGATTATTGAGAAAATAAAGCAGCTATTGTATAATATCTGACAAAAGGGATTCAGGTCGAATGAAAAAGGAGAACCGTAAACTAAAGGAATAAATCGAACGACTGGTGGAGGAAAATCTCGATCTCCAATCAAAGTTGAAGAATTTGCTGGATTCGGGCACCGGGAAAAATCGGAAAAAAATCGGCGATTCGGAGACGTGTTCGACGGTTTCGGTTCCGGATGCCTTTCGTCCGGTTTTCCTGAAAGCCCAGGAATATGTCAGTAATTATTTCGGGCACCGGGTTGAGAACCCCCAGGAAGGTACCATCGATATCCATAATGAACGTTATATCCTGGTTCGGGCGGCTTCCATGTCCAAGGAATTTTTCGAAACCATCTACGCGCACTACCAGGACCGCGGGCCGGATGATGCCCGGAAAGTGGCTACCGGCTTTCTTTTTGATCTGGCTCACTCACTGGGAAAAGCCGATGCCCGGAGTTTCCATTCCAAGATGAAGGTAACCGAGCCGATCGAAAAACTTTCGGCAGGTCCCATTCATTTCGCCTACACCGGCTGGGCCTTCGTAAAAATACATCCGGAATCAAATCCGACTCCGGATGACAATTACTTTCTGATTTATGATCATCCGTTTTCTTTTGAAGCCGATATCTGGATGAAAGAGAAGATGAAAACCGATTTCCCGGTTTGCATCATGAACAGCGGCTATTCATCGGGATGGTGCGAGGAGAGTTTCGGAATTCCCCTGGTGGCTGTCGAGTTGGAGTGCCGGGCCAAGGGGGATAAAAATTGCCGGTTCATCATGGCTCCTCCCAATAAAATAGAATCTTATATCAAAAATTACCAAACCCATCCCTACAGCCGGTCCTTTGAGAAAAGTCATATCGAGATACCTGAATTCTTCCAGCGCAAGAGGCTCGAGGATGAATTGAGAAGAAGTGAAGAAACCGCCCGGGCGTTGCTCAATGCCCCGACCGAAAGCGCTCTTCTGCTGGATATAGATGGCAGGATTATTGCCCTGAACAAGACGGCTGCGGAAAGATTGGAAAAACCGGAACATGAATTAATCGGTTCCTATATATTTGATCTGTTTGGCGAGGATTTGAGGAAAAAAAGATTGGAATACCACCGGCTGGCAGTTAAAAATCGAATGCCGGTACAGTATGTCGATCAGCGGAAAAAATTCTGGCTGGATAATCGCATTTTTCCGGTTCTGGACAGCAGCGGAAATGTGATGGCCATCGCGGTTTACAGCCGGGATATTACCGAATTGAAGAATATTGAACTGGAACTACGGCAGCACCGGAGCCATTTGGAAGAACTGGTCTCGGAACGAACCGAGGAGTTGCGCCGGTCAAACCAGATGCTGACCCGGGAAATCGTGGAACGAAAACGGATAGAGGCGAACCTGCAGGAAGAGAAGGAACGCCTGGCTGTCACCCTGGCCAGTATTGCCGAGGGCCTGGTGGTAACCGATACCAACGGCAGGATATTGACCTTCAACCAGGCAGCGGAAATCCTGACCGGCTGGAAGCAAAAGGATGCGCTTTCACGTTCGATAGACGAAATTTTCCCCATTAAAAAAGGCCCGGGCCTAGAATCCTCCGTATCCGGTCTTCTTTCTTATGGCAATCAGGATGAGAGCCGGATCAGGCTGGACGAGGGTATTTTCATTGATCGCAATAACCATAAAAAAGTAGTAAATTTCAGTGCCTCTGCTATCCGGGACCGGAAAAATAAGGTCTTCGGTCTTATTTTTGTTTTCAGGGATATCACCGAAATAAAAAGAGTGGAAGAGGAACTGCTGAGGCACCGGAAAATCGAGTCAGTGGGCCTGCTGGCCGGGGGGATTGCCCATGATTTCAATAACCTGTTGACGGGAATTATGGGGAATGTCTCAATTTTGAAACACAGCTCGAAAAGTGACAGTTTTGAGTATCAGCGTCTGGACTCCTGTGAGAAAGCCTGCATAAACGCCAAAAAATTAACCAGCCAGCTTTTAACATTTTCCCGGGGTGGAGAACCGGTGAAGAAACGCGTTCGGGTAAAAAAGTTTCTGAGTGATTCAATAAATATTGCCCTGAGCGGATCTTCGGTGGCTGCGAATTTCAGTTTACCCGATGATCTCTGGGCCATGGAAATCGATGAGGGGCTCATGAGCCAGGCGATTAGTAACCTGGTCGATAATTCCGTCCAGGCCATGCCAGATGGAGGTAATATTCATGTGACGGCGGAAAACTTTGTCGATCGGGAAACTGTTTTTTCCGGAACTCCCCGCCAGGTTGTGAAAATTATGATCCGTGATGAAGGCCAGGGTATTCCCGATGATGTTATATCAAAAATATTTGATCCCTATTACACCACCAAAGCCGGCGGGACCGGCCTCGGACTGGCAACCGCTTATTCCATCATCAAGAAGCATACCGGTGAGATCCGAGTCGAATCGACTCCAGGGCAGGGTACCACTGTCATTATTCTGCTACCGGCAATTCCGGAAACGGCTCCCCGGGCTGTGCCCGAATCAGGAGCGGAAAGGGAACGCAGCCGGCCAGCCAGAATTTTATTGATGGATGATGAGGATTTTATCCTGGATGTGGGGAAGGAAATACTGCAGTTTTTGGGATATGATGTGGAAATGGCCAAAACCGGAGAAGAGGCTATTGAGAAATATAAAGCGGGGTTGCGGGACGAAAAGCCTTTCGGCGCGGTGATCATGGATCTGACCATTCCAGGGGGGATGGGAGGTAAAGAAGCGGTTCAGGTTTTAATCCGGCTTGATCCGCAGGCCCGGGTTATTGTCAGTAGCGGTTATTCGAATGATCCCATTATGTCGGATTTCAAGAATTACGGTTTTTCGGGGGTGGTGGCCAAACCTTACCGGATCGAGGAAATAAAAAATGCCCTGAAGGAGATCCGGGGAGATTAGCCTGGTTCGCCCGGGGGGTATTCCCTGGCTACCGATTTGACCATGGATTCCAGGTTGGCGATAAGAATGTCACGTGGCCCCATGAAGGATAAGTTGGGAAATTCCCGGTCATAAATATGTCCGGCAACTTCCAGACTATCCATTCCTTCTGTCAGCAATTTCCCGATTTCGGTTTTGACTTCTTTGGTTTTAAAAAGCGAATCTTCGAGGTAGTCTTTTACCTGTTTTTTACCGATGATCCGTTTGTTGTGGGGAAAAGCAATGGCATTGGCCTCAAGATCGATTAATTTTTGCATTGATTGTTCGTATTCCGAATAATCGGAGAAGAAAAGCGGCCTGATGGTGCAGTCCGGTTCCATCAGGCCTGCGGCATCTCCGGGGAAAAGAATGCGGGTGGGGTTCATTAACAGGGAAATGGAACATTTTGTGTGGCCCGGAGTGGGAATAACCTGCAAATGATTTTCTCTGTCGATGGCAATGGTTTCCCCGGCGTTTACCGCTTCCAGGTTTTTCAGGCCGGTAAAATGAATGTCCGTTTGCTCATGGATTAGATCTTTGAAATCCTGGTTCATCCGTTCAATCACTTCGATGACCTTAGGTTTCTCCAGCAGGTCAACGGTGCGCCGTGAGGCCAGGACATTGAAACCGTATCGGTTCTGCAGAAAGGATGAACCGCCGGTGTGGTCCCAGTGGGAATGGGTCAAAATCAGGGTATCTATACCGGGATGAAACCGTTGATTGGTGGTTTGCATTGCCCGGCTGATGCGTTTAATAAACTCAGGTGCCATAACCGCCGGACCGGCGTCGATCAGAAAATTTTTGTCCCCCAGCAGCACATAGAGGGGAAAGGTTTTATCAAAAATAACCAGCACATTTTCGGTGATAAATTCAAATTCCCTTTCACTGACCATGTTGGTATTTCCTTTTTCAACGAACTGTTATTATAGAAATAAAAATTTCCAATGTCAAAAAAATGCCGGGTGATGGGATTCGTTCACCGATATATCGCTCAGTCGCTTCCGGGAATATCTCCATCGCTCAAATAAATTAATGTCGGGCTTGCGCAAACAGTCTCCTCCACTTTACCCGAAAATGCGCTCATTTTCGGG
>CAZOWT010000170.1:0-324 GCA_964583345.1 uncultured Clostridia bacterium
TGTTCCGCTTCCGCCCTGCTGTTTCCCTAGACCTATTTTTATATTGTCTGGGTGGTAATTTCAGCTTACGGGTACTGGCCTTCAAAAAAAACTTATATTTCATATATTGAAAAAAACAAAAGAAAAATCGACCTGAAAATGGTTTTGCACTGGGCTTCAAAAGTCGCCCAGGTCAGGACCATAGAGAAGGGGCGTTATATCGGATATGGTCTGACCTACCAGACCTTCGGCAAATCAAAAATAATCGTCATCCCGGTCGGGTATTATGACGGATATGACCGGAAGTTGTCCAATCTTTCCAATGTGCTGGTCAACGGCTTCAGG
>CAZOWT010000170.1:334-6247 GCA_964583345.1 uncultured Clostridia bacterium
GCGGAAGTTACCCATATCCGAAATGTGAAGGAAGGGGACCGGATCATGTTGCTCGGATCGGAGAATGGCAATAAGATCGATGCCGATTACCTGGGGGATTTGACCAATACCATCAACTATGAGGTCCTTTCCCGAATTAATCCGTTAATACCCCGTAAGGTGATTTTAGCGCCGGATGAAAAACCTGGAACTTGATCCCCGGTTTCGACCGGGCCGGGTATATGAATTTCGGGTTAAAAATGTATACAATTTACACACTCAGTTTTTTTTATTCCGGATAGCCGTTGATATCTGCCAGCCATGGAGAACAATATTTCCGGTTCAGGCGCTTATGACCGGTGTTACCATTGTCAAGGATTGATGAAGGCAACGTTTACCCGGAAAACCGGAAATGGCATTGATATTGCCTCAGGATAGCGGTTTACTTTAGATCGATTTTTATGAAACAAATTTTCTGCCTGGCCTAAAAAAAAACGTGGATAATCAAACAAAAAAACGGATCGAGAAACGGCTCAAAAAGAGTTTACTGGTCAATATCAGCGGCGAGGGATTTGATGAGCTGGGATTAACGGCGAATGTTTCCAATCAGGGTTTGCTGCTGATAACATCCAATCCCATCCCCTCGAAAAACCAACTGTCGATACTGGTCGCTGCGGGTGATGAGATTTTTGATATTACCGGGGAAATAAAATGGATGCTGGTAAGTTCCGAAGATATTTCCGGCAGCGTGGCCAATCGGATCGGGGTAAAGATCAAATCGGCTCCCGAGGAATATACGAAATTTATTGAAAACATAATCAAAAGCCGAACCATAGAAAAAAATCAAGCGGTAAAAAGCAAATAATAAGTCAGCGCTTCTTTATCTTTTTTTTCAATTCATCCAGCAGGAGGGTGGACTTATCTATTTTCCCAACCATATAAATAACTATTTTGTTCAGGCTAATCATATACATCAGGTATAAAATTATTGAGACGATGGCTTTTATAATGCCGTGGGACAGGCCGATTTCCACGATCACCAGGGCGATAAACAGGTTAAGAATCAGGCTGACCGTATTTTTCCATTTCCGGTTCAAATAGCGGTTGATCATGATCAGAAAACAGAAAAAAATCAGCATCAGGTGATAAAAAATCAATATCCAGGGAATATTCAATGATCCGGTCCTCCTGCAAGAAGTTCAACCTGATTCTAGCCATTTGCTCCGGTTTTGTCAATATTAATCTAAAAACACAGGGATTTCTTCCCGGCCCGGATTTTTTAAAAATAAAACAGGTATATGATGGCTATGGCCAGAATGCCGATGGAAATATTGAGCGGGATTCCGATTTTTAAAAAATCTTTGAATCGGTATCCCCCGGGTCCATAGACCATCAGATTGGTCTGGTATCCAATAGGGGTGGAAAAACTGGCTGAAGCGGCAATTGCCACGGCAATCAGCAGTGGCCGGGGGTCGATGCCGGCCTGCCCGGCAATTGAAAAAGCAATGGGAAAAACCAGGGCGGCTGCCGCGTTATTGGTGATAATTTCCGTATATATATTGGTGGTAAAATAAACGGCGGTCAGCATGCCCAGCACTCCGAATGATTTGGTAGATGCAATCAACTGGGTGGCAAAGAATGTGGCCACGCCAGAATTTTCCAGTCCCTTGGCAATTCCGAAGGCAGAGGCGATGATTAGCAATATGCGCCAATCGACGCTGTTCCGGGCATCATTGGCGCTGATGCATCGGGTCAGAATCAGAATGATTGCCGCCATGCTGGCCGCAACCAGAATGGGAACAAGGTTGAATGCCATGGCCAGAATCATGGCGGCCAGAATTCCAATGGAAATATAGACGTGCTGGAGGGGTTTTGAAGTAATATCCGTGGATTTTGAAACCAGGTAGAAATGTCTGGAATTGTACCATCGTTGAAAGAATTCATGCCGGGCCAGGATCAGGAGTGTGTCTCCTGGATGCAGGACAATATCTCCGATTTTTTTGTTGATCCGTTCTCCGCTTCGATGGATGGCGATAATCACTCCGTTGTAGGTGCTCCTGAAATTGCTTTCGCGGATGTTTTTTCCGATCAGCGGTGAATCGGGGGAAATAACGACTTCGAATGGCCCCACCTGGTCGGAATCATAGTTTTTCAGATCAAATTGGGCGTTCTTAATCAGGTATAATCCGGGGGTTCTCTGCAGTTCCATGATGGTATCGGGAAGTCCGGTAAAAAACAGCCGATCATTGGTTCTGATTCTTTCCTGAGGTTCAACCGGACTGATTAGCCTTCCCTCCCTTTCAATCTGAAAGAGAAAGAGACCTTTCAAATGTCTCAAACCGGCAGTTTTGATTGATTTCCCAATGTTCTGATAGTTTTGCCCCACTTTCATGACCACCACAAATTCTCTGGTTTTGCTTCCCAGCTGGGTGAAGGGGTCCTTTCGGTCGGGCAGCAGTTTGTGGCCGATCAATATGATGAAAAGGAGTCCGAAAATAGAAACCGGCACTCCGACCTTGCTGATTTCAAAAAAAGTCATACCCTTTAATCCTTCTTCCAGCATTAAACCATGAACCACCAGGGTGGTGCTGGTCCCGATAAGGGTGCATATCCCGCCGAGAATGGCGGCATAGGAAAGCGGAATGAGAAACTTAGAAGCCGCCAGCCGGTTTTTTTTTGCCCAGTGGCTGACCACCGGAGTCAACATCAGAACAATGGGGGTGTTGTTGAAAAAAGCCGAGAAGGCGGCTACGGGAGGCAGGAAACGAAGCAGGTTCTTGGATATCGACTTTTGTTTCCCCAACAGCTTTTCGCCGACCTGGTTCAGTACCCCGGTCCGCTGCAGCGAGGCAACCACGACAAACAGGAAACCGATGGTGAGCATCCCGTGATTTGAAAAACCGGCGAATGCTTCCTGCAAATTAATCACGCCTCCCAGGATGAGCAAAATCAGGGTGGAAAAGATAGCGATATCGGCTTCGAGCAATTCGGTGACCAGCGTAAATGTCAATGCAATCAGTAATAACAGTGTATACCAGAATGCAAACCCAGCCATCGGTGGCTATCCCGCTTTCAGAAAATCATCTTGGTTCCGGTTAAAAATATCCCAGGTTTTTTAACCTTTTTTTGATGGTTTCCATTTCTTCCTTGGACATTTCCCGCTTATCATCAATACCCAGTGAAACCAGATCCCGCAATATATAAACCACAAATTCGTTTACACTGCTGAATCCGCTTTCATCGATTATTTTGGATAACCGGTCATAAAGCGGCCTCGGTATTTTCAATGTCACCTTGTCTTTCGGCATGGTATTATTTTAAATTTATTTTCCAGGAATGTCAATTCAACATGTGATCGCTTGTCAGCCGATGGCAAAATTGACAAAAAGAATGATTTTATTGATAATACGCCAATGGGATAATAATTCAGGGGATTCGTTTCTTTATAACAGCACTTCCTGAAACCGGAATCCTCGGGATTAGGGTTTAAACATGAATTGTTGGTAGAGCCGATGGCATATTTAAAAAAAATATTCTCATCCGTGGCTATCATTTTCTTTTTTGTTTTAATCGTTTTTATCACTTTTCCGTCATTGTTTTACAATTTTTCATCAATAAAAATTCATGGGGATTTGACCACTATATTGAGCATCATAAATTATTTGAATCATATACCATTGGGTGAGGTCTATCACCTGCCCTTTCTGTATCCGCTTTCCTTCCTGCTCACCAAAACCCATCCTCTTTTCGGGGTAGCAATTTTCTTTAAAATTTTTCATTTTTTGGGTTTCAATCTAAAGGAAAGTACCAGTTTGTACATTATTTTTTCACTGGTCATCGGGGCTTTCGGTTGCTATTTACTGGCCAAAGAAGTCAGTCAAAGCCGGACTTTTTCTCTGTTATTTTCAGTTCTGTTTATTGTTCATCCCCAAAGGAATTTCCATTTCGTATGGCTTAATTTCCTGAGCGTTTTTTATATACCATTTATTTTTTTCTTTTTTATCAGATTCTTTAAAACCGGGAAAAAGCACTTTGGCATTCTGGCGGCATTATTCGCCCTGTTTCAATTCATGTCCAGTATTTACTATGGAGTTTTTCTGTGGGGAATCATGATCCCGCTGTTTTTTATATTTGCTTTTCTGCTAAAAATGGTGTCTTTTGCCAGATTGAGACAGCAGGTCACATTTCTGTTGATTGCGGCTCTATTAATCATGTTTATTTTTTATCCTTTTATTGATCAGAATAAATCGGGTGAGAATAAATTTCAAGGCAATCTTGTGCGATCGCTTGATATTTTTGCTTACTCGAAGGTATTAACTTTTTTTCTGGAAAAAAAAACAAACACAGCCAGCAGGTTATTCCCAGGATTTTTATTTACTTTTTTTTTCTTGGTTTTGTTCTGGATAAATTTACCCAAAAGAAGGGTCGCTTCATGTGTTGTTTTATCTGGATCGGTGGTTGTCATGTCTATCCTGGCGTTTATTAATTTGTTCATTTTGGAACTGGTTTTTCTGATTTTTCTTGTTCTTCTGCTTGTTTTGACCGTAATATTATGGAAATATGTTGACAGGTGGACGAAACTCATGGTTTTATCCCTTGCCGCCTTTTTTTTATTTTTCTTTAAGCTTAGTTTATTTGGTATTTCAGGAGATATTACACTTTTTGGATTGTTTAACCTCTTTCTTCCGGTTGAAGGTCTCAGGCATATTTACAGGGCCGCCTTTGTTATGATGCCTTTTTTTATTGTTGGGGCGACTTTGGGGGCAACGAAGTTGTTTGGAAGTTGGAACGGATATTCGAACAGGAAAAAACAAATCATTTTTCTCGTTCTACTGGCATTGCTGTTATCCGAAAATAAATGGTATCCTTTCTCGTTTTTAAATCCAAGCAAGTTCAGGATGGAAGAAAAAAAGACCAATCTGGAGGTCTATAAATATCTTCCTTTCAAAAAAAATAAAATTATTTTGGAAGTCCCTTTTAATTTTTCTGGATTGCAAAAAAATTCAAGGTATACCATTAATTGGATTATTCACCAGAATGCCCTGCTCAATGGAAAGGTGTCCATAAGACCGGCATCCTATTTAAAAAAACTCAAAAATGTAATCGGGCCATATCAGATGCAATTGTTAACTGAAAAAAGGTTAACGAGATTAATCAGGAATTATTCTGTCAATTACATTATTTTTCATTTGGACCTGTTCAAGAAAAAAATCAGAAATCCTGAATTTCCTATAAAAAAATATTTTTTGGAAAAATTGGAATCTGTTGGCCAAATAGCCAAATTGGTCTACGAAAATGATAAAACCATATTGATTAAAATTCAGGAGTATTTCCCGATCAAAAATATTACCAGAACTTACTCATATTACCATTTAAAGAAAAACAGATTGTTTTATAAATTGTTGAAAAAATATAATGGAAAAATCAGATTGTTTTTAAACCAGAAATTATTAAAAATCATGGACTCCGCTTACAATGAAATTGTGGTTGATTTAAGAAAAGAAAAACTTAATGTAGAAGGGAATACAATTTCCTTGATTTTTGACCGACCTGTAAAATTGCTGGGTATAGAAATAAATCGATAAAAAATCCATTTACCCGAATCCAATTCTGTTATCATTTTTCATTTTATTCTCCTTTTTGAAACATGATGAATTTTTCTGTCGTCAAGGTATATAAACATGAGAAATATGAACTTTGTGAAAATGACCTGAAATTTGATATAATAAAAATCGGAGTGCAATTCGAATGGGTTTTTCACATCCTGAAGCTTTTTATTTATTGCTGCTGCTGATTCCGCTGATTGGCCTGATTCTGTTCAATTTCAGCAAGAAGAAGAAATTACTTGATTCTTTTTTTTGTTTAGTTGGTTTGTGATTATTGTTGTTTATGAGTGTGGGGTTATTTGTTTTTTTCTTTTGTTGGCTTTTGATT
>CAZOWT010000171.1:0-6185 GCA_964583345.1 uncultured Clostridia bacterium
ACGGGCTGTTGCAAGGCGAAAGTGGTCAAATGTCCGGTCAGCGGGAAAGTCATTGCCCAGGATGCCATGACCATTTCTACGGAGTACAAAGGAAAAACCTATTACTTCTGTTGTGAAAACTGCAAAACCGAATTTGAAAAAAATCCGGAAAAGTATGTCGAGAAGACCACCTGTGAAAGCCACTATTATTGCCCAACCGAGGGATGCCAGTATAAATCCGACAAACCCGGTAAGTGCCCCACCCACGGAATTGAACTGAAGAAACATGAATGCACACCTGTTTATGTCTGCCCCATGAAGGGATGCGACTTCAAAACCGATAAACCGGGAAAGTGCCCCAAATGCGGCATGGAATTGATAAAAAAAGAATGCGCCTGCCAGTCCGGAAAAAAGTGTGATTCCCCAAAAAAAGACGAATCAAAATAAAATAATTATTTATAAACCATACCTGGGGTGCGGGAATTATTCCCCGCACCCTTTTTTTATTCTTTAGTATCAAGCGGATATCGATTATTTTATCAAAACGATTAAAAAGACATTGATTCCTGGTGGACAGATACATTCTGATCATTCCAGAAAGCAACCGATTTGATTTTATCCTTGGGGATTCGTGATATTTTGATTGAATTTTTATCGGCATTATACTATATTAAAAAAAAGTTTGCATGCAAAAGGAGTTCTGCAACCGATGAATCAGATGAACAGAAAGGAAATGCGTGGGACAGCCATTCAAAAGCGGGATTTTCTCAATCAACTGGAAGACGAACACCGAAAAATTCTGGAAATATTATGGGAAGTTAAAAAACAGGGCGTCCATACCATGGACGGCAGAAACTCGCTGACAGCCGCCAAAGACCTGATGTGCATGCACTTCAAAAAAGAGGATGAAATACTCTATCCGGCCTTGAAAGAAGCGATAAAAAAAAATCCGGAAAAACAGAATATCATTGAAACCTTGATTGAAGACATGAAGGAGGTTACCGATTTCTGCCAGTCTTTTTTTGAAAAATACACCATCGGCGGCGGAGGTATTGAATTCCTGAGGGATTTTGAAAAACTATATAAGATGCTTGAAAGCCGGCTGAAAAAAGAAGAGACCATTTTATACCCGAATTATTTCAGCGACTGATTTCATCCGGAATTCCGAAAGCCGATGAGAACCTTTACCCAGACCAAAGATTTTTCGTTCTCATAAATGAACCCGGAAATTTTTTCAGGTTTATCAGGCTCCTTTCTTTTTAAAAATATTCCTGCAGAGAAAATAAAACACTCGCTCAACCGGATCCAGTACTCAACCCAAACATATAAAAAGGGCAACACCCTGGTCTTCCGGGGGAAAAAATGCCAGGAATTGATCATATTGATAAAAGGAACGGTACGGGGGGAAATGACCGATGCCAAGGGAAAATTAATAGAAATCGAAATAATCCCCGCCCCCCGGCCGCTGGCTCCGGCATTTATTTTCGGACAGCACAACCATTACCCGGTAGACATCATTGCCTTGGAAGAGGTTTCGGCCGTTTTCATTCCCAAAACTTCACTGCTGTCACTCTTTGAATCAAATCCCGTTCTGCTGACCAATTTTCTGGATGCCATCAGCAATCGGGCCCAATTCCTGAGCAAAAAACTCTGGCTGATGTCATTTAAAACCATTCGCGGTAAAATTGCATCCCATGTGTTATCCCTGCTCAAACCCGGAGAAAACTCCGTAACCCTGCCTCAAAACCAGCGGGAATTAAGTGAGTTCTTCGGGGTTACCCGCCCATCGCTTTCCCGGGTTTTTTCCCAGTTATTCCGGGATAATATTCTGGAATACAAGCAAAAAAAAATTATCATCAAAAGCCGGGAGAAACTGATAGACCTGCTGGAAGAAGAATAAATATTCCAGGCGCGGAAAGCGGATGTTGATTTATTTCAGCCCTTTTTTCTTTCTTCCTCAAATATTTCCAGGTTGCGATCCAGCATGGCCCCGTCCATCAGGTCTTTCATGGCTTCGATGTAATTTCCGGCATTAATTCCGGGAATCAGCGCATGTTTTTCAATATGGGACAGCAAAACTATATTCTGCATCCGGGTATCCTCCAGATCCGGCTTAAAAACCCGGAACTCCCGGATATTGCGCTTCCGGCATTCGTCACTGATGAGGGTTTCTTTGACCTGCGGGGCTTTGCCCAGCCGGACATCAAGCGGTTGCCAGATCGCATCATAATACACCAATACCCCTTGATCGCAGAGATATCCGTTCATTCCCCGAAGGGCTTCGTGGCGTTCCAGGGCGACAACCAGGTTCGCCTGTCCGCTGCGAATCAACGGCGAACGGACACCCTCCCCGATCCGAATCTGGGAAATAACCACCCCGCCCCGCTGGGCCAGGCCATGGGTATCCACGCCCTTGACATATTTCCCGGCATGGTCGGCAGCCCTCAGGATGACTTCACTGAGGAGTCCGATACCCTGACCCCCGACACCGGTCAAATATATATTGAATGGTTTCATCAGAACCTCCTGTAAATTTTATTTTTTCCCTGCCGGAGAAATGGCTTCTACCGGACAGGTCTGGATGCATGAACCGTCACCGATACACAAGTCCGGATTAACAAGGACACGGCCGTCTTCATCTTTCTGGAAAGTCGGACAGCCGAATTTTTCCACACATTCATGAATCCGCTCGCAGGTATCCTGGGTGATCGCCACCCGGCTTCTTCTGAAACCGGGTTTTTGCTGCTGTTCCCGGATAAATTTCAGCATACAGGGATGCTTGGCGATGACCACACTGAAGGCCTCATCATCCAGTGCCTTTTTCACCAGTTTGGTCAATTCAGGCTGGTTGTAGGTGTCGGTTTCATAAATATGCTTAATCCCGAATCCTTCCAGGACCTGCCGCACCGGGATTTTATCCGTCGGTTGGTTGAAATTTTTCCCGGAGGCCGGGTGATCCTGATGGCCGGTCATGGCCGTGGTGCCGTTCTCCATCAACACCAGGGTGACCTGATGCTGATTGAAAATGGAATTTATAATCCCGGGCAATCCGGCATGGAAGAAAGTCGAATCCCCCAGAAAAGCCACCACTTTTCTGGACCGGTTGAAAATGGACAGCCCGGACGCGATTCCGGTGGACGCCCCCATGCACATGAGAATTTCACCAATCCGGTACGGGGGGAGATACCCCAGGGTGTGGCATCCGATGTCGGCCACCGTAATCTCATTTCCGCTCAGCGCCTTCTTGATGGCATAAAAAGCACTCCGGTGACCGCAACCCGGACAAAGCTGAGGAGGTCTGGCCGCAACCGCCGGCCTTTCTTTTTTCGGTTCAGCCTCATCCGCAAATAAATCAGGCCAGGTGTTTTTCAGGATACCGTGAACCTTATCGGGCGTATATTCTCCGATCCAATCGTCAATGCACGATTTGCCGATGATTTTACCGGCCAGGCCCTGATCGTAGGCAAAAGTCTTAATGTCTTTTTCCAGCGTTGAATCCAGCTCCTCGACAATCCTGACCTGGCTGTGGGTGCTGATAAACTGCCCGATCATTTTCAATGGAGGGGGATAAACCATTCCCAGTTTCAAAATATCGGGTTTGATTGGAATCCCCTCGATTACATCCATGACCGAAAGAAAAGGAAATCCGCTGACAATGATGCCCATTTTGCTGTTTCCGTTATCGATGATGGTATTAAGCGGAGAATCGGAGTGAAACTGCTCGATAGCCGCAAGCCGCTCCAGCGCTCTTCTCTTCATGACAAAAACATCGGACATCAGGGGAATATAAGGCCCGTTGGCAGAATCAAACCGGGGGGTATCGTCCTCCGGGCGAGCCGCCCAACTATTAAAAGAAACCCTTTCCTTGGCATGGCAGACATGGGTGGTAAGCCGGAGGATAACCGGCATGTGTTTTTCCTTTGAAAGTTTCACCGCTTCCAGATAAAACCGGTAAATCTCAGACGGGCTGGCAGGTTCGATTAGCGGCGTATAACTCAAATACGCATAATGCCGGTTGTCCTGTTCATTCTGTGAGGAATTGGCCCCGGGATCATCACCCAGAACCACCACCATCCCACCGGTGATATCCATATGGTTCAACTGTACGAAAACATCCGAAGCCACGTTAAGCCCGACACTTTTAAAAAAAACGGTGGACAAATGCCCGTTGAGGGCAGCCCCGTAGGCCACCTCCGTGGCCACTTTTTCATTGGTGGAAAATTCAAAATAAAATGGCCTTTGCTCTCTGGGAATACTTTTTATGGCCGTGGCGATTTCCGGGGTGGGAGAACCCGGATATGATGTAACCACCCGGGTTCCGGCCTCAATCATTCCCCTGACCAGTGCCGTGTTTCCCATCACAATCTCTGAAAAGGATTCGCTTTTTAATAACATCTCACCCATACGCTTCATGATTCACCTCTTTTTCCCGCTTTGGGCCGGCAGAAAAGATATCATCAAACCGGATTCATATTATACCATTTACACGTTTGATAAGGTAATGCGATTCCCGGGCCATTTCATGAATTCCACTCCCGGCAGATCACCCAGCGTATCCGAGATTGACAAAAAAATATTTTTCGGTATCATACAAGAGCGAATTGTTTCATCCGGAACAACATGTTTGTTACGCGAGGAGGCCAACCATGATTAACATTAGAGATATTTTAAAGGAGAAGGGAGGAGTGGTTTATTCGGTATCACCCGAAGCCACTGTTTATGAATGCCTGGAGAAAATGACCGCCCATAATGTGGGAGCGGTACTGGTCATGGAAAGCGAAAAATTAAAGGGAATTTTCACCGAAAGAGATTACATGAAAAAAATCATTCTCCAGGAGCGCGCATCACGATCCACCCGGGTAAAAGAGATCATGACCGCAAATCCGGTCTGCGTTACCCTTTCGAATTCTGTTGAAGAGGCGCTCTCAATCATGACCAAACAACACTGCCGCCACCTGCCGGTCATTGAGGAAGGAAAGCTTGCGGGCATCGTTTCCATCGGGGACCTGGTCAAGAAAAAAATCAGCGATATGGACGCCACCATTAAATATCTGAGCGATTATATTTCATCAGAAGGCTATCATTAAGGAAAACCGCATTCAAATCATTGCCCCGGCATCAGGGGCATTCAACCCTTGCGGTCATATGATTTCACCCGAAATGGAAATTGTATAATCCTTTAACGGGATAACCTTCCCCGCCTTTTTCAGCGCCTGCTGTACGACCATGAGCGACCCCGAACAACAGGGCACTTCCATATGCAATACAGAAACCGATTTTACCTGGCTATCCTTGAATATGGCACTCAACTTCTCAACATATTCCTCATTGGCCCTGTCCAGTTTGGGACAAAATGTAATCAGGATTTTATCGGATAAAAAACGCTGGTGAAAATCGGCATAGGCGTAGGGTACACAATCTGAAGAAATTAACAAATCCGCCCCTTTTAAAAATGGAGCCCGCGGATTCAACAGTTGCAGTTGTACCGGCCAGTTGCGCAGATGTGACCGGGGAACCGTTTTTTCTTGCGCCTCTTTTTCAATTCTTTTCTCTCTCATATCCCTCAATGCCGCCCCCGGGCAACCGCCGGAAACGACACCTCCATCCAAACAGGTTTCAGGATCCTTGAATCCGGTGACGTCGATCAATGCCGGATACCGTTCCTCCAGTAACCTGACCGCCTGACCGAGGAGATCGGTTTCCCGATGTTCTTTAAGGTGGTTTAAATGGGCCAGAACCACCGGCGCACCCTGAGCAACAATATTTTCCATTACCACGGATTCATCATAAGGCTCAGCTTCACGTTCTTCAACCGCAATGGCACCGCGGGGGCAGGTTCCGATACAGGCACCCAGTCCATCGCAGAACAGATCGCTTACAAGCCTCGCCTTCCCATCGATAACCTGCAGAGCGCCCTCAGGGCAATCGGGAATGCACAGCCCGCAGCCGTCGCATTTTTCTTCATTAATTTTTATTATTTTTCTTTTCATTTTAACTGCTCCCGACATAATTATAACCTATTTGGGTATATTTAACCGTACCATTTGTTACACACCATCCACAAATGCTTCAAAATATCCGCTGAACAGCTCTCCAGTCCGAATGACGGAATCGGAAAAAAAATTGAATAAAATGGATTAATATTATATAATATTCAACATGCACAAAAAGTCCTGTCGCTTTTTTCACAATTATCTATTTTCTGC
>CAZOWT010000172.1:0-6157 GCA_964583345.1 uncultured Clostridia bacterium
TTTTCGGTCAATGAACGACTGGAAGTCCTTCTTGGTGATCTTCAAAATTTCCATTTATATTCTCCTGATAGAATTTTTTTGATGATTCTGCAGGGTGAAAAAGGCGGGGAAACAAGACGTGTTGATGACATCGATATGTATAGTATCATTATAGTACTATTATAGTATTATTGTGTTGCTTTGTCAATTAAAAAATATTTTTACCGATATTCGGATTAAATACCATTGCCTTATCCCGGCAGGCCGGGGTTACCCGGTGATCAAAAATGGACTGGAAATTTTTTTGACAACGTTGTTTGCTTTCATCAGAGAGGTATTCTATCATGTCCTGCCAAAATGTCAATTATTTAAAGGAGATTAATTGAAAAAAACAGGGGAATGCCGGGAAATATTCGGAAAAAAGAATAAGTCTGGATCATCCCGTTAGGTTCTGAAAACACTGGCCGGTTCCAGTTTGCCGATTCGGTGCATGGCAAAAAGGGCTCCTCCGAATGAAATAACCATGGTAATCAGCAGGAAGCCGATTTTTACGGTCAGGCTGTAGTGGAAAATTATGCCTGATTTGGCAATTCCCTTCCTGAATCCCTCGATAAAAAAAATACCGATTCCGTAGCCGAAAAGGGCAAAAATAAAAGCCTGAAGCAGTATAAAATTTCTGATAATAAAATTATTGGCGCCGATTGCCTTCAGCGTTCCATAATCTCTGATGCGGTCCACGGCTGCCGAATACATGGTTAGCCCGATAATAATCATGCCGGAAATAACAGCGAAAACAATCAAAGTGCCCACCGACAGGGCAATTCCGCTGGTGGATAAAATCGTGTCAACCGTTTCTTTGGAGAAATCCCGTTTGGTCCAGGCCCGGACGCCATCAATCAGTTTATTGATCTCCTGGCAGATGAAGGCCGGATCCGCCTGCGGTTCAATATCCACCAGAAAGGCGCTGACTTTGGTGGAGGGAATTTTACCCAGAACCCTGGCGTTTGAAAGGGAGCTGAATACGTAATTGGCGCCGAATCCACGGGCGCCTTTGGTCTGGAGCACGGTTTTGACCTGCTTGCCGCCGATTTCGAAATAGGTTCCGATATCCGCATCGTTCAGTTCCTTTCTATTAAAAAAATCGGTTGAAATGGCGCCATCCTCCAGCAGGTCTGTCAGCCTGCCCTTTAATATTCGATAGGGGCCACCCTTGAAGGCCGGGGGTTCGGAGCCGATAATGGTTACCGGCACGGATTTTCCTCCCCTGAATTTTGCCAGGCTGGCGGTGACAATCAGGGGATGGGCCTGTTTTACGCCGGGGATGGATTCGACTTGCCGGCCAACCCTGACATCAATCTGGCCGAGGGCATTGGCGTTGGTGGTCCGATTATCCACCACCCATATGTCGGCATCGGTATTATCGACCAGAGCCGACATGCTGCTGGTCAGAAAAATGAAAATTCCGGTTTGCTGGCCCACCAGGAAGGTGGAGATGATAATTCCCAGTATGATGCCGATGGATTTCGGCTTGTCATAAACCAGAAAACGGAATACCAGGCGCAGCATGGTTCTATTTTTCAGCCAAGATATCGCATTCGACCCGGCTCCCAGGCAGAATGTCGGAATCTGGATTCAGCTGTATCCGGACTTCCCTGATCCGGCGGTCCTCCAGATCCCCGATATCATCCGAGAAAATTGATTTTTTCCTCAGCCAGGGACCGGCAAAAGAGACAATGCCTTCAGCCCGGATTTCCGGGCGGCCGGGAATACGGATAAAGACTTTTTGGCCGGGTTTAATGCGGTCGGCAAACAGTTCGTCGATCTCACACCATACCGATAGCGGACTTTCGGGAGCGAATGATCCCACGGTTTCCCCGGGTGATATGTAGGAGCCGACCGGGATATCGACGGATAACAGCAAACCGTTTTCCGGAGCCAGGATGGTTTTTTGCGCCAGTTGGGCCCGGGCCAGATCCAGCTCCGCCTGAAGCTGCTTCAAAACGTACCGGGAAGTGACCACATTTGATTTCAGGCGGTTGATTTCCGCAACCAGTGAGTCGTATTCCGCCTGGGCCTGTTCGAATGCGGATTCGGGTTTGGCCTGGCTTTCCACCAATTTTTTTAATCTCAGGTAATTGTTTTTTGTGCTCAACAGTTTTGCCCGGGCTGCCTCGAGTGCCGCTTTGGCTGATTCAATCTGTGATTGCTGCACCTGAATCTGACTTTTGGCTTGCTCCAACCGGGCCTGTTCGATCCGGTCGGATAAGCGGATAATAATGTCACCCTTATTGAGTTTTTTCCCCGGATTCGCCAGGATTTCGGAAATAATCCCCGGAATTTCAGCAGACAGGGAGGTGATCCTCAACTCGGGTTCAACCCGGCCCAGGCCCACGATTCTTTGGGCAAGCAACACCGGTTTTTTTTCAGAGGTTGCCTTTTCTTCGGATTTTGAACACTGGCTGCCGATAAAGATAAAAGCGGTCAGCCCCAGTAGGGGCAACACCCGGATATACCTTCTCATGTTGATTGACAGAGCCAATCGGTTCATTTTTTTCATCATTTTCCTTTTTTACGAAGATGGTTTTACGATTCCATTTTCAATGGTAATCATTTTGTCCGCGTAATTTTTCAGCCTTGAATCATGGGTGACCACAGCCACCGCTTTTCCCGTGTTTGCCAGTGAACGCAATTCATTCATGACGGTTTCCATGGATTTTACATCCAGTGATGCGGTGGGTTCGTCACATAAAATAATGGCCGGATCGGTAACCAGGGCCCTGGCGATTGCCACCCGCTGCTGTTCGCCGCCGGATAACTGTTTGGGGAGGGATTTCCTCCGGTTCATCAAGTCCACCAGTTCCAGCGCCCGTTTCACCTTCTCTTTCAATTCTGATTTGGGCGTTTTCCTCAGCCAAAGCGGCAGCATCACGTTTTCCTCGGAATTTAGCGGGGATAATAAATTGAAATTTTGGAACACAAACCCGATTTCCTTCAATCTCAGGCGGGCCATTTCCCGGTCATTCAGGTTGCTGGTATCAACGCCATTGATACATACACAGCCTTCGGTCGGATACAGGACACATCCCAGTAAAGATAGCAGTGTGGTTTTCCCGGATCCGGATGGGCCGATGATGAGCAGCAGCTCTCCCTTTCTCAAGGCCAAATCAGCCGGGCGAAGAGCAACCACCCGGGTGTTTCCGCTGGAAAATATTTTTGATGCCCCGATGAGTTCCGCATATACGTCTCTGTCGTTTTCGGGATAGGTTGAACAACAGCCCAATTCGCTCATCCGAATTCTCGCTTGATTAGGGAAAAATTATAACTTATCTGGTTTATTTTTTCAACTTTTCCGGATCGGGTCTCATCTGTGCCTTTGATGTCAAATAAAATGAAATTAAAATTTTCCTCATTATATGGTTGATTTTTTTTTTGTTCAATTATATAAATATATTATATCTCTTTCTTATTTTTTTTCTGAAATGGGAATGAGGATGTGGTATGGAAGATAACCCGTTTGCATCAAACGTGAGGAGGTAAAATGAAAAAAGTATTGCTGCTGATTTTTTGTATGGCGTTTCTGTTTGTTATGGTGAATTCCGGTGATTTTGAGTATGTCGGGGCAAAAAAATGCAAGATGTGCCACCGGGGCGATCGAAAGGGAAATGTGTTTGAAAAATGGGAACAGGGCCCCCATGCCAAGGCGTTTGAAAGTCTGAAGAAAAAAGGTCAGGAAAAAAACGCGAAATGTCTGGAATGCCATACCACGGGTTTCAACAAAAGCGGATATAAATTGGGTGATTCCCATGCCCCGGATTTCGAGGGCGTCGGTTGCGAAGCCTGCCATGGCCCGGGTTCGGCTTATAAGAGCACCAGCATCATGAAGAACCGGGAGCAGGCCTTGAAGAATGGACTGGTAAATGTCACCGAACAGACCTGCACCACCTGTCATGACGGGTCCAAGTGCGAGCATGCCAAGGGTTTCGATTTTAAGAAAGCCATGGCCATTGTTGATCATACCTACCAGAAAAAATAGATATTAATTAATCCGGTTTTATTAATTAAAATTGCCTTGAACCACCGGTGTATAAAAACCTTTTTTTATCCGTTTGTTTGCTGCTCATGGTTTCCTGCGGCGACAATGATCGGGTCCGGAGTTATACCGAGGAGTCTCCGAAAACCGAAAAACCCGTTCAACCAATTGCTCAGCCCGAACATGCGGAAACAGCCCGGCTGACCTGGAAGGCGCCGGAGAACTGGCAGGAAAATGAGGGATCGGGTTTTCGGCGGGCCTGGTTTGCTATTCCCGCTGCGGGCGGCGCCATCGTTTGCACCATGGTGGTGCTTCAGGGGGATGGAGGTGGATTGGAGCCCAATGTGAACAGATGGCTTTCCCAGTTGAATATGAATCCCGGTTCGGGAACCGGGTCGGGTCGATTTTCCCCCCGGCAGGACAAATTCCGGACATCCGGGGGATTGCCGGCTGTTTGTGTCGATTTTACCGGGCTGAAGAATGACCCGGATTCAAATTCCATGCTGGTGTCGGTGGTGAGTCTCCCGGGGGAAACCGTGTTCATCAAAATCACCGGAACAAAAAAAGTGTTGCAGAAAAACAAAGCGGATCTTCTTGCTTTCACCAAATCCCTGCGGATCGGATCACAACCAGAACGTGAAAAAAAATAAGACGGGATCGTTCCTTCAACTGGTCGCCTCACCCAAATTGACCGTCATCTGCTTATCCCTGCTGGTGATTGTGGTCATCTGGGGCACGGTATATCAGGTCGATCACGGACTGTACCAGGCCCAGCAGAAGTTTTTTCATTCCTGGTTTGTTTTTTTATTCGGATTTATTCCTTTCCCCGCCATTGTGTTGCTCTTCTGGATTCTGTTTTTTAATGTCCTGGCCTCGCTGTTATTCCGAATTCCGTTTCGGCTGGCCAATATCGGGAACATTATCACCCACCTGGGAATACTGATATTTTTTGTTGGCGGCTTTTTTACGTTTTATTATTCGCAGGAATCATCCCTGAGCCTGAGGGAAGGCGACTCCAGTCGTTTTTCAATATCCGGCATGAGCTGGGAACTGGCCGTCTGGGAGGAGGGCCGGGGGAACCGGCGGATTTATGCGGTGGATTCGGACCGCTTCCGTCCGGGTGACGCCGTTGATTTTGAAACCCTGGGATTGAGAATTCGAATCGAGTCCTATTACCGGAATTGCGCGGCCTACTCGAAAACCGATGCCGGGGATGAATCCGCTGCCATAAATGCTTCGGGTATCCACCACCTGAAGGTTGAAAAGGAAGCAAAAGAACCTTCGGAAAATATGGCCGGCATGCTTTTCTCAGCCGAGTTTACCGGCGGAAAAAATATACCGGTTCTGCTTTATGGCGGCGATAGGCAAGAAACCGCTATTCACCCGGATGGAAAAAATATCTTTTTCTCCCTTCGGAAAAAAAGATTTCCCCTGCCATTCTCGTTGAAATTAATTGATTTCAGGAGACAATTTTATCCCGGTTCTGAAATTGCCAGAAGCTATGAGAGCGAAGTGGAACTGGCGGTTGGAAACCTTCATCGAAACATTATTATTTCCATGAACAAACCCCTGAGATATAAAGATTTCACCCTGTACCAATCTTCCTATTATATCGCTCCTGACGGAACCGAATTTACGTTCCTGGCGGTGGTCAGGAATGCCGGGAGGTTGCTGCCCTATATATCCAGTATAATTATTTTTCTGGGTTTGTGCATCCATTTTTTGGCCATGCTTTTCTTGAATAGAAAGAAGGCGCGTAAAAACAGGCCCAAGCCATGAGTCGGAAAAATATTATTTTATGCCTGTGGCTGACATTGCTGGCTGCCGGGTCCGTTTGCCTGTATCCTGAACCGGATTCGTTCACGGGTTCCGCCCTGGAAAATTTCCGCAAGATGGTTATTCTCGAAAACGGCCGGAAAAAACCCCTGGATACATTTGCTCAAAACATGTTAAAACAGTTTTCCGGGAAAAGCCGGTATGGCCATGAGCCTGCCATCCAATGGCTTGCCCGGGTTTTGTTTTTCCCCGAAAAGGCGAGCCGGGATCGGATTTTTTTGATCGGGCATTCTGAGGTTTTAAATTCTCTGGGAGTTGCCGTTACCGGAGAAAGAGACCGGTACAGTTTCGCCCAGCTGGAAAAATCGCTGG
>CAZOWT010000173.1:0-6149 GCA_964583345.1 uncultured Clostridia bacterium
GACCATGCCGATTCCAGGTTCCTGGAGATACTGGTTAAACAGCTGGATGAAAATCCAGCTGCCGGCCTGGCTTACTGCCAGTCTTACAAGGTTGATGAAAATGGGAATATTTTGGGATCCATGCTTGATTATACCGGTGATCTGGACAATAAACGCTGGGAAAAATCGTTTATCAACAATGGAAAGGATGAATGTTCCCGCTATATGGTTTTCAAGAATACCATTCCCAATGCCAGTGCGGTTTTATTCAGGAAAAGGATTTATATCCGGGCGGGATATGCGGATGAATCCATATATTATGGCAATGATTGGTTAACCTGGATCTTTATGATGCAAATTTCAGATGTTGCCTTTGTCTGTGAACATTTGAATTTTTACCGCTGCCACCCCGAATCCGTTCGGGAGGAAATGGATTTAACCGAACATGAAATCATGGGTTCCTATCTGGTTCTGAAGTTCATTCTGAGTCATCAGGAATTGGACCGGCAAATAAAAAAAAGGGTCTATCGGTATCGGGTTCGGGCCTGGGTGAATATCTTTTTCCGGGGAAGGAAACGGTTCGACCGGACATTAACCCGGAAAATATTCAATCTGGTCAGGCCATTTGATAAGCTTATATATTTTCGATTTTTCCGAGAATTTCTGCTTTACCCCCTGAGGATTGCTTTGGCAAAACTCCGATCATTGGGAATGAAATTGAAGAAAATTTTCAGCAGGGAACCGGGGAACGGATGAGCATGAGTCGGAGCTGAGAAATGTGCGGAATCGCGGGATACTGGTACTTCGGGAAAAAAATCAAACGGCCGGAGTCAATCCTGGCCATGTCCCGGGAAATAAAGCACCGCGGTTCCGATGATGAGGGTTTTGTGCTTATTGATCTGAAAGAAATGACCCATATGGAATTATCGTCCGATGAATCCCCACCGGAAATCCGGGAAAGATATCCGAATATCGATCGCGGGCCACATGTTTTTTCTCATGATATTGCCCTGGCGCACCGGCGATTTGCCATTATTGATTTGACGGCTTCCGGTCATCAACCCATGAAAAATGACGATCAAACAATCTGGCTGGTTTGCAACGGGGAAATATTTAATTACATCGAATTGCGTGCCGAACTGGAGAAAATGGGAGTTGTCTTCCATTCCGCTTCGGATACAGAAGTCATATTAAAATCCTATCAGTTCTGGGGGATGAAAGCTTTTGATAGATTCAGCGGCTTCTGGGCGATTTCCCTGGTGGATCTCAACCAGCATGTATTGATCCTTTCCCGGGACCGGATAGGGAAAAAACCTTTATATTACTATAAAAACAATACCTGCCTGGTCTGGGGATCGGAAATCAAATCCATTCTCAAGGTCATTGCCTCCACTGAACTGAATCTCGATGATCAGGTCATTACCAACTACCTGATATCGGGGATAAAGGATTTCCGGCATAAGACGTTCTGGCAGGAAATCAGGATGATGGACAATGCCACCACTTTGACCGTCAGGGCGGACGGTTCATTTTCCAGTGACCGTTTCTGGATGCTTCCCGAACGGCGATTGAATGAAAGCCAGGTTGATTTGCTGCCGGGTGTCAGGGATTTCCGGGACATCATGCGGGTATCGCTACTGGAACGGTTGAGGGCCGATGTCCCGGTTGCGTTCGAACTAAGCGGCGGACTGGATTCCTCTTCATTGGTTGCCCTGAGGTCTGTCCTGAAAAAAGACAAATTCCCCGCTTTTACGGTGAAGTATGACGACAAATCTGTCGATGAATCCGACTATGCCATGGAACTGTCATCGTGTTATCCCAACATCGACCATCAACTGATAAATTTTCAGGAGGAAAATTTATGGCCGGTCCTTGATGATTTCATCTATCTTCTGGAAGAGCCTTTTCATGGACCGGTATTGCTGATCGGTCAACTGCTGCGCAAAAAAATCAGGGAGAAAGGATACCGGGTCATCATCGGCGGAGCCGGAGGCGATGAAATATTTGCCGGGTATACCGAATATGCCATCCCGGTACTTCGCTATCTGTTCCAAAGCAGGCAACCTGTAAAAATGTTGAAGAATCTTCTGTTGTACAAGGAAAAATATCCCCTGAGTTTTTTTCCGTTGCTCAGCCTGGTCATCCGCAAAATGGTTGGCTGGAAAGGCGATGCGGGTTTCCATTCCCGGTATTTAAAGGGGAATCATGACCAACCGGTGTTTCACCAATACCCCAAGGACGTAAATGAGCTTTTTATCCAGAACATGAATGATTTGAAGATGTACTACTGGATGAGTTCCAATGACAAAAGCGATATGGGCATTCCCATCGAAGTCAGAAATCCTTTCCTGGATTATCGGGTAGTGGATTTTGTCTTCAGGCTTCCGGTTTCCTATTTTATGCGCAACGGCTGGTTAAAATGGTTCCAACGGAAATCATTCCAGGATATACTGCCTGAACGCATCATCTGGAGAAAAAGGAAGCGAGGATTTCCTTTCCCGATGAAGAGCTGGTTGATGAACAATAAAAGCATAATCGGAGGCCATATCAGGAATTCTGACGCTTTCTGGATGAACCGTGAAGCGGTTCTGGGGGATTATGACAGGCTGGTTCGAATGAAACCGGAATTTCTCTGGCGTTTGCTCAATCTGGAATTCTGGTACTCGCGATTCTTCCGGGGGGAAAAATTGGCTGACAAAACCGATATCAGGGACCGGGCCTGATGAAATGAAAGTTAAAAAAAAATGAATGTTGCATTTGTGGTCGGCGGTTTTCCCAGTCTTTCGGAAACGTTCATATTAAACCAGATTACCGGCCTGCTGGCGCAGGGAGTGGGGGTTGAGATTTTTGCCCAGTTCAATCCTAACGACCGGAAAATCCACCGGGACGTCGACAGGTATGGCCTTGACAGAAAGGTTTCCTATTTTCCGAAGATTCCGGCGAACAGAATCATTCGCTTGTTGAAAGGGTTATGGTTGTTTTTCAGTCATTTCCTGGAGAACCCGGGCCGCATCATACGCTGCCTGGACGTTTGGACATTTGGCAGGGATGCCCTGTCGCTGAAAATTTTGTATTACAACATTCCCCTGCTGAAGAAGAAATTCGATATCCTGCACTGCCACTTCGGACAAATTGGAATTATCGGCGGTTTCTTAAAAAAAACCGGAGCCGGGGAAAAACTCATTACCACATTTCATGGCTATGATCTTTCGGAATTTCTTCAGTTGAATGGCCAGGATGTTTACCATGATCTGTTCAGAATCTGCGACCTTTGTATGCCCGTTAGTTATTTCTGGAAAGACCGGCTAATTGAATTGGGATGCGAAAAAGAGAAAATAAAGGTTCACCGGATGGGCATTCATGTCGAATCATTCAGGTTTCGGGAAAGGGAAATAAAGCGGGATGGCAGGATCAATATCCTCACCATCGGGCGCCTGGTTGAGAAGAAGGGTCATGAATATGCCATACGGGCAATGGCCAAGGTCATTAAACGATTCCCCCGGGTTCGGTATCTGATTGCCGGTGGAGGCCCCCTGATGAAGCCGTTAAAGGATCAATCCAAAAATCTCGGAATTGATCGTCAGGTTCGATTTTATGGTGAGTGCAATCAGGACGAGGTGGTAAAACTTTATGAACTTGCCCATATTTTTCTTCTTCCCAGTGTAACATCCTCTCAAGGGGATCAGGAAGGCATACCGATGGTTTTAATGGAGGCTCAGGCCGTTGGGCTTCCAATCGTTTCAACCTGCCACAGCGGAATACCGGAAGGCATACGGAACGGTGAATCGGGTTTTCTGGTTTCTGAAAAAAATGTCGATGCGATTGCAGACAGAATTTATTATTTGATCGAACACCCCCGGAAGTGTGGTAGAATGGGGCGGGAAGGACGCCGGTGGATCGAGAACGAATTCGATCAAAAAAAATTGGATAGCCGATTAATTCAGTTCTATGAATGTCTCCTGAAAGTCAATACGCCCTGACCTTCGGATGTGTTTACGGGTGAATCACCGGTGAGCGAATTGATAATTTCAAATGGATAAGATAAAAATTCTTTTTGTGGTGGATCAGTTCGCCGATGTTCCCCGGGACACCAGAACACCGACCCCGGGTGGGGCCGAGATGACCGATTCCGCTCTCATTGCCGCCTGTCCCTGGACAATCGAACCGGTCCTGATCAATGAACTTAAAACCAGTCATTTGACTGATTTTAACGTTCATATTCTGGGGAATCTGTCCCGGGCTTCTCGTCAGCAGATCAGGGATTTCAGTTTGCAGAGAAGACATATCCTGTTTGAACATGATGTCAGGATCTGCCGGTATCGCGGGAATTTTCCGGAGGCCAGGGAACCCATTCACCGTTTTGCCCATCGCTGTTTCTGTCCTCACCTAAAACTCCGTTCCCTTTATGCGTCGGCACTGGGAACCATTTTTTTGACCTACCGGCAGCTGGCCCTATTTAAATCCAATCCGTTTTTTTTCTGCCGAAACCAACTGATTCTTGGCGGTTCCGCCATGAGCCGATCTTTTTTTGAACGGGTGGAACATTTCCGGAAAAAAAGAAATGTGAAAAAAGAAGGTACCTGTGTGGTCTATGCGGAGGGCCCGGGAAAGGGATTCCGTAATGCCTTGACCTATTGCGAATCCAGGGGAATAGAACCAAAAATAATCAGAAATTTATCGCCAGAGGCGGTACTGGATGTTTTCGAACATTCATCCCGGTTTGTTTTCCTCCCGGAATCGCCGGAGGCCGCAGGTCGGATGCCGCTCGAGGCCAGGTTTCTGGGTTGTGAGGTGGTAACCAATCGCTATGTGGGAGTTGCCGGAGAACCCTGGTGGAATCTGGACGATGAATCGGCTTGGAAATTTGTCAGGGATATCCCAGCCCGTTTCTGGCGGCTGGCAAAACATTTATATGATCGTAGGGCTTATGGAAATGGTTGAAAAATTAAAAAAGAGATTGAAATCACTGATAAATGGCGGTAATTCATGAAAATTCTGATTGACTGCCGAAACCTTCAAACCTATTCTGCCTTTCGGGGAATTGGCCGTTATACGCGGCAGCTGATTCGAGTCTGCCGTGATGATCCCGGTTGTTTTTTCCTTTTTTTTAATGAAAAGAACCGGAAAAATGAAACGGAAAGGGAGGTATTAATTAAATCTCCACGTCGTCTAATTACCTACTCGGATCGTATTTTACTCAGAAAATTGATTATCAAGCGCAGGATGAATGCGTATCATTCGACCGCCTTTGCACTTCCTTCAAAGCCGGAAGGCAAAAAATTTATACTGACTGTTCATGATTTGACACCCATTAAATTCCCACGGTTTTCCAGCTTGAGGCACCGCTATATTTTTAAAAAAATCATAGCCAGTGCCCGGCAAGCGGATCTGGTACTCACGGTTTCCCAGAATACCGCCGATGACCTGTTGACGTATTTGTCCTTGGATCCGGACCGGGTCCGGGTGGTGTACAATGCCCTGGATGACCGCTTAAATTCCGATTCTGCCGTCAAGCCGGCAATTGATCTGCCCTCCGAGTACCTTCTGTATACCGGAGGCTGTGATCCGATAAAGAACGTTGAAACCGTTGTCAGGGCGGCCAACCTGGTCAATATCCCTCTGGTGATCGCCGGCTTTGTGGACGAACGGAAAAAAAAAGAATTACTTTACCTGGTAAGCGGGTCTTACCGGGGATCGATTTATTTTACCGGTTATATCCCGGACCCGGAACTTAGTTATCTCTATCAGCACGCGGTTTTATTCTTATTTCCCAGTCTCTATGAAGGATTTGGCTACCCGCCGCTGGAAGCCATACAGTGCGGAACAACGCCGCTGGTGTCAAAAACCGGCGCCCTGGTTGAAATTCTGGGTGATGCGGCTTTTTATGTGGATAATCCCAGGGACCACCGGGCTTTTGCCGAACAGATCGGACGAATTGCTGTCGACAGCCAACTGCGGAAATCTTTGTTGCCAAAAGGAAAAGCTATCCTGAAAAAATATTCACTTGAGGTTTTCAGGAAGAAAATCCATGAGGTATATACCGGATTAATGGATCGGTAACATGAATGGTTGACAGATTGGATAAACAGGCGGTTGCTGAAAAACGGGATCGGGCATTAATCATGTTTATGGATTCTCTTTTTTCCCAGTTATCTGCCGGCTGCCGGGAT
>CAZOWT010000174.1:0-6117 GCA_964583345.1 uncultured Clostridia bacterium
TCGACTGATATGGACTGACGGCCCGGAAATATCGGTTTCGGTCTGGAAAAACCGGCACATGCAGGTTGAAAATGTATGGTTTACGAAAATCAACGGTTTGAAAATAATCAGGGTTTTCCAAGCCGGGGTTGTCATCTACAACCAGAAGGAACATCAGGTTTTTTCTTTTCATAAGAATGGGGGAGGTGAAGATAAGCAACAAAACCATCATCTTTAAATAGCGGTTCAACCTGTTCACGCAGGATATCAATCCTGCCGTAAAAAAAGAAAGTCAAAATAAAGGACAGGATATTTTTGCACAAAAAGGAGGTGTGATGAAGAAAAAAATATCAGAGAAATTTATAGGGCCAAATAGCCCCGAATTAAAAAACTTTTTTAAGGAGGTTTCAAATGAAGTTTAAAAACATCATCCTGTTTCTGGTGGCACTGATCCTTTTTTTCAGCATGGTTTTAAGCGGGGAAACCATCAATGGTCTGCCACTGCACATGAAAAAACTCAGCGGCAATTCCATCCGACTATGGGTGGGTGATTACATCTCGTCGACTGCTGTCAGCGCTCTGAACACCCAAAAAGGAATTGTGGTGATTGATACCACCCAGTGTCCTATCATTGATGAGCAATTCCGTAAAATCATTGCCAGAGAATTCAAACGAAATGATTTTGTCATCCTGATCAACACCCATGAACACGCCGATCATACCAGCGGAAACTATCTCTATTCGGACTGTGAAATCATCGCCCATGAAAATTGCGCCGAAGGCATGAAGAGAAGCCAGGAAGATTTGCAGCGTGTGATCGAATGGTACAAGGGGTATATCCCCCAGCAGGAAAAACAGCTGGCCGAGGCTGAACCTGGAAGCGAGACGTACAATCAAACCAAAGAAAGTCTTCTGGTCAACCATATGGAACTGAAGGCTTTGGAGAAGGGAATTAAAATGCAGTTTCCAACTAAAACATTCAAAGAAAAGATGAAACTCGACATGGGGAACATGACCCTTGAACTTTATTCCATGGGCGGATTGCACTCCTCCAGCGACATTTTCGTCCTGGTGCCAGAGGAAGGTTTGCTGTTTACCGGTGATGTCATGGCCGACACCTGGCTGACGGATACTCCCGGATGCCTTCAGTCTTTCGGCGGAAGACCTGGACTCAAACGGGACCTGGCTCTTTTGCTGAAGAACTGGAACAGCCTGCTGGAACGGAAAGACGAAATCAAGATGTATATTCCCGGCCACTGGAACGGAGAGCTGAGTTACAACGGTTTTGCCGATCGCTACCATTACCTGGTTACCCTGGCAAAGGAAGTGAAGTTGGCCGCCAAAGAGGGTAAGCCGCTTGAAAAACTCATATCTGACCTCGATCTGAATACCCGGTTCCCGAATCTGGCCGGGAAACCCGGATTTACCCTGGGATTTGTTCACACCAACAACATCCTCTCCCTCTGGACCGAGATCACCGGTGCAAAATCAGCCAGCGATATATTGTCATCATTGATTGAAAATAAAGGTCTGGAAACGGCGCTGGTTGAATTCCAGAAGGAATTCAAAAAAGGTTCTACCGATTCAAAATGCTATTTTCTTGAACAGGATTTCAATCGGCTGGGTTACCGGTATCTGAATGAAAACAAAAATGCCGAGGCAGTTGCTGTTTTTGAATTGAATACCAAAATGTATCCCGAATCCTGGAATGTGTTTGACAGCCTGGGCGAGGCCTATCTGAAGTCAGGGAAAAAGGAGATGGCCATGAAATGCTATAAAAAAGCACTGTCCATGAATCCCCAAAAAAGTGAAGGCGAGAAAAAACAGCATGCCGAGCAAATCAGGATTTTGGAGGAATTAAGAAAGGGAATGGAGCAGTAAGCCATCGAAATGGGATCATGAATCCCTTCAAGTGGGTTATTGGAGTAGTCCGGGGCCTGTTAACCGAATAACAGGCTCCGGACTGTTCATTAAAACCAAATATCATGGTTTTTGCGTATAATAAACCGGTGATATTCTTTCCAGAATGGCCTCGGATAAGGGATTAGCGGATCAAATTATGCAATACTCATCACCTGGAGGCATCTTCCCTTGGTTTTAGAAAAGTCGATGATGGTTTTCGAAACCGGAAAAGAATACTGGAAAAAGGAGGTTTTCATGAAGCATTTTTTCAGAACGATTATGGTATGTTTTATGATATTCACTGTCTTTTCGTTCAACACCATTCAAGCGAAGGGGAACGATGAATCCGCCAATGAACAGAACATACAGCGGGCCAGGGAACGGCTGAAGGATAAACTCTTATCGAATTCCGAAGCAGTCATAAAAAAATACCTGGACGCCATTGGGGGAGAGGAAGCCATTACGTCCATCAAGACCATGCTAATAAAAGGAAGGAGTATTTCCCTCAATCAGGAGGAAAGGCCTTTGTCCCGGTATTACAAACAACCTGACCGATTCAGGCAGCAGGTTCCGGGTTCCGATGATTTTATGTGCATTGATAAACAAAAGGTTTATTATGTCAGAAACGGGAGCAGAATGGAGATGCAGCAGCCCTGGACCAAGGGTTTTCGCAGCGAGCGGATAGACGGAAATTTTATAAACTATTCGGAGAGAAAAATTATTTATGAATATATTGGCCTGAGTGGTTCGGATACGGAACCGACGGTCTTTTACCATTTGAGGCGGACATTTCCGGATGGATACTATGAAGATCTCTTTTTTGATGTGGATTCAGGACTTTTACGTATGATCGGCTACCCGGATTATCCGGATAGTTTCCGGATGTTCTACCAGTACCGCGATATCGGGGGAATCCTGTTTCCCATGATTAACATGCGGGTTTTTAACCATTTGACATCCCCCCATGTGTTTGTCATCGATGAGGTAAAGGTGAATGAATCCTATTCGGATGCTTTTTTTGGAATATCCAAAAAATAATAAGAAAAATAGCAGGAACGGATAGGCAAAACTTGAAATTTTTAATAAAAATAAAAAATGTTTTTTATTTGTATATTGAAGTTGTCATAAGAACAAGTGAAGTCACCGTAAGTTATTTTTTTTCTAAAATAGAAGGGAAAGCATAAAGAAAAATTTTTTAATGCATGTTTATTTTATTTCATTTGGTCTTATACTATGGGCACTCTCAATCTGCACAATGCCGAGGCGCTTCATGATGCCGCCCGGGATGATACCCGAATGGAAATTTTGATATCTACTGGGTGGATGCAAAATAATTGAAATACTGAAACCGAATGAATTAAAGTAATTTAAGGAGGTCATTGTGAGAAAAAGAAATCTGATTTTTATTATCGGCCTTTTCCTAATCATGTTGGGATTTGCGGGGTTGTCATTCTCACAGCAGGATGGGGAGGATGTGGTGATCGGGAAATATCGGGTGATTCATTCGACTATATTAAATGAGGACCGCACACTTTTAATTCATCTTCCTGTGGAATACGAAGATGGCAAACAACACTATCCAGTTGTCTACATGCTGTACGGCGACCATGTCACCACTTACTTTGCCGAGGCGGTTTCGGTTCTGGATACGCTGGGACCAACCGGAAGAATCCCTGAATGCATCCTGGTGGGCATCATGAATACCGACCGGTACCGGGACCTGCTGCCCCTGACACCGGATGGGAAACCGACGGGAATCGAAAACTTTACCCGCTTTCTTAAGGTTGAAGTGTTTCCTTTTATCGATAAGCATTACCGGACCAAGAATTACCGGATTCTGATCGGTCCTCAGGCCGGGGCCAATTTCGGGCTCTATACGTTGTTCGAACATCCTGAAATATTTAATGCTTGTATCATCAACAACCCATTCCGCTGGCAGGGTGGGAGGGAACTCATTCTGAGTAAAGCTGATGATTTCTTAGATCGTCATTCAGTTTTTAAAAAATTCGTGTTTATCACCTATAACGACACGGACCCCCTGGCCAGGGAGGGAATTGGGTACCTCAATCGGTTTTCGGAAATAACCAAAACCAAAAATCCTGAAGGTTTTTCACTGACTTTGAATTTTATCGCCGGTAATGATGAATTTTTGCAGCGACTGGGATTGCGAGAGGGTTTTAAAAAACTGTTTGAAGATTATCCGTTCCCGGAGAACCGAAAGGTGGAAGGCCTGGATGATGTGCTTTCGTTTTACCGGGAGCTGTCCGTAAGATACGGTTTTGAAGTGGATCCGCCTGAACATGTATTGACGGTACAGGGAGACAGGCTCATGGAACATGGAAATATTAAGGCGGTTATGGATATCCTGAGGTACACCATGGTGAGGTATCCCGATGCCGCAAACAGCTATTTCCGGATGGCCAATATCCTGTTGAGGGAAGGCGAACTGGAAGAAGCCAGGACTTATCTTCAAAAAACATTGGAACGGGTTCCGTTTGATAATGGCATGATCCGATCCCGTCTTGAGCAACTGGAAACTCAGATTAACAAATCAGCCGCCTTTCAGGTCGGAAAGGTGATTCGGTTGTCGGGAATCGTTGCGGGCATTAAAAAGTTCAGGGAATTAAAAAATTCGGCTCAATCCCATTATTATTTCAATGAAGGTGAATTCAACGAACTGGGATATCGGCTCATGCAGGCCAAAATGCTTACTGAAGCCCTGGAAATATTCAATATAAACGTCGAATTGTATCCAGAATCGGCCAATGTGTATGACAGCCTGGGGGAGTGTTATCTGAAGGCGGGTAATCAAGAGAAGGCCATAGAAAATTATAAAAAATCACTCGAGTTTAATCCGGAAAATAAAAATGCTTCGGAAATGTTAAAAAAGCTAGGACATTAAGAAAAAACGTGAAATGAAAACTTTTTAAATCTTTATGCATCATAGGGGATGAAAATGAAAAACATTGGAGGCCAAAATGAAAAGGTTTGAAAAAATTTTATCTCATGGAATTATGGTCACCGGTATGGTGATGATCCTGTTTCTGTTTTTTGCCACATCCCCTGTAATCGCCGAAAAAAGCTCGAATGAGGGATTCCTGGGTGTTTCAGTCGAAAAAATTTCAACCGATGAAATGAAAGAATTGAATATTTCCCACGGCGTGCGGGTAATCGATGTGGTCGAAGGTGAAGCCGCTGAAAAAGCCGGTATTCAGGAGGGTGATATCATTCAGTTCGTTGATATGAAAAAAATCGAAACCCCCGGTGATCTGGTAAAAGGAATTCGCAATAATGCTCCGGCGACCAGAGTCAAGATCAAACTGCTCAGAGACAAGAAAATCGAAGAGATCTCAGTTGTTCTGGGTAAATTTGAACCAATGGAGGGATTTCATAACCGGCCGGACAAAAGGTCTTTTAAATTGCTTTTTAAAGATGGAGCCTATCTGGGGATTCATATGTGCAGGTTAAATCAGGAACTGGCGGAATATTTCAAGGTGAAACCGGACAATGGGGTGCTGATACTCAGTGTGGATAAGGATAGTCCGGCAAACAAAGCTGGACTGAAAGCCGGGGATGTGATTGTGAAGTTAAATGAAAAAAGCATCAGAAGCCCTGAAGAAGCCCGGGATATCATTTCAGAAATGAAAGGTGGGGATAAAGTCGATATATCGGTTATCAGACATGGAAAGAAAACCGTGCTGGAAGCAGAACTCGAAAAAGGCAGGGGATTCCGTGGAATGAATATCCTGAAGTGGCATAACAAAGGCAGATGCGAGATCGTGATCCCTGAGATTTCCATCCCCGAGATTTCGATTCCTGAAATTTATCTGGAGGTACCCGATTTTAAAGATTGTAAAATCATCATTCATAAAAACCTAAAGAAAGTTGAAAAGAAACTGAAGGAAGCGGAAAAGAAAATACGCCGGAAACTGGAAAATATACGGGAATGCCTCTGTATCTAGTCTGTATTTTCCGTTAATCGTTTCAAGAGACTCCTCAAAATAAGACCCCGGGTTTTTAAGGCCCGGGGTTTTTTTTATCTTGTAAAATCAAATTTTTTTAACTACAATGGAATTGGAGATTGTCGTGAAAATCAACCTGGATGAAATAAAACAAACGGTTCGCCGTGATTTCAAGGACGCCAAGGAATTCTATCTGGAAGAAGAGCATCTTCAGCGCCTTGATGGCATGGGGCGGTTCAAACGCTGGTTTTTTACCATTATATGGCTTTTTAAA
>CAZOWT010000175.1:0-6015 GCA_964583345.1 uncultured Clostridia bacterium
TTACCGGTATAAAAAGGATGGCAGGCTGAGCAAATTTCGATATCCAGTTCCGGAACCGTGGCCTTGGTTTTATAGCTGTTGCCACAGGCGCAGGTTACCGTACATTCCATGTATTCAGGATGAATTCCCTTTTTCATATTTTCCTCCAGGGGTAAAAATTTTATCATTGAAACCCATTTTTGTCAACCGCATCAATGATAATTAGAACCGAGGGCGCTATGTATCCTGTTCAAAATTTCGTTTCTGACCTCGGTTAATTTGATATTCGTGACTGACTCGGGTAGAATAAAAATGGGAATCGTCGTTGCGTTCAATGTTGATATGAATAAAAATCTGGCAATCATCCTGGCCGGCGGATCGGGCATCCGGTTTGGGGAGAGGTATCCCAAGCAATTTTCACGAATTGCCGGCCGGACCATCATGGAATATGCCATTGATAAATTTGATCGCCATCCGCAAATTCATGATATATTTTTGGTGGTTCATCCCGGATATCATAAACAGGTGGTATCAATCATCCGGGACAATTTGTATAAAAAAGTAAAAAAAATATTGCCGGGAGGGAAAACCCGTCAGGAATCTGCTTTCAGCGGGTTGTTGGCTGCCGGAGAGGAAATCGAAAATGTGCTGATCCATGATGCCGTAAGGCCGCTGGTTTCCGGTGAAATGATTGATGGTATTCTGCGGGGGTTAAAAAACCACTCAGCCGTAACCCTGGCGGTTCCTCCATCCGACACCATAGCCGCCATCGATAGCCGGAACATGATTGCCGAAATTCCGGACCGGAAATTGTTAAGAAAAATTCAAACTCCCCAGGGTTTCAGACTGAAAACCATCAGGAAGGCACATGAACTGGCCCGAGACAGGGCGCTGGAAAATTTTCCAGATGACTGTTCCCTGATTTTGTTTTTTAAACTGGCCGATGTTTTTGTGATCAAGGGAAGTGAGAGCAACATAAAAATTACCTACCCGGAAGATGTAATGTTGATTAAAAAAATGCTGAAGACAGCGAGAAGTGGGGCGGCCAGGAAACCAAAGATCTCAGGTTCCGAAACCGCTGATCCGCATGGAGACAAGCGTGGTAAAGAGAAGGTGTGAGTGGGCGTACGGTAATCCGATTCTGATTCGCTACCACGATTCGGAATGGGGTGTAGCGGTTCATGATGATATCCGTCTTTTTGAGTCGCTGGTTCTCGATGGCGCTCAGGCCGGATTGAGCTGGCTGACCATATTGAGAAAAAGGGATGCATACCGGGAGGCATTTGATGGCTTTGACCCGATAAAAATATCAGCGTATGGGAAAACAAAAATCCATGAACTCATGGGTAATCCCGGGATCATTCGTAATCGGCTCAAAATCGAATCCGCCATACAGAATGCCAATGCTTTTCTCTGTGTCCAGGAGGAATTTACGACCTTCAGCAGTTATATGTGGAAGTTCGTGGGCGGGAAACCGATCATAAACCGCTGGAAGAGCCTGAAGGAATTGCCTTCTACGTCTCCGGAATCTGTTCTGATGAGCCGCGACCTGAAAAAAAGAGGATTCAGTTTTATCGGTCCCACCATCTGTTACGCTTTCATGCAGGCCGTGGGCATGGTAAATGATCATGTGGTGGGCTGTTTTCGATATCAAGACCTTGCTGATCAGGCTAACTAACCGTCAAGCACTTCAACAATTCCGTCCCAATGGAGGGCCAGTAATGCGGAGAAACTCATGGATATTTCCCGGGCTTTCCGCGCCCTTTTCTATGGTTCCTGCGGCCTGCCGATATATATATTCGAGTGAAGCGCCTATGGGGTTAAAGCCGGGCGATTCCTTTTTTCGAAAATAACATTCAATCGGTCATCACAAAAAAACCAGCATGGCACCGGCAAATGCCAGGATAATGGCTGCGATCCGTTTCCGGGTCACCGGTTCTTTCAGCCAGATGACGGCCAAAATAAAAATAAAGATGGTTGAAAGCTGGTTCAGCATGCCGGCAACCGAAACATTGGTATGTTTCAACCCGGCTACCCAGCAGAGCATGGCCAGGAAACTTCCGCTCATGGCCGCTGGAACGGCAATTTTCCAGGTCTGGATTTGTTTAAGATTTTTTATAAAATTCCGCCGGCGCCCCCGGTTCAGGAATACAACGGGAATCAGGCCGAGACCCCCGAAAAACAGGCGGACGGATGTGGCCCATAAGAGAGGAGAGCGATTCAGAATGTCCTTGATGATGACGATTCCCACCACCATCGTAAACATTCCGGTTACACCGACAATGGTTCCGATAATGATATCCCTTCTGGTTCTGCCGGGTTCAGGTTTGGCTGCCGAACCCACCAGCAGGGCCACGGTAATTAATACCGCTCCGATAAAAGCCATCAGGCCCATTCGCTCCCCCAGGAAAATATAACTCATGGTCAGCAGAATCGGTGTGTAAGAGGTGTCCACCACAGCCACCAGGCTGGCACCCAGTTTGTTCAGGGAAAAAAAGAACATGGTGTCTGCCAGGGTGATTCCCAGAATCCCGGATAAACCCAGCCACAGCCAGGAAACCAGAGGCTGGTGGGGGAAAAAGGATTCCTTGAAGAGGAAAATGGTCGGGATGAAGAGGGCCATGGCAATGATATTCTTGAAAAAATTCAGAGAGATGGGCGTCATCTTTTCTCCACTCTTTTTGAAAAGTATGACCCCGATGGCCCAGAAAAAGGCAGCTGCAAGCGCCATGATTTTTCCCAGTAATTCCATGTGTTTTTCTCAATATTTTATGAATTTGAAGAAAAAAGAGTGAACATTATAACCAATAAATCAGGATAGTTCAATTCACATTTTTATTTTGCGTCCCATTACTTTTTATTATATGATGGTGGATGATTGATTATATAATTTTCTGAGGGACGAAAAAATCAATGGAAGCAGAGGACATTATTCGTTTATTGAAGCTGAAAAAACATCCACTGGAAGGGGGGTTCTATGCCGAGACCTACCGATCGGATCAAGTCGTTGCCATTGATGGAAATCCTGAAAGAGAAGCCATCAGACGTTGCTTGTCCACAGCTATTTATTATCTGCTTACACCGGATACGTATTCCGAAATGCATCGGCTGAATGCTGATGAAATATTTCATTTTTATCTGGGCGATCCGGTTGAAATGCTGCAGCTATTTCCCGCTGGGAATGGCCAGGTTGTCAGAATGGGTCATGATATTGAAGACGGATATTTTCCCCAGGTTATGGTTCCGGCAAAAACCTGGCAGGGTTGTCGCTTGATTTCCGGGGGTCATTTTGCACTGATGGGAACCACCATGTCACCGGGATTTGACTTTTCGGATTATGAGTCCGGGGATAGAGAAAGCCTGACCGTAAAATTCCCGCTGTTTAAGGTTTTGATTGAAGCCCTGAGCCGTGCCTAGTCAAGTTGTCGTTTACCGTTAATCGAAATTGAAATATACTTTTTTTTTCGATAGAATACCGGATGGGGGTCAATCATGGAAGCGAAGGAATTTGAATGGAAAATCCGTTCCATCATTGAACGAAGCGATGAAGTCCTTGAGGATCCGGATACACCCGAATACATCAAGGAGATCATGGATGATATCAGAGAAATCGCCCAGTCCATTCAACATGAATTGGAGAAGGGGAAAATTAATATTTCCGGATGATTTTAAACCTAATGGAATTATTTTTTCAGGTCGCATCAAAAGAAGAAATGTTTTAGTATTTAAAAATAATATTGAGGTGACAGAGAGTGATCTCGTCCTCATTGTTTAATTCATATTTCACCCCGGTATTCAGCTTGGTTCCGTTCAGGAATGTCCCGTTAATGGCTCCGGGTTCTTCGGAAAGATAAAATTTGCCGTCGGTGTAAGATATCTTGGAATGCTTTCTGGAAATATATTTTTCTTCGTCTTCCTTTGTCAAGTCAACATCCGGGATGAAACCGGTGGTATAATCACGCCTGCCCAGAAATGTGTTTAATTTGGTCAGTTGAACGATTCGATTGGAGCGTTGAATAATCAGGTACGCTTTTATATCCGGGCCCAGTTTCTGGGAGGTGTTTTCCTCCTCTTCGGATTTGACTTTGGGGATTTTTTCCGGAGTAACGGATTTTGCTTTCAATTGAATCAGGTTATGGAATATTTTTATATTTTTTTCGCTCAGTTTCTTAAGAATTTTCAGGGAGATTTCCCGGTTCTTGTTCATCATTTCAACCAGCGATAGATAGGAAATCTTTATTATGTCAGCATCCTCGGCAACCTCGATGGTATATGCCGCATCCTGATCTTCATTCAGTGATTCCTCGCCGAAGAAATCGCCGGTTGAAAGGGTTGCCAGAGCCACGCTGTTTTCTCCGAATAACACCCGGACTTTTCCCTTATCGATGATGTAGAAATTGTTTTGTTCATCACCGGTTTTATAAATGATGTCACCTTTCTTGAATGGGGTTGTCAGTTTCTTGGAACTTTTCATTGTATTCTGAATAAAATGACATTTTATAGGAGAACAATCTTTTTGTCAAATTCATTTATTATCTCTCATGAAAATTTTTATCGAAACCGGAAAAAAAGCCAATTTGACAAACCTGGGGTGACAAACTATAATCATGAAATGCAAAACCATTTCGGCCATTTAATCAGGGCGGGCAGCGTGGAGGAAAAACTGTTAAAAAAAATCAACAAAAAACAGATTCCCAAGCATGTTGCCATCATCATGGATGGAAATGGAAGATGGGCCAAGCAGCGAAATCTGGACCGAATTCAGGGGCATGTTGAGGGCGCCGCATCCGCGCGGGAAATTGCGGAATGTTCAGCCCGGCTTGGAATTAAATTTCTCACCTTATTCGTTTTTTCCACCGAAAACTGGAAAAGGCCGGTAAAAGAGGTTAACCGGCTGATGGGAATGCTCTATGAGAACCTGGCAGGAAACAGGGATATCCTGACTGAAAATCAGATCAGACTCCGCATTTTTGGAAATCCGGCCCGGCTTCCGCTTAAACTCAAAAAAAAACTGGCGGAAACAGAGGAGATTTCCAGAAATCATCACAACATGCAGATCAATCTGGCTCTGAATTACGGGGGAAGGATGGATATTATCCAGGCGGTTAAAACCATGGTCGAAAAAAATATCCCGGTAAAGAAAATAAATGAAAAAACCTTTCAGAAGTATCTGTATTCGAATGGATGTCCGGATCCCGAACTTCTCATCCGGTCTTCCGGCGAATTTAGAATTTCGAATTTCATGCTTTATCAGATCGCCTATACCGAGTTGTATTTTACCGATACCCTCTGGCCTGATTTCAAAACAAAACAACTGCTGGAGGCGATAATCGATTACCAGAACCGGCGAAGGAGATTCGGCGGGCTATGAAAGAAACCGCAAGAAGAACATTAACCGCATTTGTTTTAATACCTCTGGTGGCTGCCCTTATTAAATTCCTGCCACTCCTGGCTTTTTCAGCGGTTATTTTTATCATCATCAGCCGGGTTGCCTATGAATTCGTCCTCCTCTGCAGGCCTCAGCGGTTTTCTTTTCCAATCATGTATTTTTCCGGCCTGCTGATTGCTCTGGCTTTCACTATCGGTATACCGGATCTGCCGATGGCAATTGTGGTTATTGTTTTCGTCATAGGATTATTTTATTTATTTTCGATACGAAACAAGGAATATCTGGAAACCTTTGTCAAGGACATCGGGGTTCATTTCCTGGTGGTTTTCTATATATATTTGCCCCTTTATTATTTGCTGGAATTGAAAAAACTGGGGGTAAATTATTTGTTTTTCCTGATTGGCGTCATTATTGTGGGCGATTCCGGCGCGTATTTTATTGGAAGATGGATTGGTAAACATTACATATATCCGGTCGCATCGCCTAAAAAAACCCTGGAAGGTTTGTTGGCTGCAATCATCACCGCATCTCTGACCGGATGGATTGCCTTGCTTGTTTTTCCGCTTCCGGTAAAAACCTGGATGGCAGTTTTATCTGCCGGCATCATCGGTCTGGTTTCACAACTTTCCGATCCGGTCGAGTCGCTG
>CAZOWT010000176.1:0-5971 GCA_964583345.1 uncultured Clostridia bacterium
AAAATTGGAAAAACCGGTGATGTTTACGGTTGGATAACGGTGGAAAATCCCGGACCTTATTACTGGAGCTGCGGCATCCGGGAGGGTATTTTCCTGGGCCTCAAACTGGTAGCCGGCGACAAGGAAAAGACCTTTGAATACGAACTCCCGCACGACTTGTTCCCCGGAGACAGGGTGGAATGTCCCATCCGGATTTCCCTGCCCCGGGAATTTCGCGGCGGCAGCCTTTTGATCAACTGTCTGGAAAAAACCCGGGAAACGAGCAGATGGTTTCCCCGGGAAAACGAGATCAAAATCCGTTGATTTTCGCCAGGCTTCCGGCCTTGAGGGGGACTCTATTCGATGTAGCCCAGGCTCTTTAATTTATTTATGTCTTCCCGGGAAAGGTTGTTTTTTTGTTTATGGGTCTTCCGTGAATATTTGATGGTGGCCTTAATCTTTTCTATCTGCTTGAGCAGCATTGATTTCAGCTTCGAAACTTTTTTCCCGCCTTCCCGGTAGATATCCCGGGCTTCGAACCTATCGTTTTTCAGGTCATACATTTCTATTTTTTTTGATTTTTCCGAATAAATCAATTTGACCGAACCTTCCAATATAGCATACCTGATCGGTGCTACTTTCAGGCGGAATTTGACGCTTTTTTTAATCAGTGAAGTGCCTTTATAGGTTTCAAAAAAAATGGGTTCTTGTGAACTCCGGGGGAAAAGCGGCCATCCCTCCATGAATTTGGGAACCGGAATTCCCAGTATCGACAGGATTGTCGGGGAAACGTCCAGCATGGAAACCGGCTCATTCCGGGTGGTATGGGCATACCGGTTATGCGGTAATTTGACAATCAGGGGAACATGGAGACAGGAGTCGTATAATTGCCTGCCATGCCGGAAATAATGGTGTTCGCCAAAACTCTCGCCATGGTCGCCGTTAAAAACGATCAGGGACGGCTCATAGATGCCCAGCTGCTTTATCCGGGTGATGAGGAGCCCGATCTGATAATCGGTGAAAGCAATCTCACTGTCATATTTTTCAATTTTGGAATAATCGGTGCCAACCGGATAGACGGATTTGGTTTTGCTGTCAGCGGGGAAACGAAATCCTTTATGCCTAATATAGGGGGCGTGGGGTTCGCTGTAGTGCACCCACAGGAAAATTCTTTGCCGGCTGTGGTTTTCCAGCCACCTTATGGCCCTTTGGGTTACATATTTTGCCTCGCCCTCGACATTCAGAATCCCCATCCACCGCTTGCGGCTGAAAACCTCATAATAATGATCGAATTCCCGATCCAACCCGCACAATTTTTTTCGGAGAGACCAGTTCGAAATATAAGCGGTGCTCAGGTAACCGTACTCCCTGAGAATACCGGGCAGGGTTTTGACATGCTCGTATATCGAGAGTCCATTTCGTTTGGATCCGTGTTTGAAGGGGGGGAGGGAGGTGAGCATGGTGGAAAAAGCCGGGGAGGTCAGGGGGGTGAGCGTATAGCAACGGGAAAAGCGGATAGCGTCCCGGGAAAATTCGTCGACTATTGGCGATGTGTTTCTGGGGTATCCGTAGCATCCCAGATGATCGGCCCTCAGGGTATCAACCGAGATGATGATGAGGTTTTCGAGGTCCGGTTTCCCTGCCAAGAACATGAAATTGCCCAAAATTCCCGGGATCAGCATGAACAGAATCAATTTTTTTATTTGTGGAAGTATCATTGGGATTGATCATTATAGTTAATTTTATGCCGTTTGTAAAATGCCCTTGTGGCTTCAAGCGGACCGGTTGGAGTTGCTTGACACCGGATTGGCCATTCAGTATAATATGGCTTTCTCATCCCCGATGTGACCACCTATGAGATGCAAATATTTTCTTGCCCTGGCGCTTGCCATCATCCTGATCGCCGTTGTTATTTTGGTTTTTATCGGGTCCGACCGGGCCTGGGTGGTCGAGAACATTAAATTCACAGCAGATGACGGTTTCCGGCTCGAAGCCTATTTGTTGCGCCCGAAAAATCCCCGGGGGAAATACCCGGCAATTGCCTGTTTCCACCAGCTGTGGGGCAACCGGGATGATTTCCTGAAAATATTTCCTTACCTGGCGAATGCCGGAATCGTGGCCCTGGCACCGGATTTTCCCCGCCAGCAACCCAGTTATGACCCGAAAAGAATTTCCGACTTGAGAGATGCGCTGGGTTTTCTGGAAAACCGGCCATTTGTCGACAAAAAAAAACTGGGAATCATAACTGCCAGCTTTTCAGTGGAAACCGGCATGACTGCCATTCTCGACAAAACCAATGTGATTGCCAACGTGTTGATTTCCGGACAGATTCTCCGGGAGGATTCGCGCAAGTACCTGACCCTGAATTCCAATCTGGCCATTTTCCCCATAGCCAGTATTTACGATGGATCCAATCATCTGCTCATGAAGGAATATCTGGGGAGAAGCCTGAATCCGTTTTCCCGCCATTTGTTCATAGACGATGCCGCCGATCCTTTTTTGATTCAGGCCCACGGGACCTTTGTTTTCGATGAGGTTCCCCAGAGCATGGAACGGATACGTGATTTTTTCATGGATGTTTTCGGGATAAAAAACAAAACCGAAAACCGGATAAGAGGCGCCATCCCAGAGCATGCGGTTTCCATTGATTCGACGGATGGTTTTCCGGTTTGGGCCACTTTCAGACAGCCGCGGTTAAAATCGGTTCGGGTGCCGGCCGTCATTTTATACCCCCCCCAATTTCTGAACCGGCGATATTATGACGGGCTGGGTGATCGCCTGGTCGAAAAAGGGATCGCGGTACTGGCCCCCGACACCAAACGGACCTGCAGGGTCGAAGAAAAGCTGGTTTTGTGCGAAAGGGAAATTCTGGGAGCCATTCGGTTTCTGGCCTCGAATCCCGGTATAGACCCGGATCGAATTGCCGTTGTCTTCCCTTCCTTTTATTACCTGATTGCCAAAAAAATGGTTGAAAACAGCGAGATACCCGTAAAAATGGTGGTTTTCATGGAAACCGGACGGACGAACTATGGTATTCGTCCGGTTAGTATCGATCATGGGACTTACGAATTCATCTATCTGGACAAACCCAGCCTGGGGCGCCTGAAACTCATCCTGCTGAACCGATTATGAAAAAATTGATTTTACTTACAGCCGCAATTCCCATTTTCGGATTTTGTCTGGTCTTTCTTTTTCCCGCGCCTGCTTCAGAAGACCAATCCCTGGGACGGTCTGGACTTAACGGCCGAGTAGGTGCCCGGGTTTTTATCCGGGGAGGCCAATATTATATCGGAAATGACCGGGAAAAAGATAACCGTCCGCTTCGTCTAATGACTTTCCGGGGTTTTTTCATAGATGCCCATCCGGTGGTGAACCGGCAATATGCCCGGTTTTTGGCGGAAAGCCACTATGAGCCGGAGGGAAAATTCGATGTCGAAAAAGCCAGGGAACACCCGCTGCTGCCGGCTACAGCCGTTACCCTTCGCGATGCCTCTGCCTATGCCCGTTTTTACCATAAACGCCTGCCCACGGAATGGGAGTGGGAAATTGCCGCCCGTTCGCTGAAAAAAGAAATCATCTATGCGAGCGGATCGCTGCCCACCCTGGAGAGCGGAAATTTCTTCCGCTACAAGCAACGAAATGGCCGGACACCGGTTTTCAGGTATCCTCCGAACGCCCTGGGGCTCTATGATATGGCCGGAAATGTCTTTGAGTGGACCTCGAGTCGTTACAGCGGCGGTAAATTCCTGGGAAAATACTATTCCCGTTATCGACTGATGGTGTTGCGAGGCGGGGCCTGGACCAGTATTGCCAGCGATGTTCGCGTAACCACCCGCACCCCTTTCCCGGCCGGCCGGTTTCTGGATTGGATTGGTTTCCGGTGCGTATCGGCAGCCACGGGAGAACCGGAATAAGCGATGAAGGCATACCGATATAAACTGATATTTATCTTTTTGATTATCTTTTTTTCTATGGGATTGAGGATCTATTCACCTACTGCCGATCTGCCGCCGGATATTTCGATCAGCGGCAGCATTTATACCGATGAGGGCAATCAGTGCCACAATTCCAGGAGTGCGGTCCTGTATGGTGACTGGTATCCGGATGACTGGCGAATCAGCAATTACAGTCCGGTTGTTCCCTATTTCAAGTACCTGTTGTTCAAATGGTTCGGAGTGGGGTTGGTCCAGGAAAGAGTGGTCTCTTATTTTTTTGCTTTTCTATCGATTCTTTTCTTCACCCTAATCCTGAAATCATATTTTGATTTTACTTTTTCGGTTCTGGGGGTATTGTTTTTCGGGTTCAATTATTTCCTGATCATGTTCAGCAAAATAGGAACCTTTGAAACTCCCATGATTTTCTGGATGATACTGTCGCTTTATTTCATCGAAAAATTCCGGAACAACAAACATCTGTCCTACCTGGTATTGTCAGGCATATCCGCTTTCATGTCCTTTGTTTTTAAAAACATCGCCGGTTACTTTGTCCCGGTTCCGGTTGCGGCGGTGGTAATATGGATTCTGTTTACGGTTTCGCTAAAAAACCCGGGCCTCAAGATCTCTCTCAAACAGGTGGCAGCGGTTTTATTCGGTGTTTTGCTGGCTTTTTCCCTCTGGTTTTTCCTGTTTTACCTGCCCAACAAAGAGTGGATTCTGAGCGTTCCCGGACAATATATCTCGAATCAGGTTCTTCCCAAGAATCCGGGCCAGGCCATCCGCAATTTTTTCGGGTTTAACTGGAAAGAGCAATTTTATAAAATTCCGGTAATCTGGCTGCTGGCTATTCTCTATGTGCCGGTTTTTTTCAGAAATTTACTCAGGAAAAAATCCGATATCACCGAACTCGGATTTGTCATGCTGTTTTTTTTTCATACGCTTTTCTATATGTTCATGAACCATCGGCCCACCCGATATCTGATTCCGGTTATCCCGGCCATGATATTCATGATGTTGCTGCTGCTGAATAAAATTGTCCGAAGGCCGGACAAACCGAACTCTCCCTATTCCCTGGTTCAGCGCATATCCCTGTTTTTTCTGGATACAACCTGGATGGCCCTGGGTGCAAGTTTTTGTTTTTTACCGCTTTTTGTCCGTTATGTCCATTCGATCCGGATCCCTCCCCTTTCGGCATCCTTTTTTATTTTTTCCGCCCTGGTGGTGTTGGCAATTTATGGAGTATCCGGACTGGTCAGGAAATTGGCCTCAGGCCGGATAAGCCGGATACCGGTTGCCATGTCGCTGAGTGTTGTTTTTCTGGTTTCAGGTGTTTCTCTATCTTTTGATGCCGGACATTATCTGGAATGGAACCGAAACAAAACCCATACGGTTTGCGACCTGTCCCGGGAACTGGGTGAACGGCTGGAACACGCTTATATTGCCGGGCTAACGGCGCCGGTTGCGGTTCTGGAAAACCGGCACAAATCACTTTTCTTATATCCGGGTTTTGTCAACTGGGATGATCGGACCTTTGAAAAATATCCCCTGACCCACGCCTTGCTGGCCAGCTTTAATCAGGAAATATCCAACTTCTTCAGGAAATGGCCGGAAAAAATGAAACATGCCCGGTTGCTGAAGGTGGTCAATGTCAAAGAGCAGTTTTTACACCTGTATTCTTTCGTGGATCCTTATATCGATGATGTGAGGCAGCCGGAAAACCGGATCCGGCAGCTCCGGATTACCAATCCAGCGGGCCAACCGGTCGAGGCCTCGGTCAGGGAACTGATTCTCCACCCGTCCGGCCATTCCGGATCAATCAAGCCGATGGGTTATCGCCTGGAAACCGAAAGGGAAAATGTTCGGCTCAATCCCGGGATCAATGTGATTCGACTGCAGGTCAGTGCGCCGGAAATGTCTTCTCCGGAGCCAGTGCTTTATTTTTTGAATTCGAACCCCTGGGGGAACCGGTTTCGCTATGAGGGGGAAAAATTCCCCGGCAAGATAGGGGAGAACCGGAGGGTCAAAGATGCATCGGGACGGTTTGTCCGCAGTTTTTC
>CAZOWT010000177.1:0-5957 GCA_964583345.1 uncultured Clostridia bacterium
TCCCACCAGGGAGAATAAAATCGAGTACATGAAATATCCCAGAATGAAAAAAATAACAAAATATATAGCCAGTTCCAGAGATATGAAACCAAGAATGTTTTTGTTTATTTTAAAAGATGTTTGGCTGAAAAAAGTAAAACCGATAATCATCCACAGTGTTACCTGGGTAAGGCCAGCCAGCCCGATACCGATAATTTTCCCGTAAAACAGATTCCCGGTGTTGGTTGAAGATATTAGAATTTCAACAATACGATTGCTTTTTTCCTCCAGAACCCCTCTCATGATCAATTGTCCATAGGCCATGATAATGGAAAATAGGATGGTCAACATAAAAATTGCCATCAGGTATTCCATTCCGGAACTGGCCTTGGTTACACCTTCCTTTTTTACTTTGAAAGTTTCAAAAGTCACATTTCGCGTCGCTTCCTTTACGATTTCGGGATTAATGTGTTGTTCATTTAAAATCTGGCGGGAAATGATTTTTTGAACCAGGGTGCCTATATATTTGTTGGTTTCAAAATCGGATATATTCAATGCAAAAAAAAGAATTTGCCTGTTTTTTTTTATATTTCGGGGAATCAGCAGTAAGCCGTCCACCGTCTTGTCCAAAATCTTTTTTTTATAAACTTCAATCAATTCATCCTGGCAGTGATTTTTGGTGGCTACCGGCCGGAATTGCAGGGTTTTTCCCGCCTCCTTGCTTCTCTCCAAGAATTCGGTTTGTATCAATCCCGAAAGATCGGCAAATGCGATGGTTTTTTCTCCCCGTCCGACTTTACTGATGAGCATGGGTAAAAATATGAATCCGGCCATGATAACCGGTGTTAATATTGTTGATATAATGAACGACTTTTTTTTCACGATCATCTTATATTCTTTTTTCAGTATGGTTACGACTTTCATTGTACGGGTTCCTTGTTTACCTTATGGATAAAAATATTGTTAAGGGAAGGCTCGGTGATTATAAAACTGCTTATGGATACTTTATCAATCATATCCCGGAGTAGTTGATCTTTGAATTTAATATTTTCCAATTCAATTTCCATTTCCTTTCCATAGTCCTTGATGCTCTTCAGGTATTTCAGTGAAGAAAGAAAGCTTGAGTCTCCTTCATATTTTATTTTGACAAAACGGGCACCGTAATTGGTTTTGATCTGGGCCAGGGTTCCGTCCAAAACTTTTTTCCCGCCATTGATCATCACCACTGAATCGACAATTTTTTCTGCGTATTCCATCAGATGAGAGGACAGAATAATACTTTTCCCTTCACGTTTTTTCTCCAGAATAATATCTTTCACCAGTTCGATATTAACCGGATCAAGGCCGGCGAATGGTTCATCAAAAATAAGCAATTCGGGTGAATGAATTATGGTGGTAATAAACTGCAATTTTTGTGCCATTCCCTTGGATAATTCTTCCACCTTTTTTTCCTGGTAATCTGAAAGATCAAACTTCTTCAGCAATTCCAGCCCTTTGGATTGGATATCTTTGGATTTCATCCCCTTCAATTCGCCGAAGAATGAAAGGGTTTCGGAAACCTTTAATTTTCGGTATAATCCCCGTTCTTCGGGAAGATAACCGATGCGATTCTTTGCCTTTTCTGAAAATCGCTTTCCGAAAATTTCGATTTTTCCCGAATCAGGAGCGATAATATCCATGATCATTCTCATGGTCGTGGTTTTTCCGGCCCCATTCGGCCCCAGAAGACCGAGTATTTCGCCGTATTTCAGCTTGAGAGAAATATGGTCAACTGCCCGTTTCTTGTCGAAATCCTTTATCAGATTATCCAGGATGAGTACATCCTCAATCATGATTCCTCCTGATAATTATGCTTGTGATGGTAACACCCCCCCCTGTCCCGTGTCAAGTCAGTTATATGTGCCGCTTATTGCGAATTCAGTCGGATAAGGATAAAATACTGGCATATGGGAATACCATTTTACCGTGAGATGGCCTATGAAAGAATATGAAATTTTTTCAACCACGGCCGATGTGGGAATAAAAATCTGGGGAAAAACCTATGATCAACTCTATGCCAATGCCGTTGCCGGATTTTATGCACTGGTGTTTGGGAAAAAGTGGTCGGAGAACATATCCCGAACTCCCGGTATGCACAGATTTGAATACCTGGGGGACAGTTGCGAGAATGTGCTGGTCAATTTTCTCTCTGAACTGATTTTTTTATTATATGGGGAAAATAAAATTGCATCAGGGATGGAGGTTGAAATAGCGGAAATGAATATTCTCAAAACAGCGTTGCATATCCATCCCGTCTTAGAAGAACCGGAAATCGAGGTCAAATCAGTCACCTATCATAATCTGCATATCATGGAGGTCCGGGGAATAAAATCGGCAAAGATTGTTTTTGATATTTAATTGAAATGGTCGAAGGAGCAAAAAAGATGGTTCATTTGAAAGATTTCGATAAACTTTCGCCCTATCGATGGATGCTGGCCAAGAGCAAAAACAAGAAAATGACCACCGATGTACAGTTATTTGCCAGCGAAGGTATGCTAAGGAATGCAATTGAGGATGAAGCCATTCAGCAGGTGATCAATGTCGCCATGCTGCCTGAAATTGTTTCCAGTTCCATTGCCATGCCTGATATTCATTATGGTTACGGATTCTGTATCGGCGGAGTTGCCGCTTTTTCAGCTTCATCGGGGATAGTGCTTCCGGGCGGGGTGGGATATGATATCAATTGCGGAGTCAGGCTCTTGTCCACTGCGGTCCATGTGACCGAAATAGGGGAATATCTGGAATCAATCGGACATTTGATTCTGAGGGATATCCCCACCGGTTTGAATCCCGGGAACCGGGAAAAGATGACCAAATCGGAATTTATCAGAATTATAAAAGGGGGGGCTGCGGAAATTATAAGTCGTACCGGAGAAAATCCAGAAGACCTGGATTTGATTGAATCTTTAGGTAAATTGCCGTTTGATTCACCGGAAATTCTCAGCGATAAAGCCATCCAACGAGGCAGATCTCAGGTTGGATCCCTGGGATCCGGAAATCATTTCATCGAAATTCAGAGGATTGATGAAATATTCGACCTTGATTCCGCGAGTGTGTATGGATTGAAGAAGGATAATGTATGCATAATGATCCATACCGGTTCCCGGGGATTTGGCCATCAGATTGCTTACGATTTTATTGAATTGATCCGCAGGAAGAATCTTTCCCGAATTAAGGTAAATGATCCCCAATTGGTTTATGCGGAAATCAACTCCAGTGAAGGGAAAAACTATCTGCGGGCTTTAAATGCGGCATCTAATTTTGCCTGGGCAAATCGTCAGGTATTGATGCAGAAAATAATTGCCATATTTGAGCAAAGTATGAAATCCTCCAGAGTAAAAATGGGTATCAAACTGGTATATGACCAGGCTCACAATATTGCCAAGTTTGAAAATCATATTATTAATAAAAAACAAATGCATGTTCTGGTTCACCGAAAAGGGGCTACCCGGGCTTTCCCAGCCGGTCATGAAGATATTCCAAAAAAGTACAGATCTGTCGGGCAACCGGTTTTACTACCCGGTAGCATGGGGAGTGTTTCCTATGTCTTAAAGGGGTCGATTCAGGCGATGGAAATGACCCTGGGTTCCTCTGCTCATGGTGCAGGCAGAAAAATGAGTCGGCACCAGGCCATAAAATTTGCTTCCAATATGAATGTGGCTGAACGGTTAAGAGGAAAAAATATTCTGGCATTTTCACACTCTCAGAGGGGATTGAAAGAAGAAATTCCCGAAGCCTATAAGGATATTGATGAGGTGGTTGAGGTCACGCATGAGACTGGAATTTCCAGAAAAGTTGCCCGGCTTGTTCCCCTGCTGGTTGTCAAGGGATAAGGATGAAAAAAAATTCGTTTTCAATTTCCTGATAATCTGGCCACAAAGCTGTTGTTCCCGACTATCAATATTTGAGATGATAATTATCCGGTTAAAAAATGTCCGAGACGGTTTTTGAAGGTCGGTTTTTTACTTATTAAAGATTGGAGTGCATATCTGCCAGAGCCAATCAGGAATACGGATAAAAATAACAAAAGATATAAAAGCGACAGTTCTTTCTGATAATATGGATCATGGGCATGAAAGATAAAAAAAGCCACTGCCATATCAATGATCGGGGGGATCAGGAAAAGCCGGGTAAACAGGCCAAGTATAACCGCCAGCATACAGATGGATTCCGCCAGGATAACCAGGATAAAGCTCAGGCTGACACCTATGCCAAGTGGATCGGCAAATTGAATCACCTCACCGGATAACAGATGCTTGGCTTTTGGCCAACCGTGACCCAGAAACATCGTCAAGGCTGCCGATAACCGAAGAAAAAGCAAACCCGAATTCCTAATTCTTTTATTTTTCAATATAGTTCTCCTTGTTTAAACATAATAAATTATACATGTCTGATTTCAGAAGGTAAAATTCTGAGTTTGTTATATGATATCTTCGGGAAAAATCCGGCATTCAAAAATCCAGTGCATTATGCCTTTGTGTGTTTCTTCGTTCCGATCGGCCTTTCACTTGAATTTTAATCATGAAAGTTTCAAAAATGGCTTGACGAATTTTATAAAACTGATAAAATAGATTAACACCATTACCATCTGGGATTTCTGAAGGTAAGAGGACAAACATGAAACCATTAAATTCAAAAGATTTAATTGCCATGGAAGAGAAATATGGTGCGCATAACTATCACCCTTTGGAGGTTGTGATTTCAAAGGCTGAGGGTATCTGGGTAGAAGATCCGGAAGGTAAGCGCTATATTGATATGCTCTCTGCATATTCAGCTGTTAACCAGGGACATCGCCATCCGGCAATAATCCGGGCTCTCAAAGAACAGGCCGACAGACTGACCCTTACATCGCGCGCTTTTTTTAATGATAAATGGCCTATCTTTGCCAGGAAACTTGCTGATTTTACCGGAAAAGATATGATCCTACCCATGAATACAGGCGCGGAAGCGGTTGAAACTGCCATAAAAACCATGAGAAAGTGGGGATACCAGGTCAAAGGGGTAGAGAAAAATAAAGCGGAAATCATTGTTTTTGAAGAAAATTTTCATGGTCGGACCACGACCATTGTTTCTTTTTCAACCGATCCCTTGGCTTTTGAGCATTATGGCCCCTTCACTCCCGGATTCCGGGTGGTTCCTTATAACAACCTTGAAGCGGTGAAAGCTGCAATAAACAAAAATACGGTGGGTATTCTGGTTGAACCGATTCAAGGTGAAGCAGGAGTAAATATTCCGGATAATGGCTATATCAAAGGATTATTTGATATTGCCGGAACCAATAATATCCTGCTGGCGATGGATGAAATTCAAACCGGATTCGGAAGAACCGGAAAGATGTTCTGTTATCAATACGACAGAATCGAACCAGATATTATTATCATGGGAAAGGCACTCGGCGGTGGTATTTTCCCGGTAAGCGCCATTGCGGCGAATAAGGAAATTATGGAAGTTTTTACCCCTGGTACCCATGGTTCCACTTTCGGGGGAAATCCGTTGGCCTGCGCGGTTGCTATGGCCTCCCTTGATGTACTGGTTGACGAAAAATTGGCAGAAAATGCATTTACAAATGGCGCTTATTTTATAGAACAGCTGAAGAGATTAAAATCCGATAAAATAGAACTGGTCAGAGGGCGGGGTTTGCTGATCGGGATGGTCCTCAACAAGTCTGCGGGAAAAGCCAGAAAATATACCACTTTATTGAAAGATAATGGATTGCTCTGTAAGGAAACACATGATTGGATTATCCGATTTGCGCCACCCTTGATCATTAAAAAGGATGAAATTGATTTTGCCATGGAGGCTGTCAAAAAAGTCCTGGGTTCATGATTGTCATCCGAACCGATTTCCTGCCCCGACGGGGTCAGGAACAAAAAAGCCGGACGGTTTATCTGGCATCGTTGTTGAATAAATACGCCCGGGTCGTTTTCTGCCACGCTGAC
>CAZOWT010000178.1:0-5889 GCA_964583345.1 uncultured Clostridia bacterium
AAGCGGTTCAATAAAACCGAACCTGCAAAGATGCCGACAAACAAGGAAATGACCACCTCTTTAAAAATGAGGGCCAGGACGATGGCAATCAGGGGAGGCAATATGGTCAGCCACCCGTTGATGGTATAAACCCAATAAACATACTCCAGGCCCTGATCAATCACTTTGATTTCATTTTCACCGGTTTCGGAAAAAACGATTTTTTCATCAACAATTTCCCGGCCGTTTAAAAATATTTTCTCACAGGACCCGATATCTTTTACGGGAAGGATTTTCCCGGTAAAAACAATCGAAGGAATCCTGTGAGTCTTATTTTCCGAAGCATAAGCCACGGCCGCCACCAACAGAAATAACAGAAAAAACACGAAAAATTTTTTCATTTTTTACCCTTTTTGAATTTACATCATATTATTTTAAAAATCAGATTTCAAGAAAAATAACCAATCGGGAGATGATTCATGCTACCGCCCCGGAAAATTTCCATACCGGGATAACCGATCAAGCTTGACAAAAAGAGAGGCTGAACATATACTTTTTTAAATGAGGAAAGTCAAGAAAGAGAAAACCGCGGGGGATGAACTCTCATTAAAAAATGAAATCCTGGGAATTATATTTCTTTTCATTTCATTATTCCTGCTGTTCAGCCTATTCAGTTATTCTCCATCAGACCCCAGTTTTTTTCATTCCTCTAATACCAGATCGGTTACCAATTACGGCGGAATAATCGGTTCGGAGGCAACCGCTTTCCTGTTCAATCTTTTTGGATATGCCTCCTATATTATCATCTTCTACCTCTTCTTTTTAACCGGTTTCTTTTTCCTGAATCAGAAGATAAAAAATGCCGTAACCAAAAACTCCGGACTCCTGCTGCTGCTGATTTCTTTCGCATTTTTTATGGCCAATATCAAACCGATTTCAACCATAGACGGCATTGAAATAAAATCAGGCGGAGTAATCGGCTATTTCATTAACAATTTTTTTCTTTCCGAAATCAAACCTTTTTTTTCATTTCTGCTTTCATCCCTGCTGGTCATCATTTCGCTGGTTTTGGTGACAAAATTTTCACTTCATAAAATTATTAAATACGGTTCCCATCTTCTTTTCATCGGTATAAAAAAGATCATGACCCGGGTAAAACAAATTATTGAAAAGCGCCGGGAAAAACAACAATTGCAACGGATCAAAACAAAATATCGGGTGGGAGAAGCAGACCTGCCAAATGAAAGAAAAGACCTGCTTTCCAAAAAAGAAAAAAAGAAAATCATAAAAAAGCCCAGCGGCCTGCCGGAAGAATCATATTTGTTCCCCAACCTGGAGGAGGAGAACCGGAGTGTGGTGAAATACCAGCCTCCCCCGCTTTCATACCTGGATGCACCATCAAAAAAAAGCAAAATCGATTATGATGAGTTGGAAGAAAAGAAACGCGAACTCTCGGACCGGCTCGAGGAGTTCCGGATAAAGGGAGAAATTATGGAATACACACCGGGGCCGGTTATTACCACCTATGAATTCGTCCCCGATACCGGTGTGAAGGTAAAAGATGTCACCAACCTTTCGGAAGACCTGGCGCTGGTGGTGAAGGCCCAGTATGTGCGAATCGAAAGAATTCTCGGGAAAAAGGCCATTGGAATCGAAATCCCTAACAAGAAAAGGGAAATTATACATTTGCGGGAAGTCATCGAGTCTACCGAATATCAGCAGTCAAGTTCACCCCTGACCATTGCCCTGGGAAAAACAAAAAGCGGAGAGATATACATCACCGATTTAAGGGAAATGCCCCATCTGATCATTGCCGGTGCCACCGGAAGCGGAAAAAGCGTGGCCATCCACACGGTTATTCTCAGCATTCTCTATAAGTCGCCCCCCGAACAGGTAAAATTTATTCTCATTGATCCCAAAAGGGTGGAATTGGCCATTTATAATTCGCTCCCCCACCTGCTGACCCCGGTGGTGGTTAATACCAAGCTGGCAAAAAATGCGCTGGACTGGACGATTCTTGAAATTGAATCCCGGTACAAACAGCTGGCATTACTCCAGGTCAGAAATATCGAACAGTACAACAAGAAAATAGAAATGATGAGCCAGGTGGAGGATGAATTCCTCGACAAATTGGAAAATAGAGAAGATATGCCCTATATTGTGGTCATCATTGATGAATTTGCGGATTTAATGCTCGAAGCCTCCAGAGAAATTGAAGATAATATTCAAAAAATGGCACAGAAATCAAGGGCAGTGGGCATTCACCTGATACTGGCAACCCAGAGGCCTTCCATCGATGTCATAACCGGAACCATCAAAAACAATTTCCCGTCCCGGATTGCGCTGGCGGTTCCCTCAAAATTCGATTCCAGAACCATTATCGACGTCATGGGGGCGGAAAAATTACTGGGCCATGGAGACATGCTGTTTTTGCCTCCCAAAACCGCAACCCTAATCCGGCTTCACTGCGCATTCGTTTCAGAGGAAGAAGCCCTCCGGGTCATCGGCTATCTGTCCAAAATGCTCAGGCCCAAATACAATACCCAGGTGATCAAATCGCATGCCCGAACCGATATGGAACTCGAGAACGGACAACTGGATGACCTGTTCTTTAATGCAGCCGAAATTATCATTACCACCGGACAGGCATCTGCTTCATACCTGCAGAGACGGATGCGAATAGGCTATGCCCGGGCCGGAAGACTGATCGACCAATTGCAATCGAAAGGAGTGGTAACCGCCCCGAACAGCAAAAACCAGCGGGAGATATTAATATCCATGGATGACCTGGAAAAAATGAAAACCGAAGAGTAAGGCGGCCGGATCCGGGCTCGGAAACCATGAATTATTCAGTTGCACTTTATCAAACGACCTGATAGAATCGTAAAATGAATGCATATTTCACTGCGGGTGATTTTGAGTTCAAGAAGGACAGACTTTTTTTTATTCTCGGACCCTGCGTTATCGAGGACGAGGAAACCACCTTTCGGATAGCGGAGAAGATAAAAAATATTGCAGATGAAGTTGAGATCCCGTTTATCTTCAAGGCATCATTCGACAAGGCCAACCGGTCATCCATCCATTCATACCGGGGCCCGGGGCTGGAAAAAGGCCTGGAAATTCTGGCCAGAGTGAAGGATCATTTCAAAATCCCGGTGCTTTCCGACATCCATGAAACCTGGCAAGCCGAACCGGCTTCGAAGGTTCTTTCGGTTATCCAGATCCCGGCATTTCTGTGCAGACAGACCGACCTGTTGCTGGCAGCGGGTGAAACCGGATTGCCGGTCAACATAAAAAAAGGACAGCATATGTCTCCGGAAGACATGGCCCTGGTGGTGGAGAAAATTCATTCGACCGGAAACCGGAAAATCATCCTGACCGAAAGGGGAACTTTTTTCGGCTATAGAAACCTGGTGGTCGATTTCAGGAACATTCCGGTGATGAAAAAGAGCGGATGCCCGGTGGTCATTGATGCCACCCATTCCCTGCAGAAACCGTCCGCCGATCACGGTATCTCCGGCGGCGACCCGGAATATATACCTTTAATAGCACTTTCCGGCGTGGTGTCCGGAGCAGACGGCGTATTCATGGAAGTTCATACCCGGCCCGGTCAAGCCCGTTCAGACGGGAAAAATATGTTGGACATAAAATACTTGAAGCCTCTGTTAATTAAATTGAAAACAATATATAATGTAATCTAATGGATATGGTTGAAATCGGGAAAAAAGTCCTGGAAATAGAAGCAAAAGCCATTCAAACCGCGATACAGAAGATCGATAAGGAATTTGAAAAAGCGGTCAACATTCTCTACGACACCCCGGGCAGGATCGTGGTTACCGGGATGGGAAAATCCGGTATCGTGGGGAAAAAAATATCGGCTACCCTGACATCGACCGGCACTCCATCGGTTTTTCTTCACCCCTGCGAGGCCTTGCATGGCGATATCGGCATAATCGACAACAAGGATGTGGTTGTGGCTCTTTCGACCAGCGGCGAAACCCAGGAAGTTATCCGGTTAATCAATTATATCAGGCGAATCGGGATAAAACTGGTTTCCCTGATCGGCACACCCCATTCGACACTGGCGTCTCAAAGCGATGTTTATATCGATTGCAGTATTGAAAAAGAAGCCTGTCCCATCGGCCTGGTCCCGACAGCCTCCACCACCCTGACCCTGGCCATGGGAGATGCCCTTTGCATTGCCCTGATGGAAAAGAAGGGATTCAGCGAAGAAAATTTTCGTTTTTATCATCCCGCCGGGTCGATCGGAAAAAAATTGCTGAAAGTCAAACATTTGATGCACTCGGGCCCTCAGCTCCCGGTGGCGAGAATAGACATGATCATGGAAGATGTGATCAAGATCATCGATAAAAAAAAATTCGGTGTTGCCATCGTGGTCGATGATATTAATTCCATAAAAGGGATCATAACCGACGGCGACCTGAGGAGATTGCTGCTTAAAAGAACAAATTTCTCAAAGGTAACCGCGGAAACCGTCATGACCCGGAACCCCCTGGCCATATGGGAAGAAAACCTGGCCGTAGAGGCCTTAAAAATAATGGAAGATCATTCGATCACTTCCCTGGTGGTCAAAGACAATGGCAACAAACTGAAAGGCCTGTTGCACCTGCATGATCTGTGGAGAACGGAGATGATATGATGGATCAAAAAGAACTGGCCATGAAAATAAAACTGATTATCATGGACGTGGATGGCACCCTGTCGGACGGACGATTTTTCATGTTTCCGGATGGAGAAGTGATCAAATCGTTTGATGTAAAAGATGGAACCGGCATCGTATTTGCCGGATTGGCCGGCATAAAAACCGCTATCATCTCGGGAAAAACATCGAAAACGGCAAAAATGAGGGCCGAGGAACTTCAAATTGACGATTATTTCGAAGGTGTCAGCAATAAAACCATTCCGTTTACCCAACTGCTGAAAAAATATAAACTGACCAAGGAAGAAGTCGCCTATATCGGTGATGATATCGGTGATGCGGAAGTGATGGGCATGGTGGGTTTTTCGGCCGCTGTCGGCGATGCCCATCCTTTGATCAAACGTATCTCCCATTATATTGCCAAACGCTACGGAGGAAGGGGAGCGGTGCGGGAAGTTATCGATTTCATACTGGATGTTCAGGAAAAATGGCCATCCATATTTTTGAAATTAAAATCATCCAAAGACCAGGAAGAAGTCCTGAAAAAAATCAATTCTTAATCCTGGTTTCCAGCCGGGAATATCCAGGAAATCCGCTTTCTTCGTCTCTTTTCCCGGGTGCGGAAGCCGGCCGGCTTGATAAAAAAAACAATGTTGCGTATAATTCACTGAAATTGCATGAAAAGCATCTATTTTATTTCCGATATTCACCTGTCGTTCAACCTTTCCGAAGCTGAAAAAAAAAAGAGGGGACGCCTTTACGCTTTCCTGGATTTTCTTCATGAAGACGCCGAACAACTCTTCATCCTGGGTGACCTGTTTGATTTCTGGTTTGAATGGGTGCATGTGATTCCCAAATACTGGTTCCCGGTACTGTACCGGTTCAAACGGATGATTCAGCATGGCATAAAAATCAACATGGTCTGGGGAAATCATGACTTTTTCCTGGGTGAATACCTGGAAAAAGAAATAGGGATCCGGTCTCTGGGTGAATCCCACGAATTTTCCCTGGATAACAAACGTTTTTTTATCGCCCATGGGGACGGCCTGGCAAAACAGGACCGGGGATACCGTTTGCTAAAAAAAATCATCCGGAGTCCGGTCTCGATTTTTCTTTACCGGACGCTGATTCCTGCTGACTTGGGGATTCAGCTGGCAAAATGGACATCTCAATCCAGTCGGAAGCTGGTCAACAAAAAAAAACAAGCCTGGAGCGAGGAATACTACCAGTTTGCCAGAAATAAATTCAGC